>JBPCXH010000250.1:0-18319 GCA_051008735.1 Gammaproteobacteria bacterium | reverse complement strand
GGCATGATTCTTTTGGTTGGCGTCCATATCTTCACGCCCAGGTTCCGTTTTCTGCGCGGGCAGGCCGGGCCCTGGATATCCGCATCGGCTGGCGTGGCCATCGCTTACGTGTTCATCGATATCCTGCCCCTGCTGGCATCCCAGCAGGCCAAGCTCATGGAGACGCCACACACCGGCTGGTTGCGCTACCTCGAACGTCATGCCTACATGGTCGCCATGGCAGGCTTTGTTTTTTACTACGGCATTGCCCTGAACCGCCGTGCCATGCTGAGTCGGAATTCTGAATCAGCTGGTGAGTCCCCAAGCTTTTTTCGCTCGGGCTTCACGGTTATCAGTTCGCTGGCCTACAGTTTCCTTATCGCTTATCTGTTGGGCGAGAAATGGGACCATGGTTCAGAGCCGGGAATTATTTTTGCCCTTGCCATGTCTCTGCACTTCGTGGGCTTGAATTACTTGTCCTACGAAGATGATCCGGTTTTTTATCGTCGCTGGCTGCGGTATGAACTGGTCATTGCCACGGTGGCAGGCTGGCTGCTGGGTATTTTTACAGCGGTGTCCGACCAGGTGTTCCTGCTGGCATTTTCTTTCCTGGCGGGTGGGATCATTGTTGTGGCCATGGCGGTGGAACTGCCTCGTATCCAGCCATCCCGGATCGATTTTCTGGCCTTCGTGGGCGGCGCCGTGGCCTTCTCTGGTCTTTTACTGACAGCCCACTAGTCGTCTAGGTAGATCTGCGAATTGTGCTGAACCGCTAGTGGGCCAGAATGGCTTAACTCCAATCAATCGGAGAGAGTCATGTTCGGAGAAGCATTTTTTAACCTGTGCATGCTGGGCGGGATTGTCGCCGTCAGTCTGCTTGCCTTCACGATGCTCGGAATCGCACTGGGAATGATCAAGGTCTGATTTTTAGCCAGTCCAGGGTTCCCGTTGCTGCATGAGGGTTTGTTCATAGCTTGATGCAGCGCAAAAAAATAGCGGCCCGTTAAGGCCGCTATTTTTGTTGCAATCGGGGTGCCCGACGGGCACCTGTCGCAAGTATCAGGCTGCTTTCAGATTGCCAGCAGCTGATCTGCCGCGTTCTTCAACAACGTCAAACTCAACACGCTGACCTTCGGTCAGGGTGCCCAGTCCAGCCTGCTCGACTGCACTGATATGAACAAAGACGTCTTTTTCGCCGGACTCGGGCTGGATGAATCCAAACCCTTTCTTGGTATCAAAAAACTTTACGGTTCCTGTAGCCATGATAGGCCTCCACAATAGACAAGCCGTGCACAAATCGGGCGCGGATTCGAACAATCTGGTCGTAGTGGGTGACTTGAACCTGGTGCCCTGAATCGGACGGGTAGTTTAAAGACAGGCCAAAACGGAGATCGCGGGCGGATATTGACCGCCAGAACGGCAAAAGGCAAGGGTTGAGCAGGCCCGACGGCGCACTTAAAGAGCCGGTTCAACCGTGAATCGGGGCGTTTTTGCGGGGGGGGGTGACTATGGCTAACCCTGATTCGAGACACAAAAAAAGCAGGCCCCGCGGAAGGCGGGGCCTGCTGTAGACGCGCTGCGCGGGGGCTTAGCGGACCGTGTAGTCACGGCCTTCCATGCAGACGGCGAAGGCACGGTTCCAGTTGGATCGCTGCTGGTCATACTCGGCTGCCTGCCGCTGTTCCCAGGTGCTCCGCTGGTTGGCGGTATTGCTCCGACCGCGGGCATTACCCGTCAGGCCGCCCAGCACGCCACCGGCCAGGGCACCCTTGCCTGCACCGTCCTGGCCGTCAACAACGGCTCCCAGGGCTGCGCCTGCAAGAACACCGGTAAACAAGCCGCGGGTCGTATCCTGGGCGACGGTGGATTGAGGCGGCGGCTCGGTTGCGGCCGGGGCGCGGCGCATGGGATCAAAACCGGTCAGATCGCGGGCCCAGCTCTGGCACTGGAAGCTGTCAACGGCCTGCTGGTTCTGGTTTTGGCCCGCGCTGGGGAAGACGAAGGTGTCGGCGACCTGCTGAGCCTGAGCGTTGCCGGTCATCAGCAGCAGGGTGGCGGCCACGAAGGTGGTAGCGAAGGTGCGGGCGGTGAAGCGATCGGTTGTGTTCAGCTTGTTCATGTCGGTACTCCTTAAATGAAAATTTTCTGACTCTCTGAGGCTGGCCCCACCTGGGCCTGGCCTCGTGCTCGAATTCAATGTGGCAGCGGTATGTGCTGCCGACGGAATGCACTATCCGGGATCAGCCCCCCCGAGAACTGATGAAAGCCTGATGGCTTTCTGATTAGTTACGGGGCGGTGGCAGGACCGGCTCAGGCCCTTTCACAGCGCGGGCTTGGCGAGCTTGCAGCTTTGCCGGAGTCCGGCCGGGCCTGCTAGGGTCAGGGTCCAAGGCCGGCGGACAGGGGTTTCGCCGGTCGCCTGACTCCCCCGGGTTGTCGGGCTATTAACGGAGTTGCTCCATGCCCGCGAACATCGCCACCGTCCGTGTCTGCCTGATTTCCCTGCTGTGCCTGATTCTGTTCTTGCCCGCGCCGGCTGTCGCAGATTTTGATCCGGAGCAGCCGACGGTGCTGATCACCGGGAGTAATCGAGGCATCGGTCTGGAGTTTGTGCGCCAGTACGCTGCCCTGGGCTGGAACATTATTGCCACCTGTCGTCGGCCTGCCGAAGCTGAAATCCTCAGGGGTCTCGCCCAGGAATATCCGAATATCAAGGTGGAGCAGCTCGATATCCTGCGCCATGACATGATTGATTCGCTGGCCAAAAAATATAAAAAACAGCCCATCGATGTGCTGTTGAATAACGCCGGTTTTTTCGGTGACAGCCTGCAGTTACGCGGCTCCTTTTTCGGCCGCCTGAATTATGATCTGTGGGACCTCTATGTCCGTACCAACGCTATTGGTCCGCTGAAAATGGCTGAGGCTTTCTTCGACAGCGTGGCCATGAGCGACCAGAAGAAAATAATGACCGTGTCCAGCCTGCAGGGCTCCATCGAAGACAGCTACGGCCCTGGCAGTTTCTTTTATCGCGGCAGCAAGGCGGCCCTGAATATGTTCATGCATACATTGTCAGGGCAGACCAAGGCGCAGAAGAACCAGATAATGATTGGTCTGTTCTCACCTGGCCTGATCATTGATGACAGGACCCGTAACCTGCCCCTGGAGGGCAAGGTCGAGAGGCCTGTCTCTGTCAGCGGTATGATCGGTGTGATCAGGGACTTCACCCCGGAAATGTCCGGCGGTTTCTACAAATACACCGGAGCAACCGTGCCCTGGTAGACAAAAGAATGGCGTGGCTTCGCGATTCGGGCGCCTTATTCAGGTGCGGCAAGTAAGCCGTTCATGCGCTGCACGAACTGTTCACTTTTGAAGCTGGGCAGCGTGTAAACCCAGCCGCCAAGACGCGCCGTGATATCGGCTGCCTCATCTATGATGCCTGCCACGGCTTCTGCATCCACGGGGCCGGATTCCCCGATCTCATCGCTTGCTGCGTCATCATTGGCAGGCTTCGCAATGGTCGCCTCGGCCGAGAAGGCCACGCGCCTTTGTCCTTCAGGCGGCGCCCAGGTATGAACCGTCAGTCGCAGGCCATCAAAGGTCTCAAAGGTGGCCACGGTAGCCTCAATATCGCCCGGATCAAAAGTGTTGGCTGACTGCACATCGTCCAGGCTCAAGCCGGCCAGCGCAGCGCCGATAGCGTTGGCCGCCCCTTCATAGGTCAGGCTGCGACCGGGCGGTATATCCGCCACGGTGTAATTGACTGATTCACTGCGTCCTTTGGCAATCGCCAGGATCTCGCCGTCGGGGTGGCGGATCTCGACGGAGCGCACGCGGCTGGACGGAATATCGAGAATATTGGCATCAAGCCAGTCATTGGCGCTCTTACCCGGGTCCAGGCTTGCCTTGACCAGGTAACTTTGGGCTTCGCCGCTGCGACGCACGTAGGCCAGATTGCCGCCGCCTTCGTCGGTGCGTCCGACGATTATTTGTGCCTTCAAATCCGTGCCGCCCAGCGTGAACTCTGTCCCGGTGGCCAGGGGTTCGCTGATGTCCTGCACACCCAGGCGGTCGTAGAATTCCGGATTGGCTGTCTTGGTCTCGAATAGGCGGGCTTCTGCCAGACCGCGCAGGTTCTGCCTCAGTCGCGTGAAGTTCGCCGGATAATTATCACGGTCGCTGACAACCCAGCCGTTCTCCGTGCGTGTCAGGACGGCCACTTGTTCTGAACCGCTGCGACGTACGCTAAGTTGGGTGACATCGTTCAGGTTCTCGGCCAGGCCCGGCAGCAGCAGGTCACCTTCACCCAGACTACTCTGGTCGCCCGGACTGGTCAGGATCACGGCCAGAGCGACCAGCGCCAGGGAGGCGATCAGGATCACCAGGTTACGTTGATTCATCGGCGCTTCTCCCTAAGCGGTTCGACTGCGACGCAAGAGGACCAGCATCAGTCCGAAACCGATGAATACGACGGGTATCAAGAAAATATTGATGACCTTCAGGCGCATGCCCAGGTTCTCGATACTCTTGTCCAGGTCGCGCTGCACCTGCCGAATTTCCTTGCGGATGCGCAGGCGCTGTTCCTGAAAGCGATCCAGCTCCGCTTCCTGCTCGGCGTTCATCAGCACGGTGCCACCATCGACCCGCTGGGACTGCAGCTCAGATAAGGCCGCTTCGAGTTCATTGAGTTCCTGCTGCAGGCTCTGTTCCGTCAGGCGGAATTTATCCTCCGCATCCCGTCGCAAGTCCTGTACCCGGGTAAAGGGCCGGGTGTAGGCGGCTCGCCCGCGGATACTGATAAGGTCATTGCTGCCGGTCAGGTTGTCCAGAGCATTGATCAGGAAGTCGCCATTGCCGGCAAATGCCGTGGCCAGCTGCTGTCCCAGGAAATTTTGTATCTGCACCCACAGGCGATCCGTCAGGATGTCCGTGTCGGCGACCAGCACGACGTTGATCGGTCCGTCAGAGGCCGACAGGTGACTGGCGCTCTCTACGGTCGCACCACTATCAGGCAGGGGTGGCGGGCCACCGGGAAAGGCACTGCTCACGGCGCCTTGCAGGCGCGCGGCCAGCACGTAGGTCTGACCCGTGGGGCTAAAATTGTTGCGCAGGGTTTCCGGGTTTTGCACGAAGGCCAGTTCATCAGCGGCCAGAATGCCGGCCAGGTCACTGGACTGGATTAGCGGCGTCACCTCGACAGCGGCTTCATCGGCCACGCTGATGTAGCCTGAGAAGCCCAGGTTGAGGTTCTGGGTCCCTGCAGTGATCACATCGTCCGGGTCAATGCTGCCCTGAGTGATGCCCAGCAGGGGCAGAAAACGTACGGGCCGTCCGCCAAAGCCCGAAACGGACAAGGCGTAACGATCATCTCCGATGACCTCACCCGCTGGGATCGTAATGCCCCACGGCGCCAGCAGACGATTCAGGTCCGAGGCGCCGCCGCCCGGCTGAGTCATACCGGGGACCGCGGGCGGCTGAGAATCGGCCTGAGCATAGGGATCCACGAACAACAGGGCCCGGCCGCCGCGCATGATGAACTGATCAATGGCGTACAGCGTCCCGTCGCCGAGATCTTTGGGGTGCACCACCATGAGCACGTCAATGTCCTCATCGATGCGGTCGGTGCCGGCCGGCAATGAACGCAGTTCGAACAATTGCTCCACCTGTTGGGTCACTACCCAGGGCTGCGAAAGCTGTTGCGTGGCCGGATCAAAGCCCGCCGTCATCTGTAAGGGGGTCAGCAAGCCAATGACCGGCTTGTCGGTGACTGACAGGCTGTAAATCAGCTTGGCCAGTTCGTATTCCAGGAAGGATTCTTTACTGGGGTCGAGAAAGCTGATGACTTCTTCATCGCCGATGCTGTTAGTCCCGGCGATACCCATGAATACCGGGTCTCCGCCGGCGCGCAGATCGACGCCTTGCAGTCCGAATTCGCTCGCTCGATCTTCGTCCTCAGAGAATGGCAGCGGATCGACAAAGCGAATATTCAGGCGGCCATCGGCGTTTTCCTCGAACTCCTCCAGCATTTCCTTCACCCGATCGGCGTAGGTGCGCAGCTGTGGGATGTCGGTTGTGCCGCGCTCGGAGAAAAAGAAATACAGGTTGATGGTTTCCGGAATTCGCCCCAGCACGGCATAGGTGCCTTCGGACAGCGTGTAAAGACGATTTTCGGTCAAGTCCAGGCGAATGCCGCGCAGGGAGAGGTTGCTCAGTACCACCGCCACCAGGAACAGGGCGACCAGGGCAATCAGGCCCAGGCGTCCGCGAGTGTCCATTGCGTTCATCTCAGTCCGCCTTCTTCAGTTCAAGGGCGATGGTTGTGGCATATAGCCAGGCCACGATCACCAGCAGGAAATAAACCACATCGCGCAGGTCAATCACTCCTTTGCTCAGGGCGTTGAAGTGGGTGAGGAAGCTCAAGCCCGCCACCGTCTCTGTAACGACCGGGGGCGCGCCGCCCACAAAGTCGAGTACCAGAGGGAAACCGCTCAGCAAAAAGATGAAGCAAATGACGACCGTAATTATGAAGGCGACGACCTGGTTGCGATTGGCGGCTGAGATGCAGGAACCAATCGCCAGGAAGGCGCCGGCCATCAGCAGGCTGCCCAGATAAGCGGTGATGATCACGCCGTTGTCGGGCTCGCCCAGATAGTTGACCGTGATCCACATGGGGAAGGTCAGGGCCAGGGCGACAGCCGTGAATAACCAGGCTGCCAGGAATTTGCCGACGACCGCATCCCAGACGGAAACAGGCAGGGTCATCAGCAACTCGATGCTGCCGGACTTGCGCTCTTCGGCCCACAGTCGCATGGAGATGGCGGGAACCAGGAACAGATAAAGCCACGGATGGAAGTTGAAGAAAGGTTGCAGGTCCGCCTGCCCCCGCTCGTAGAAGCCACCGAGGTAAAACGTAAAGACGCCGCTCAGCGCCAGAAAGATCACGATGAAGACGAAGGCCACGGGGGTTGCAAAGTAAGCTTTCAGTTCCCTGGCAGCAATGATTTTTATGGCGCTCATTGGCTTGCCTCTGTGGTTGTGATGGTTCTGAAAACCTCATCAAGCCGGCCCGATTCCAGCTGTAACTGCTCCAGTGGCCAGGCCTGAGCACCGGCAAGATCACCGATCGCGGTAAGAATCTGTGCATTGTTCTGGGGGAAGGCTGTGATCACGCGACCGTCGTCGGCTGCTTCGACCTGGGAGACGCCGTTGACCTTAGCCAGTGCGGCAGTAATGGCGGCCATATCAGCGCCCCGGCCCAGCTTCATGCTCACGGCATTGTGGTAACGCGAGCGGTTGATCAGCGCCTCCGGGGTTTCGTCCGCCAGAATACGGCCGTTGGCGATGATGATGGCGCGATTACAGACCGCGTCCACCTCTTCCAGAATATGGGTGGAAATGACAATGATTTTGTTAGCCGACATCTCGGCGATGAGTTGCCGGACTTCGTGTTTCTGATTCGGGTCCAGGCCGTCGGTGGGCTCATCCAGAATCAGTACCGGCGGATCGTGAATAATGGCCTGCGCCAGACCGACACGACGCTTGAAGCCCTTCGACAGGGTGTCGATTTTCTGCTTCACCACTTCCCGGATGTTCAGTCGGTCGATGATTTCCTCGACACTGTTGCGGGCCGCGCTGCCGCGCAGGCCGCGGATGGCTGCAATGAAGTCGAGAAATTCACCCACGGCCATCTCACCGTAAGTCGGTGCGCCTTCTGGCAGATAGCCGAGCCGGGATTTGGCTTCCCGGGCCTGGGTGGCGATGGAGTAGCCGCAGATCTCTGCATGGCCTGCCGAGGGTGGAACAAAGCCCGCAAACATGCGCATTGTGGTGGATTTGCCGGCCCCGTTGGGTCCCAGGAAGCCCAGAACTTCGCCGGGTTCGACTTTGAAAGAGATGCCATCAACGGCTTTCAAAGCGCCGTAGTGCTTGGTGAGTCCTTCGGCCTTGATCATTCCTTGTCCTTATTCAGCGGTGCTGTCCGTGAACGCCGGTGCAGGTGCTGCGAGGCCGGTATTTTGCACAGCTGACCAGTCCGCGCAAGCGGGCGGAGCGACTTAGTCGCTGGCCTGGACCGGGCGGATGAACAGCACGTTGATTACGCCGAACAGTGCCACTGCCGCAATCACCCCGAAGGGCAACAGATAGCTGCCGGTGGCAGTCCGCAGCTGACCGCTCAGAATGGTTCCGGCAAAGGCGCCCAGGGCATCAATCAGGGTAATGAAACCGAGAATCTTGCCCAGGGAACGCTGGCCGAAGCTCTCCACTGCCACCAGCTGGATCATGGTGAAGCTGCCGCCAAAGCCCAGCCCGAAAACGGCAGCAAAGGTAGCCAGTCGAGGCAGGCTGGCCGTCAGCGCAAGGCCATCTGCGCGGGGTTCGAACAGCAGCAGGCAGCCGCTGAAGAGAATCAGGCTGGCTATCAGCATCACCTGTCTTTTCGGCATTCGATCGCTGATTGCGCCGAACAGGAACTTGCCGGCAAAACTGCACCAGAAGATCACCGAGTAGAGCAAAGTGGCTCGTACGGGGGTCAGGCCGCCTTCCTGCTCGAAATAAATGGTGACCTGACTGTTCATGGCCTGAATCGAATACCACAGGGCCGCTGAGCCCAGCGCCAGGCACCAGAAGGTGCGAGAGCCCAGCGCGGTCCGCAGACTCACGCCGCTGGTTGCAGACTGCTCCACAGGCGGGCTTGTGGCTGCCCCGTCAGCGTGCAGCCCCAGGTCACCCGGCCGTTCACGCAGGATGATGAAGCCCGGCAGCAAGGCAAACAGAATGAAACCTATGGTCAGGGCGCCGACGCCCCAGCGCCAGCCGAAGTCCGGATCATTGACCAGCGGTGCGATAGCGACGGGCATCAGCGCGCCCGCCGCGCTCGAGCCGGCGGCCAGCATGCCGATGACGAAGCCCCGACGGGCCACAAACCAGTTGGACAGCAGCACGACATTAACCAGCAGACCGGACAGGGCCAGGCCCAGGGCGAGGAAAGCATGCAGGATGTACAGGTCAGTGAGGCTGCGAGCGAAGGGGTAGAGGCAAAAGCACACGGCCATGACGACCAGCCCGGCACGAATCACCCGCAGGACCCCGGCCCGATCCACGATGACACCAATAAAGGGTGCAATAAGCGCGGCCAGCCCCAGGGAGGTCGCTGTCATGTAGCTGACTTGTGCCGGGGTCGCGTTAAAGGTCTCGATGAAACGCGGAAACAGATTCTGTGGCACGAACAAGGTCATGCCATTGGTGAAGAAATAGATGGCCACGGAGGCGGCGACGACATACCACCCGTAGAAAGTCTTCTCAGACTGCCGGCTATTCACGTTGCAGCTTAGTTGCCGGTGGCCTGTTCCGACACAGGCTGACCGTCGGTGTTCAACTCCTGGATGTCGTCAAAGCCCAGTTCCTCAAGATTTGCTTCAAGAAGTTGTCGGTCGCCGACAACAACCCAGATCAGATCCTTGGCCCGGATAACATCGCGAGCGACTCGATCCACATCAGGCAGTTCAAGTGACCGAACGCGGCCGGGATAACTTGACCAGTAATCATCCGGCAGGCCGAAGCGCACGATTTCGCCGATGGAGGCCAGCACGGCGCCCGAAGTTTCCCAGCGCCCTGGCAAGGACAGGGTGGCGCTGTCTACCACCGTCTGCAGTTCTTCCTGAGTGGGTGGCTCGTCAGAGACGAAGGCATCGAACTCGCGCCGTATTTCGGCGATGGATTCACGGGTCTTGTCCGACTGCACCGGTGCATAGGCCAGCAAGGGTCGCTGGCCGCGGGCATCGAGAATTGTGCTGTAGGCGCCGTAGGACCACCCTTTGTCCTCGCGCAGGTTCATGTTGATGCGGGCCGTGGATTTGCCACCGAGAATATTATTGGCGGCGCGAATCGCAATTTCATCGGGATTATCGCGGGGCGGAATCAACTGGCCCACGAAGATGACGGACTGGTCGGCATCCGGTTTGTCGACAAAATAAAGTGTCTTGCTGCGACTGCCCTTGGCCCCACCGAGCTTTTTCACGGGGGTCTCACCCGGTTGCCAGCTGCCGAACAGCCGGTTGAGTTTTTTCAGCAGCGCATCGGGATCCAGATCGCCGACCACCACCAGGCTGGCGCGATTAGGTTTGAACCAGGTGGAATGAAACGCCACCAGATCAGCGCGCTGTGCGGCCAGCAGGTCGGCTTCTGTGCCCGAACCGGTCAGAGGCTGGGCATAGGGGTGTCCCTCGCCGTAAAGCAGTCTGGGCAGCACGCGCAGGGCCATGGAATTGGGCCGGTTCTTTTCCTGCTGAATGCTGGCGATCCCCAGTTTGCGCAGGCGATCCAGTTCGCCGTCCGGGAACACCGGGTTGAGTACCACATCGGCAAAAATATCCAGGGAGGGGTCCAGGTTTTCAGCCAGGGCGGACAGGCGTACCGAGGAGGTGTCCAGGCCGGAGCCGGCACTGAGGCGGGCACCCTGCATGGCCAGGGCCTCACTGATTTCCAGCGAGGAGCGCTTCTTCGTGCCTTCATCCAGCATGGCCAGGGTCAGTCCCGCGATTCCGGGCCGGGCGAACTGGTCCGCCGCGTAGCCGGCGTCGATTTGCAGTGACATCTCAACCAGGGGCTGATTCGGTCGTTGGGAGATGATGACTTGCAGACCGTTATCCAGACGCTGACGGGTGAAGGCCGGGAAGTCGATGGTGGGGAAGTCGGAGGGTGGCGGCGGTCCCGCCGACCGGTCAAAGCCGGCCGCATCTGCCTGCAAGGCCGGCTCGGGTTTGACCGACAGCACAAAGGCGCCGTCACCGAGCCATTGAGCGGCGACTTGCCGCAGATCCTCACGGGTCGCGTTGGCGACATCGTCCAGCTCGCGTTGCCAGGCATCCGGGTCGCCCGCGTAGACGGCACTCTGTGCCAGGACTTCTGACTTGCCGCCAAAGCCGCCGATTCTTTCGATGCCGCGCAGGAAATTGGCGCGGTGCTGTGCCTGGGCTCGCTCAAGCTCTCGTTGAGTGGGTCCTTTGTTGATGAAGCGGGCCAGTTCCTCGCGAGCGGCCTTTTCCACGGTGCCCAGTTCCATGCCTGGCTGGGCCGACGCCACCAGGTAGGTGATGCCGGCTATCTCCATATTCAGGGGTGCCAACGCCGAGTCCGTCGCGATCTGGTCGGTGTAGACGAGCCTTTCGTACAAGCGGGAGTTTTTGCCGCCCCCGATGATGTCAGCGGCCAGGGCCAGCAGGTGAGCGTCCCGTGATCCCCAGGCCGGGCCCGTCCAGGCCATGTAGACGCGGGCTTGCGGCACCCGGTCCACCATTTCCAGCCGGCGGTCACCGGTGTGTCTCGGAATCCACTCCCGGGCCCGGGTCAGCGCCGGGCCGGGCGGGATATCGCCAAAGAACTTTTCGACTCGGGCCAGGGCGTCGTCGGTATCCACGTCGCCGGCAATGACCAGCACAGCGTTATTCGGCCCATACCAGGTGGCGAACCAGTCCTTCACATCCTCCAGTGACGCGGCCTCCAGGTCTGCCATGGAGCCGATGGTTTCCCACGAATAGGGGTGCCCGCCAGTGAACACACGCGGCAGCAGCGTTTCAAAAACTTTTCCGTAAGGCTGGTTTTCGCCCTGCCGTTTTTCGTTCTGTACCACGCCGCGCTGCTCGTCCAGTTTGTCCTGGGTAATGGACCCGGCGAAGTGGCCCATGCGATCTGACTCCAGGAATAGCGCCGCATCCAGGGCGTTCTTGGGCACGGTCTGGAAATAATTGGTTCGGTCGAACCAGGTCGTCCCATTCAGGTCCGTGGCGCCGATTTTCTGCATAAAGGGCAAATACTCGTCGTCAAAATTCTCACTGCCCTGAAACATCAGATGCTCGAACAGGTGAGCAAATCCGGTACGGCCCGCCGGCTCGTTTTTTGACCCGACGTGGTACCAGATATTGACCGCTACCACCGGCGCTTTACGGTCCTCGTGCACGATCACCGTGAGGCCGTTGTCCAGAACCCGGACCGTGCGGGGGATGTCGACCTCAGCCAGGGCCGGGGTGAACTGGGCTGCCAGCAGCAGGCAGGCAAGGGCGGAGTGCGTGAGGATGGAGTGCGCAGACATTAATGACCTCGTAGGGGCAGGGTCGGGAAGGCGGTTGAGTATACTGGTGACCTAACGGTGATTCGTCGCCTTTGTTCCGGTTGGATCTCACCTGTGGCTAAAAATTCCCTGCTGATTACCAATGCCCGCCTTGTTAACGAAGGGCGGATTACCGAAGCGGACCTGCGGGTGCAGGACGGGCGGATCGACGCCATCGCGCCCTCGCTCGCTGGCCAGGGCAATGAGCCGGTGCTGGACGCAGCCGGTCGTTACCTGGTGCCGGGCTTCATCGACGATCAGGTTCACTTTCGCGAGCCGGGTCTGACCCACAAGGGCGACATGGCAACGGAGTCGGCCGCGGCCGTCGCCGGCGGCATTACCAGTTTCATGGAAATGCCCAATGTGAAACCGGCAACGACTAACCGCGAGGCAGTGGCGGATAAATACGCGCGGGCTGCCGGGCGGGCCCGGGCAAATTTTGCCTTCTACCTGGGGGCAACCAACGACAACCTGGATGAACTGCGGGCGATCACGCCTGCCGAAGCCTGCGGCATCAAGGTTTTTATGGGTGCCTCCACGGGCAATATGCTGGTCGACGATCCGGAGACCCTGGAGCAGTTATTTGCTGATGCGCCGCTGCTGATTGTTACCCATTGCGAAGACTCGCCCATGATCGAGGCCAATGCCGCCGCCGCCCGCGAGCGCTACGGCGAGGATGTGCCGATGTCCGAGCATCCGGCGATTCGATCAGCGGAGGCTTGTTACAAATCCTCATCTTTCGCTGTCGACATGGCCACGCGCCACGACGCTCGACTGCATGTGCTGCATCTGACGACGGCCAGGGAAATGGAGCTGTTCAGCGTCGGCCCCGTGGCTGACAAGCGGATTACTGCTGAAGTGTGCGCCCACCATTTGTATTTTTCTGCTGACGACTACGCGCGGCTGGGTGCGCGGATCAAATGCAATCCGGCCGTTAAGACTGCGGCAGATCGCGCGGCATTACTCGCGGCCCTGGTCGAGGACCGGATCGATGTGGTGGCTACGGATCATGCGCCGCACACCGCCGAGGAAAAGGCAGGCAGCTACTTCCAGGCGCCCGCCGGTCTGCCCCTGGTGCAGGATGCCTTGCTCAGCGTGCTGGAGCACTATCACGAGGGTGCGCTGCCCCTGGAGCAGGTGGTGCGCAAAACCAGTCACGCCGTGGCTGAACTGTTCGGAATACCCGATCGGGGCTATCTGCGAGAGGGCTACTGGGCCGACCTGGTCCTGGTGGACCTGGAGTCGCCCACGCGGGCCAGTGATGCGACCGCGTTATACAAGTGTGGCTGGACGCCTTTCGACGGTGTGAGTTTTCGCTCCAGCATCGCGGCAACCCTGGTCAATGGTCAGCTTGTCTGGCACGACGGGCAGCTGACGGGCGCCATTCCCGGTCAGAAGCTCGGCTGCCACGCCGCTCGCTAGATCAGCCCTTTGCGGGCGAGGCGTTCTATATCCGAGAGCTGAGCGGCCACGAAATCAGCCCGCTCGGGCAGCCGGACCCCGCTTTCTCCCAGCAAGCCGTTCGGGGCTCGAAACTCAGCCTGTGCATAGCTCTGGGCATAGGCCTGAAAGGGTTGCCGGGACAGCATGTTGGTCAGGCCCGTCTGCCGCCGCGTGGCCCGCAGGGCCGCCAGATCGATGGTCGCGTTGGCCACCATGGATTCCCCGCCCGGCATGGCCTCAGCCATCACATGACCGTGGTAATCCACGACCTTGCTCATGCCCGTGGTGGATTCTGCCGGGACCGGGATATCGGTCAGGGCCGCGGAATTGGCTGATACGACATAAGCCAGGTTTTCCAGGGCCCGCGCCCGGCGGGCGATTTCCTTGATGGAGTCCTGCGGCATGCCGGCCTCGCTGGTGGAGTGAATGAAGATCTCCGCACCCCGCATGGCATGGCAACGAGCGATTTCCGGGTAAAGAATTTCTTCGGAGGCGATGGCGGCAATTCGGCCAATGGGCGTGTCAGCCACCGGGAAAACGCCCTCCAGTCCATGGATTTCCAGGTAGCGGTCCCAGACATCGTAGGGCGTAGGGCCACTCAGGGAGATCATGCGTCGATACCGCAGCACCACATCTCCGGAGGGGGCCAGCAGAAAGCTGCACTGGAAATACAGTGTCGGGAAGTGGGGGTCTGCTTCGTAGGCATTGCCGGCCAGGTAGATATCGAAGTCCGCCGCAATGGCGCCGAGAGCCTCATATTCAGGCCCGTCGATCTCCAGAGCGGCCTTGTCCCGCCAGGCAGGCACCGAGTCCCCCATGGGAAAGCCCGTCAGAAAGTACTCCGGCAGGACCACCAGCCTGGCTTCCTCGCCACTGTACTGGCGAATGAAGGCTTTGCTACCAGCGACTTTCTGACGCACCCGGGCGATGTTCTCGGCCATCCGGGCCCGTGCCGACTCACGGTCGGGACAGGCGTTGACACAATGGGTGGCCAACTGCAGGGCCAGGGCGGCGTATCGTTCCGGCTGGGGGCTCATGGGTGCGTCCGTGGCTATATCCAACGGTGATTCTTTCATCCGGCAGCGGTTCGCTGTCAAGCCGCCGCACGCGGGCTGGCCAAATGTATAATCAAATGCTTAGGCCCGCCCAGTGGTTGCCCGCAGCTACCGGACAAGTATCAACAACACAAAGCCAATAAATTTCTGCTGATGAAACCCACGGATATTTCCAACCCGGACTACTTCCATAAAGTCGTCGATTGCCAGTGGGCCTGTCCGGCCCACACGGATGTGCCCGGTTATATCCGGCTCATCGCTCAGGGCCGTTTTACCGACGCTTATATGCTTAACCGCAAGTCGAACGTATTTCCGTCCATTCTGGGTCGGGTTTGCGACAGACCGTGCGAACCGGCTTGTCGTCGCGGACGTGTCGAGGACAAGCCCGTTGCGATTTGTCGTCTCAAGCGTGTTGCCGCGGACAATCGCGGTGATGTATCCGAGCTGCTGCCGACGGCGCCTGAGGCGAAAAACGGCAAGCGGGTGGCCTGCATCGGGGCGGGTTGTGCATCCCTGGCGGTTGCCAATGATCTGATTCCCCTGGGCTATGAAGTCGTCATGTACGAAGCCCTGGACAAGCCCGGCGGGTTGATGCGCACCAATATTCCGTCATTCCGACTGCCCGTCGACGTTCTCGATGAAGAAATCAGAATGATTGTCGACATGGGCGTCGATCTGCGGCTCAGCTCACCCATCGAGAGCATGACGAAGCTGCTTGCTGAGGGTTACGACGCGGTTTTTGTCGGGAGCGGTGCGCCCAAAGGCAAGAATCTGGAAATTCCCGGCCGTTACGACGATCCGGATCATGTGCATATCGGCATTAACTGGCTCGAGTCCGTGGCTTTCGATCATATCGACAGTATCGGCGAGAAGGTTCTGATCATTGGCGTGGGTAATACGGCCATGGACTGCTGCCGAACCTCACTGCGTCTGGGCGCGAAAGATGTGAAGGTCATGGCGCGCAAGCCACGGGATTTCTTCAAGGCTTCAGACTGGGAGCTGGAAGATGCCGAAGAAGAGAACGTTGAAATCGTTATCAATCGTTCGCCCAAGGCATTCGTAATGGAAGACGGCAAGCTGGCCGGGATGCTTTTCGACGTCATGGAATATGACCTGGACCCGAGCGGTCGGATTACTGATACCCGGACGACAGGCGAAGAATTCTTTCCGGCAACTGATGTCGTTCTGGCCATTGGTCAGGAGAATGCCTTTCCCTGGGTTGAGCGGGATATTGGCATTGAGTTCGATCAGTGGGATGTTCCGGTCGTCGATCGGAAGACTCACGAAGGTACCCGCAAAGGCGTATTTTTCGGAGGCGATGCGGCCTTCGGTCCCGAGAATATTATCTGGGCTGTTGAGCACGCCCATCAGGCCGCGATTTCCATTCACAAGCACTGTCAGGGTGAAGATGTTGCCGATCGCTTGCCCGATGGCCAGAACCTGGCCAGCGCGAAGATGGGCATCCACGAATGGAGCTATAGCAACGACTACGACACGAGCGAACGTAAAATCGTGCCGCACGTCGACCTGGCGAGTCGTTTCCGGGAACTGAATATTGAGGTTGAGCTTGGCTTCAGCGCGGAGCAGGCAGCGGAGGAAGTTGAGCGGTGTCTGAATTGCGATATTCAGACCGTATTCGCCACGGATCTTTGCATTGAATGTGATGCCTGCGTCGACATCTGTCCGGTCAACTGCCTGACCATGACTGCCGATGGTCCGGAAGAAGAATTGCGCACACGCCTGAGCGCTCCGGCAAAGAATATTGAGCAGGATCTCTACGTGTCTGCCGGCTTGCCCCAGACGGGTCGAGTCATGGTTAAAGATGAAGATCTTTGCGTTCATTGCGGATTGTGCGCAGAACGCTGTCCGACGGCCGCCTGGGATATGCAGGAGTTCAGCTTGCTTCACCCGCACGTGAGTCATGAAGATAAGCCGGATACCGCGCAGGTAGTTCGTAAGTGGGGCACCTGATAAAAATTGAGAATAGCGAGCCAGAAGGCCGCAGCCCCCTCATTTATTAAATTTCTATATCGACTTTAAGAGAAAGGCCTGGGATGAGCACCCGACCCGGAAATAATGACTTCACGGTCAAGATCGCGAATGTGAATGGCACTGGTTCGGCCAGTGCAAATGCATTGTTGATGAAGACTTTCTTCCGCATGGGGATTCCCGTGGTCGGCAAGAATTACTTCCCCTCGAATATTCAGGGTCTGCCCACCTGGTATGAGATTCGTGTGAGCGGAGAGGGTTATCTGGCCCGCTCCGGACGCATCGATGTGATGGTGGCCATGAATGCGGAGACTTATCACAAGGATCTTGAAGAGGTCGCCCCTGGCGGTTATCTCGTCTATGACTCGACCTGGCCGCGGGCAAAAACCTTGCATCGTGATGACATCAGTGTCATCGGCATTCCGTTGGCCAAGATGTGCAATGAGCACTTTGATACAGCCCGTTCCCGGGTGCTGATGAAGAACGTTGCCTACGTGGGCGCAATCGCGGCCCTGCTGGATCTTGATCTTGACGTGATTCGGGATTCACTCCGTCAGACCTTTGCAGCCAAGGCGCATCTTGCCGACGCCAACCAGCAGGCGATTGAGCTGGGTTATAACTACGTCAAGGCTAACTATGAGTGTCCGCTGCCGTTCCAGGCGATAGCAGACAATAAAACCAATGACCATGTGATGATTGACGGTAATACCGCCACGGCTCTGGGCTGCATGTATGCCGGTGCGACTGTGGGAGCGTGGTACCCGATCACCCCATCCACTTCCGTCATGGATGCCTTCAAGGGCTTTTGCGAAAAGTTTCGGGTTGACCCGGATACAGGCGACAACAATTACGCGATCATCCAGGCCGAAGATGAGCTGGCTGCGGCTGGCATGGTGCTGGGTGCGGGGTGGAGCGGGGCCCGCGCCTTTACGCCGACCAGCGGGCCGGGTATTTCATTGATGAATGAATTCCTCGGCTATGGATACTTTACTGAGATTCCCGCGGTCTTTATTGATGTGCAGCGGTGCGGTCCGTCGACCGGTATGCCAACCCGGACGCAGCAGGCGGATGTCATGTCGTGTGCTTATGCATCCCACGGCGATACCCGACACGTACTGCTGTTTCCCGCCAATCCGGAAGAGTGTTTTTATATGGCCGTGCAGGCCTTCGACCTGGCTGAACAGTTACAAACTCCGGTCATCATGCTCACGGATCTGGATATCGGGATGAATGACTGGATGGCGGCAGACTTCAAATGGGACGATACCTACAAGCCCAGTCGGGGCAAGGTGCTTGGCCTGAAAGAGCTGGAGGAGATCGAGCAGTTTCATCGATATCTGGACACGGACGGCGATGCTGTCCCTTACCGGACGCTGCCGGGTGTGCATCCCAAAGGCGCGTATTTTACGCGTGGCTCCGGTCACAATATGTACGGCGCCTATACCGAGGATGCCAACGAGTACCAGGAGATTGTTGATCGTCTGCGGCGTAAGTGGGAGACGGCCAAGTGCTACGTACCCCAGGTTGAGCAAGAGTATTCCGAGCAATATCGCACCGGCATCATCGCTTACGGAAGCTCCGATGGGGCCGTGCGCGAGGCGCGCGATCAACTTCAGAAAGCCGGGGTAGGGACGAATTATCTGCGGGTAAAAGCCTTCCCTTTCACGAACGATGTGCAGGATTTTCTCGATGCGCATGACCGCATTTATGTTGTTGAGCAAAATCGTGATGCTCAACTGCACAATTTGCT
>JBPCXH010000249.1:0-3647 GCA_051008735.1 Gammaproteobacteria bacterium | reverse complement strand
CGAACTGACGGGTGATGAGTCTTTGGTGCGGCGGCCCATGGGGCGGGTTGCGCAGCCCCTGATGCAAATGGGCGCGAGCATCACCACGGTTAACGACCGACCACCGCTGCACATAAAAGGCAATCAGCCCCTGCATGGCATTGACTATTCCATGCCCGTTGCCAGTGCGCAGGTCAAATCTGCCCTGTTACTGGCCGGGCTGTATGCCGAGGGTGAAACCTGTGTGCACGAACCGGCGCCGACTCGCGATCACACCGAGCGCATGTTGAGCCAGTTCGGCGTTGCCATTAACCGCACTAAGGACCGTTTCTGTCTGGCCCCGGGTCAGTCGCTGCAAGCTGGCACGGTTGCAGTGCCGGGCGACTTATCCTCGGCCGCGTTTTTCCTTCTGGCAGGCTGTCTTGCTGCTCCGGGCGGCGTGCTTCAAATGGATGGTGTTGGCCTGAATCCCACGCGCACCGGTATCCTGCAGATCCTGCAATTGATGGGGGCTGATATCCAGGTTGAACAGCAGTCGGCCAAGACGCCTTATGCTGAGCCTGTTGGCCGTTTAACAGTTCGTCCGGCGACCTTAAGAGGTATTCAGGTGCCCCCGGAACTTGTCCCCCTGGCGATTGATGAATTTCCCCTGATTTTTGTCGCCGCGGCTCTGGCCGAGGGGGAGACCTTGATCAGCGGCGCAGAGGAACTCCGCCATAAAGAAAGTGACCGGATCAGCGTCATGCTGGACGGTTTGCGGGCTCTGGGTGTCGAGGTGGAGGAAAAGCCGGATGGAGCCCGGATTGCTGGTGGTGGCCTGGGTGCCGGAGAAGTGAACAGCGCGGGCGATCATCGCGTGGCCATGGCTTTTGCTATCGGTGGCAGTGTGGCCCGGGGCCCGGTCAGCATTCTTGATACGGCTAATGTCGCCACATCATTCCCGGGTTTCGCCGACCAGGTTCAGGACATCGGTATCAATTTGCGCGTTAACACCAATGACTGACTCTCATGCGGCCCCGGTCATAGCCATTGACGGCCCGGGTGGCGCCGGCAAAGGCACGGTTTGCCGGGCAGTGGCTCTTCACCTGGGCTGGCACCTTTTAGATAGCGGGGCCTTATACCGCCTGGTTGCTCTGGATGCGGAGCGGGCCGGTGTGGCCCTGGATGATGAAGCAGCCCTGGCAGAACGGGCCCGGCAGCTGGACGCAATCTTTCAGCCTGACGGGGGCGAGGGCTCAGTTCAGCTTGCCGGCCAGGATGTCAGTCAGGCGATTCGCACCGAGGAAGCCGGGCAGGGGGCTTCGCAGGTTGCGGCCTTGCCGGCCGTCCGCGAGGCCCTGGTGGGGCGTCAGCGGGCCTTTTGCCGCCCGCCGGGGCTGGTGGCCGATGGGCGCGACATGGGCTCGGTGATTTTCCCTGCTGCGGGGCTGAAAATTTTCCTCACAGCCAGCGTTGAGGAACGGGCCCTCAGGCGTTATAAGCAGTTGAAAGGAAAGGGTATTGATGCTAGCCTCGCGATCCTTTCGGAGGAGCTGGGGGAGCGGGATCGCCGTGACACCGCACGCGCGGTGGCACCGTTGACGGCTGCACCTGACGCCCGGCGACTCGATACGACAGACCTGAGCATTGACGCTGCCGTTGCGCAAGTTTTGCGCTGGGCTGCAGCCGTTTATCCGGGTGCGAAGAAAAATTAGCCCCGGTTCCATCGGAAAGGAACCGGATTGTGTACAACCGTCTGCCGACAGGATGTTGGTGACGCAAACAGAACCGCCGCGAGGCGGGAAAGAGAAATGACTGAAACTTTTGCCCAATTATTTGAAGAGAGTCTTGCCAGTGAGAGCATCAAGCCAGGAACCATCCTTACCGGTCTGGTTGTTGATATATCTCCGGAAGTTGTAATCGTCAGTGCCGGTCTCAAGTCCGAGGCCGTCATTCCCACCAGCCAGTTCCGCAATGATCAGGGCGAAATCGAATGCGCCATTGGTGATCAGGTTGAGGTTGCCCTGGATGCCGTCGAAGACGGCACGGGCGAAACCAAGCTGTCGCGTGAACGCGCCAAGCGGGCGCGGACCTGGGAATGGCTGGACGATGCGTTTCAGAATAGCAAGATCGTCAACGGGGTCATCAATGGCCGCGTGAAAGGCGGGTTTACCGTCGACATCGATTTTGTCCGGGCCTTCCTGCCTGGTTCGCTGGTTGATATGCGCCCGGTGCGCGATCCCAGTTACCTGGAAGGCAAGGACCTGGAATTCAAGGTCATCAAACTTGATCAGCGTCGCAATAACGTGGTGGTTTCCCGCCGCGCCGTCGTTGAGGAAGAGTACAGTGCCGAGCGCGAGACTCTGCTGGAGTCCTTGCAGGAAGGTGCCACTGTTAAGGGTATCGTCAAGAACCTCACCGACTACGGTGCCTTCGTGGACCTGGGCGGCATTGATGGCCTGTTGCATATCACTGATATGGCCTGGAAGCGTGTTCGCCATCCTTCTGAAGTCGTCAACGTGGGCGATGAGATTGACGTGAAGATCCTGCGCTTTGATCGGGAAAAGAATCGTGTTTCCCTCGGCATCAAGCAGTTGGGCGCCGATCCCTGGGAGGCCATTGGCCGACGTTATCCTTCACAGACCCGCCTGTTCGGTAAGGTCACCAACATTGCGGACTACGGTTGCTTCGTTGAAATCGAGGACGGTGTTGAAGGCCTGGTGCATGTCTCCGAAATGGACTGGACCAATAAGAACGTCAATCCGGCCAAGGTCGTGCAGATCGGTGATGAAGTCGAAGTCATGGTCCTGGATATCGATGAGGACCGTCGGCGAATTTCCCTGGGCCTGAAGCAGTGCCAGTCCAATCCCTGGGCTGATTTTGCTTCCGCTTTCAATCGCAATGACAAGGTTACCGGTACCGTCAAGTCCATCACGGATTTCGGTCTGTTCATCGGCCTGGACGGCGAAATTGATGGCCTGGTGCATTTGTCCGATATTTCCTGGGATTTGCCCGGTGAAGAAGCGGTGCGTAACTACAAGAAGGGTGAAGAAGTCGAGGCGGTGGTTCTGGCCATCGATCCGGAGCGCGAGCGTATTTCGCTGGGCGTGAAGCAGCTCGATCAGGATCCCTTCTCGAAGTTCCTGGCTGAACATCCCAAGGGCAGCATGATGAAGGGCACCGTGAAAGAAGTGGACGCCCGGGCTGCCATCATCGAACTGGACGTCGGTATCGACGGCCAGCTGCGCGCCAGCGAGCTATCGCGGGATCGTGTGGAAGATGCTCGCACCGTGCTGAAAGTCGGTGAAGAGGTGGAGGCTCGCTTCATTGGTCTGGATCGTAAGAATCGGCTCGTGTCCCTGTCCGTTAAGGCCAAGGAAGAGCATGAAGAGGCTCAGGCAGTGGAAAGCTATCGCTCTGATACAGGGGCATCTGGCGGCACAACGCTTGGCGATCTGCTGAAAGAAAAAATTTCCGGTAGTACGGAAGAGTAAGGCGATGGGTGCCCGCCACTGGCGGGCACCAGCCCATCTGGTCGCGGTAGTGCGATGCTAAGTCAGGGGGATAGAAGAGTTGGCGATGACCAAATCTGAGTTGATCGAAGTCATTGCGCGGAAGCAGAAACATCTGCCCGCGAAAGACGTGGAATTGGCCGTAAAGCATTTGCTCGAGCTTATGAGTGATGCGCT
>JBPCXH010000248.1:0-16117 GCA_051008735.1 Gammaproteobacteria bacterium | reverse complement strand
TCCGCGATAGCAATATCCAGGAAGGCGGAAACGCTGGCGGCGCGTTCCTGGAGCCGGGTATTGATTTCGGCGTTGACGGCCTCCGTGGGCAGGCCAAAGGCTTCGGTCTGCTCCACGTTCTTTATCACTGCTTTATACAGACTGGTCACCCGACCAATAGCAATGCCGGCATTGGCATCCACGGCAGCCTGCTCGGCGGCAGTCTGGTCCGGGCTGGGCAGGGTGATGTTCTCCCCGGCTCGATCAATTTCAGTGAAAATAGCCGTTGGCGTCGCCGTCAAAACCGTTTGCACCGCATCGCGATAGGGGCCGATATCCTGGCCCGATTTCTCCAGCGAAAGGATCTGTGCCACCACGCCCTGTGAAGTGCTGATCAGATCATCCCAGTGCCGGGCCAGGCGGGCTTCCAGAACCTGCAGGCCGAGCCCCTCGGCGCTCTCCGCCTGCGTCTCCAGACGCCGGATTTCACCGATCAGGTCGGATGTGCGTGCCAACTGGGCATCGATGGATTCAGCAACGTCTGCCGGTATGGCGGTGGGGCCTGGGGTATCGGCTTCCTGGGCGCTGGCCGGCAGAGCCAGGCTCAGTCCAAAAAGAAGCAGGAAAACTGTCAGGGTTCGCAGCCGGAAACATCGGCCGGCGCCTTGCGGGTCGGGGGAGAAAGCGGGCATGAATAACGTCCTCACAGCTTGAGTGCTGCTTTTTGTTGGCGAAATTATGGCACAGCGTGAGGCAGGGCGCGGCAGCCGTCGCCGCCGGCCTGTTTTCGTATCGAGCCGCGCAATCAGGCCCCGGGGCGTGGCTGAACCTTGACTGTCAGCTCAGCAAAAGAGGCCCCGGTTTTCAGGCAAGTTTTTGATTCCCGTGGCTGGAATGCTACTTTTCAGGGGTCGCGGATCACAGGTCTTCAGGTATGGGTATGAGCGTATTGATCATCGTGTTGCCCCTGCTTGTCTGGGGCGTGTTTCTGTTTAATCGTCTGGTCCAGGACCGCAACCGCGTGCGCGCGGCCTGGAGCGATATCGATGTCCAGCTCACGCGCCGTCATGAACTGGTGCCGCGGCTGGTGGAGGCCGTCAAGGCCTACGCCGGGCACGAGCGGGCGACGCTGTCGGCCATCACCGAGCTGCGCAGTCAATCCGAGACCGCCCGGCATCTGGCCGATAAGGCCGAAGCGGAAGAGCAACTGACGGCCGGCGTGCAAAAATTGATTGCTCTGGCCGAGGCCTATCCTGATCTCAAAGCGAACCAGAATTTCCTCGACTTGCAGCGTGAACTGGTGGATATCGAAGATTTTTTGCAGTACGCGCGGCGTTTTTATAACGGGGCGGTGCGCATTCTCAGTACACGCATTGAGACGGTGCCCGACAACCTCATTGCCAATCTGTTTGGCTTCGAGCACGCCGAGTATTTCGTGGCCGAGCATCGCGATGCGCCGCAGGTCAGTCTGTGAAGCCTGGGCAGCAGGGTCTGCTCGTTTTCCTGGCCTGTGTGCTGTTACTGCCGGCTGTCGACGCCCGCGAGGAGATCCTCAGCTTCGATGCTGATATTCAGGTCCGCAGCGATGGCTCCATGCAGGTGACAGAGCTTATTCGCGTGCGTGCCGAGGGTGACCAGATCAGGCGGGGCATATACCGCGACTTTCCCACGGACTATCGCGACCGCCTGAACAACCGGATCCAGGTGGGCTTTCAGGTGATCAAGGTCCTGCGTGACGGGCAGTCAGAGGCCTATCGGGCGGAGCAGCAGGCCAACGGGGTTCGCGTCTATGTCGGTCAGGCGGACCGGATACTGCCGCCGGGTGAGTACAGCTACGCTATTACTTACCGAACCACACGCCAGCTCGGTTTTTTCGCTGATTTTGACGAGCTTTACTGGAATGTGACGGGCAACGGCTGGGCCTTTCCTATCCTGAGTGCGACCGCTACCGTCAAACTGCCGCCCGGGGTTGCCAGTTCAGCGATGGCCATTGAAGGCTATACCGGACCCTTCGGTGCCCAGGGTCAGGCGTACGTGGGGCAGATCGCCAGGGATAGCGAGGCGTTCATTCGCACCACGGCGCCCCTGAGTCCGGGGGAGGGGCTGACTCTTGTCCTGAGCTGGCCCAAGGGCGTGGTGTCTGAGCCGACATCCGCCGACAAAGTCGGCTTTTTGCTGACCGACAATCGTGGCTTGTTCATTGCGGGGGTCGGATTCGGATTGATGTTCATCTACCTGTATTGGGTCTGGTCGCGGTATGGGCGTGATCCGGAGCCGGGCCCGGTATTTCCTCACTACGAGCCACCCACCCGGCTTTCACCCGGCGCCTGTCGCTACGTCCTGCAGATGGAGCATGACAACCAGGCTTTTGCAGCGGCGGTGCTCAGTCTGGCGGTGAAAGGCTACCTGAAGATTCATGAAGGCCGCACAGCCGCCCTGGAAGCCGCAACGGGTGAGTCGGTCTATGATCAGGCCATTGATCAGCTGTCGCCAACAGCAAAAAAATGGCTCAGCCCCTTGCTGGAACTGGCGGAAAAAGCCATGGAGGCAGCGTTAGACGATACCTTCGTGCTTGAGCAGGTGAGCCCGGTTCGGGGCTTGCCCGCCACGGGTCCGGGCGAGAAAGCCCTGCTGAAAAAATTGTTTGCCGAGGGTCAGTACCTGGTGCTGACCAACAGCCAGCACGAAATTGTTGGGGCCGCTATTCGGGCGCACGAGAAGGCCCTGCGCCGGTATTACCAACGAGTCAATTTCGTGACCAATATGGGTTTGATGATCCCCGCCATTCTGATCGGTATAGCAACAATTCTTGCGGTTGGTGCCTTTGCGAATTTTTCGCCCCTGGTAGCCCTTGTTATCACTGTTGGCGTGGTAGTCATTATGCGATTCAGTGGCTGGATGAAAGCGCCCACGCTCAAGGGTCGCAAACTGATGGATCGACTGGAAGGTTTTAAAATGTACCTGGCCGTGGCTGAGGCCGACGATCTCCAGCGCGTTGAAGGTATCGCCGGTCGGGCCCCGCGGCAGACGCCGGAACTCTACGAACGCTATCTGCCCTTTGCCGTTGCTCTGGATGTCGAGCAGCCCTGGGCTGATCAGTTTGAAAGCCTGTTCACCCGTATCGCGGCAGGCCAGACCGACAACTATCAGCCTGGCTGGTACACCGGCTCCGGTCTGAAGCCGGGCAGCAGCTTTGGTAATTTTTCCACCGCCCTGTCCTCATCACTGTCGTCAGCGATCAGTTCTTCGTCCACGCCGCCCGGCTCGTCTTCGGGTGGCGGCGGGGGTGGCTCCTCCGGTGGCGGCGGCGGCGGAGGTGGCGGGGGCGGCTGGTAAGTTCCGCCGCCTGTTTTTCGATGTCCTGACAGCCCGGCTCGGGCTGCGAATCAGAAGCGTTTCTTCCGCGCCAACTGCACCGGCCACTTATTCGTCACCCGCGCCATGGCTTCCGGCGCTTCGCGTTCGAAGACATCGCGGTTGAGTTCCTGGTAGTAGGGCGGTCCGCCTTCCTCGGGCCACTGGCGGGTCGCGTCGATGACAATTTTGCTGGTGGTCTTGCGATCGGGTGCAGCCGGGTCCAGGGGAAAGGCGCGACGGTTTTCGAAAATCTCCGTGGCTATCGACGGCTGCCAGCGTGAGCCCACCGCAAAGCGCACGTCGGCGGAGTTCATGACGTCCACATCCTCATCCACCACGATCACTACCCGGGCCAGGGGGTTAAACATCGCAATGGGCTTGGCAATCTTCAGGGCCTGGCCGGGCTCGGTTTTTTTGATGCTGATATAACTCAGCCCCTGGGAATCATGGGGCGAGGCATAGTCCACGACGTTGGGGTTGGACTTTTGCAGCTGATAAAGCGTGGCGGCGGTCTGCGCCGACTCAATATATTCCTGCACCACGCCGGTGAAACTGTTCATCACCCACGGGTCTTCACGCTGGGTCACCGTGTCCACAGTCATCACGTAGTTTTTGTCTTTCTTGATGCCCATGTAACCGAACATCTCGTGATACGGGCCTTCCGCTTCCAGGTTGATGATGTCCACGGTGCCTTCAATGACGATCTCGGCCTGGGCGGGCACCATGAACTGACCGTCCTCCGTGGCGACCACGTCCACGGGTTTGCCGCGCAGACCGCCGGCCACGGCCAGCTCATCAATGGGGTCGCGGTTGCGCAGCCGGTTCGGAATGCGTGATGAGCTGACCATCCAGGTAATCGGGTCCTGACCGATCACCAGGGTAATGGGAATCCTGGTTTCACCGCGCTTCTTCGCGGCGTCAACCATCTTGATGCCCGTCTGGCCCCCTTCAAAGTTGATCATGATTTTTCGCGGCCCCTTTACCTGGCAGCGATAGGTGCCGAGGTTCACGCCCATCTTCGGGTCCTTGGTGAAGACCGAGGCGGTATTGATATACGGGCCGCCGTCACCCGGGTTACCCCGGAAGAAGGGGAATTCGGTGACATCCACCTCGCCGCCCGTTTTCCTGATGGCTTTGACCGGCGCCTTTTCTTTCGCGATTTCCCGAGGCTCGATGAGCTCATACTCACCACCATGGAACTTCAGTTTTCCCAGGTGAAATTGCTTGGCTTGCCGATAGGCGGCGGTCGGATCATAGGGGTCGCGCGGCAGGTTCCACAAAATCGCTTCGGCATCCCAGTGCCCCTGCAGATTTGCCACCACCGGGCCCGGGAACTTTTTGCCGTTGGCCGTGACATTGTCGAACAGCACGCCCGGCGCGCCGTGTTCGCCGTGATTGTCGACCAGTGAATACATGATGGCCGTGGCCTCGTAGTTATCCTGGTTCACACCACTGAAGCGTTGCAGCAGTCCGTGGTATTCCAGGGCCGCTACATAGTCGCGCAGGGAATCAAAGGGTGCCTGAGGCGCCAGACCGGGATCCGCATGAATGCCGGCTTGGGCCCGGGTGCCGCTCAGCGCAGCCGTTGCGGCAGCCAGCCCCAGGCCTGAGGCCATGAGGTCCCGGCGCGAGAGCGCCGAGGGCGTTGGAGCGGCAGCTTGAGTGGGCTTCTTCGACATGGGTTTCACCTTGGCAGCGGCAGGGCAACATTCTTCCACAAACCAGGCGTGTGTCCCCGAGCCGGCCGGGACCATTGGCCGGTCTGTCCGCCTGATGCGTGCGCCCGGTCTGTCCCCGGCGAGCCCTGCCCGAAGCGGCCGAAGGCCGGGCATCACCTCCACGGGGCATGCCGGGCAGTTTCTGTCCGCTGCAACACGCGCTACAGTTAGCTCCGTCTTTTCAAGCAGGACAGATGCGTGACCAAGAGTTCCGGTGCTCCCGCTGCCAGGCTGTCTATCGGCCGGCTGATCCTGCGCGCCCTGATTGCGCTGTTACTCCTGCTGGTGACGCTCTGGGCCGGGGCCGCTTTATGGATTGACGGACCGGCATCACGAGGCGTGGCCGGCAGCCTGGTCGGCGGGCTGTTCCTGGCCGCTTTACTCGTTGCGGTTCTGGTGCGCCCCTGGTGGCGAGCTGTCGGTGGTATCAGTTTGCTGTTCGTCGTGGTGCTGGGGTGGTGGCTGAACATCTCACCCAGCAATGACCGCGATTGGGAGTCCCAGGTGGCCAGACTGCCGTCTGCCACTCTTGATGGCTCCCGGCTTACCGTTCGCAACGTGCGCAGCTTTCGCTATCGCGGCGTGGACGACTTCACTGAACAGTGGGTTACCCGGACTTACGATCTGGATACGCTGGTGGGTTTTGATATGTTCATTTCCTACTGGGGGCCAACTCTTTACGGACACACCATCGCCAGCTGGGAATTTGCCGACGGGCAGCACCTGGCCATTTCTATCGAGACGCGCAAGGAAAAAGGTGAAACTTATTCTGCTGTCACCGGCTTCTTTCGCCAGTTCGAGGTTTATTACGTGGTCGCGGACGAGGCGGACGTTGTGGCGCTGCGTACCAATCATCGAGGCGAACGCGTGCAGCTGTATCGCACGATCGAATCCGCCGGCGCGGTTGATCTGTTGCTGGACTATGTGGATGAGATCAATGCGCTGGCGGAAAAGCCCCGGTGGTACAACGCCCTGACTCAGAATTGCACCACGACCATCTGGAAGCACGGTAAAGCGATCGGTTCAGAAAGGATTCCCCTGGACTGGCGTCTGATGGCCAATGGTTATCTGGTTGATCTGGGTTACGAGGTGGGTGCGGTCAATACCTCTGTGCCCCTTGAAACCTTGAAAAAGCGCAGTGATATCACCCAGCGTGCACGTCTGGCGGCTGAGGATGTGGATTTCTCCGAGGCCATTCGTGTTGACCTGCCCACGCGGCCGCCGGCTCGCTAGCCGGGCAGAGAGGGCAAACCGGTATCACGGGTGCCCGCAAAGAAAATCGGGCTGCTCACACTGACTTTCAGGTCTCAGTGCTCATGTGCCACTTTCGCCCCGGCCGGCACCCGAATGTCGTCAATGAGTTCCTGTATTTCAAAGGGCGGGGGTGCCTGCAGGCGACACAGAACCAATGCGACCGAAAAATTAATCAGCATGCCGATGACGCCGATGCCTTCCGGCGAAATACCGAGCAGCCAGTGATCGGCATTGTTCAGTTCCGGCCGGAGGAATTTGAAATAGATGATATAGGTGCTGGTGAACGCCAGTCCGGCGCACATGCCGGCCACCGCGCCGAGAGTATTCATGCGCCGGGAAAAAATCCCCATGAAAATAGCCGGGAACAGCGATGCGGCGGCCAGGCCAAAAGCAAAAGCCACCACCTGGGCGACAAAGCCCGGCGGATTGATACCCAGGTAACCTGCCACTCCGATGGCGGCCGCGGCAGACAGGCGCGCATACAGCAGTTCCTGCTTTTCACTGATGCGGGGCAAAAAGGTTTTCTTCAGCAAGTCATGACTGATCGACGTCGAGATGACCAGCAACAGGCCCGCGGCCGTTGATAAGGCAGCGGCCAGTCCGCCGGCAGCCACGAGCGCAATTACCCAGCCGGGCAGCCGGGCAATCTCCGGATTCGCCAGCACCATGATGTCGCGGTCCACATAGACTTCATTGCGCACCGGCGTGGGTGCACTGCTGACGAGGCGCTCACCGCTGGCGCCCTGGTCACCGTTGAAAGTCGGGCGACCTTCGAAGGGCGCACCCGGCCCGTATTGAATGGCCCCGTCGCCGTTTTTATCCAGCCAGCCGATCAGGCCGATGGTTTCCCAGTTTTTGAACCAGCCGGGCGCCTCGGCGTAAGAGGTTTGGTGAATTGTCTCGATGAAGTTAAGTCGCGCGAAGGCGCCCACAGCCGGTGCGGTGGTATAGAGCAGGGCGATGAATACCAGGGCGTAACCGGCCGACACGCGCGCGTCGGATACTTTGGGAACGGTAAAAAAGCGCACGATCACATGGGGCAGGCCGGCCGTGCCCACCATCAGCGCCAGGGTGATGGCAAACACATCCAGGGTGGATTTGGTGCCCTCGGTGTAAGGGCCAAAGCCCAGGTCCTGCAGCGTGATGTCGAGTTTTTCCAGCACTGCCAGTCCCGAGCCGTCGATAGTTTCCGCACCCAGACCCAGTTGTGGCACCGGTACACCGGTTGCCATAAAGGAGATAAAAATCGCCGGCACGAGGTAGGCAAAAATCAGCACGCAATACTGGGCAACCTGGGTGTAGGTAATGCCCTTCATGCCGCCGAGTACCGCGTAGATGAACACCACCGCCATGCCGATGATGACACCCAGGTTGATATCCACTTCAAGGAAGCGGGAAAACACGATCCCGACACCGCGCATTTGCCCCGCCACATAGGTAAAGGAGACGAAAATCAGGCAGGTCACGGCCACCACCCGGGCGACACGCGAGTAATAGCGTTCGCCGATGAAGTCGGGCACGGTGAATTGCCCGAACTTGCGCAAGTAGGGAGCCAACAGCAGGGCCAGTAAGACATAGCCGCCGGTCCAGCCCATCAGGTAGACCGAACCGTCGTAGCCCATGAAGGCAATGATGCCGGCCATGGAGATGAAGGACGCCGCACTCATCCAGTCGGCGGCTGTGGCCATGCCGTTGGCAATGGGATGCACGCCGCCGCCGGCCACGTAAAAGTCCTTGGTCGAACTGGCCCGTGACCAGACCGCAATAATGATATAGAGCGTAAAGGTCAGGCCAACGAAAAGATAAGTCAGTGTCTGGGTGGTCATTGCGTCGGCGGCTCTTTGTCGTCGACGCCGAATTTTCTGTCGATCCGCGCCGCCAGCACCACGTACACAAAAATGATCGCCACGAATACGTAGATAGCACCCTGCTGGGCCCACCAGAAGCCGAGCTTGAAGCCGAAAAAGCTCATGCGGTTAAGGGGTTCGACCAGCAGAATTCCAAAGCCGAAAGACACGGTGAACCACAGCAGCAGCAAAACGACCACGAGGCGCAGATTCGCGCGCCAGTAGCGATGCACCGTGGTCTCGCTCAGCACCTCCTGACTGTGTTCACCCGGTTGCGGGAGGTTGTCTCCCTGATGCTGATATTCCTCACGCTCCATGGGCTAGTTGTACCCCGGACAGTCCGGATGCGGCAATAGTCTGGTGCAGACTTTAGTGAACGGCTGTTTTTGTTTGCTCAGACAGCGCGGTCGCCCGCTGTCCGCCCCGCCGACTGTCTTCAGGCTTGCAGGGGCAGTTGGCGGTGCCGCTGGCCGGTGGCGGCAAAGATGGCATTGGCCAGGGCCGGGGCGACGCCCGGTACGGCCGGTTCACCGGTGCCCGCCGGGCGGGTCTGCTGACTGCGCAGGATGATCACAACAATCTCCGGGGTATCGGCCAGGCGCAGGCGTCGATAGGTATCGAAGTTGCCCTGCTCAACCACGCCGTCGCTAATATCCAGTTGACCGTACAGGGCCGCCGACAGGCCATCGACGATGGAGCCTTCCATCTGCGCCCGTACCCCGTCCGGATGAATGACCGGACCGCAGTCGATGGCGCAGATCACGCGCTTCACGCGCGCAAAGCGACCGTCTTTGGTCATGACTTCCACGGCATGGGCCACCACGCTTTCATGGCTTTCCGCGACGGCATAACCGATGCCGTCAACAGACAGCTTGCCCCCGTCTGATGCCACCGCGTTGAGGGCGGCCAGGTGTCGGGGCTTGTCAGCCAGTGCCTGTCGCCTGAAGGCCAGGGGCGTCATCTGTGCGGCTAAGGCCAGTTCATCGACAAAGCTTTCGATAAAAAATGTATTCCACGAATGACTCACGCTGCGCCAGAAGCCGGCGGGCATGTGGCTATGCACCGGTGCGTAACTGACTTTCAGGTGTGGCAGGTCATAAACAGGCGGATCGATGGCGGTGACAACGGACTTGTCTGTTTCCGCGTCCCAGCCGCGCGGAGGGGGTGTGGGGGGTTCATAACTGGCGACGACTGATTGCGTGGCCACGCGGTAGTCCAGGGCCACCAGTTGGCCGCTGGCATCCGTGGTGCCGCTGACCCGGCACACGGCCGCCGGCCGATATGCATCGTGACGAATGTCCTGTTCTCGTGACCAGGTAAGTTTCACCGGCCGCCCGGGCACCTGCAGGGCGGCAGTTACGGCCTGTTCCACGAAATCCATCTCGGCGCGCCGGCCAAAACCGCCGCCCATGAACGGGGTGTGCAGGGTGACGGCGGCTTTATCCAGGCCCGCCAGTTCAGCGGCAATGTCCCGGGCCATGGAGTGCGCCTGGCTGGGGGCCCAGACTTCCAGCGCATCACCGGTGTAATGAGCGGTGCAATTCATGGGCTCCATGCACGCGTGGGCGAGGAAAGGCACTTCATAGGTAGCGCTGACCACTTGCTCCGCCGATTCCAGGGTCGCGGCAGCGGCCCCGTCATCACGAAAAACAATCAGTTCCGGCTGGTCCAGCAGCGCCTGATAGTCGTCGCTGACAGTCGCCGTGTTCATCAGTTCGCCCGTGACTTTCTGCGGCGTCACGGTCAGTCGTTTCGCGGCTTGCTGCGCCTGCCAGGTGTTTTGCGCAATCACGGCTACCGCCCATTCGGCACCGGGTTTGCCCACCAGGCCGATATGCTCAACACCCGGCATGTTTTCGGCACCCTGGGTATCAAAAGCAGCCACCGCGGTGCCGGCCACCGGGCTATGCACGACGGTGGCGTACAGCATGTCGGGTCGCACAACATCGACGCCGAACTGCGCCGTGCCGGTCACTTGCAGGGGCGTTGCCAGGCGGGTGACGTCCGTGCCGACAAGCCGAAACTGCGACGGGTCTTTGATAGCGACGTCATCGCGCGGCTTTTCCTCGGCCGCGGCTTCGGCCAGTTCGCCGTAACCCCGTTGTCGGTCATTGGCCGGATCAATGACGAAGCCATCGCGAGTCGTTAAGGAGTCGGCCGGTACCTGCCATTGTCGGGCAGCCGCATCGATCAGCATCTGGCGGGCTGTGGCGCCGGCCGGCCGCAGGGTATCCCAGGCATCCACCACGCTGGTGCTGGAAATCGTCATGGATAAACCAATGCCATGAAACAGTTGCCGCATCGCCCAGGTGCCCGTCGCCGCGCCCCAGCTGGCCGCCGGGTCACCCAGGGGTTGGCCGTCCAGCAACATGCCGAAGTTGTAGTAATCGCGATCCACCGGCGCAAACTCAAAGCGCACCTGGCGCCAGTCGGCATCGAGCTCCTCGGCCAGCAGCATGGCCAGGCTGGTGGTCACGCCCTGGCCCATCTCGGCGCGATGGATGGCGCAAGTCACCGTTCCGTCGGCAGAAATTTTCAGCCAGGCATTCAGGGGCGCGCCGGCCTGGCCCAGGCGGGCGAATTTGGCAGCGGCATCCCCGTCATCCAGACGACTGGGCAGCACCACGCCCAGCAGCAGGCCACCGCCCAGGGCGGTGCCGGCGAGAATAAAGGTGCGGCGCGAAGGCATGGCCGCATGGTACAGGGTCGCCGGTCAGTCGCGGGGTGGCGCCGGGGCCCGCCCTGACCCTATCGACTCTATATATAAGTGTATGGCCCCAATCTGTGCGATGATTTTGCCCCGGTCAGGCAAAGGCCTGGCGACTCTGTGACGGATAACGCAAACAATGGATAGAGACACGGCAGTGCGGCTGGCCCAGGCGGCCATCAAGCAAAAAAACAAACGCCTGGTTGATGCGGTTCTCAAGATCAAGGCCGAGCGCGACCAGAACCCTCAGCCTTCCAAAGCCATCAGTGAATTGCCTTTGATCGCGGTGACCTGCTCCACGGGCTGGGAGTGTTACGCCATTGTTGAGGAACTGACCAAGACACGGCAGTTCCGGGTGCGGGCGCTGTATCGCACGCCGGGTACCCAGGCGGCAGAGCGGCTGGAAACGCTGTACAAAACCACCGAGGCTGAACATCCCGGCTTACTCAGCGTGCATCCGCGCGTGGACATGAACTCGGCCGAGAAACTGACCGAAGCCTTCAAGGACTGCGACGGCGTGGTGCTGTATTGCACAGCCAACGAAGCCAAGGCCGGCAAGATTACCAATCACGGCAATGACCCCGTTGGTGGCCGCAAGGCATTCATGCGCCAGGTATTGGCTTCACTGGAAGCCCTGCAGGCCAATCCTTCAGTCAAGCACGTGATCAGCCTGGTGTTCCCCACGGACAAGGTTACCGCCCTGGCAGATGACACCCCGGAGATTCCGTGGTGGATGGGGCAGCGGCTGCGGTTCTCCGATTTGCTGCGGGGCCAGGGCATTAATGTCACCTGCATTCATCGCCCGGCCTACTACTACGCCATGCACCGCGTGGACTACACCAACAAGTCAGCGGAACGCGGTGACACGGCCTTGTCCAAGACCCGGATTAAAGAGAACAACCTGTCAGGCATTAATGATCCGGACATCGTGATTAACTGGGTGGACGTGCGCGATGTGGGCAAGTGGTGCGGTACCGTTTTTCAGTACCCGGAAGTGTTCTCCAACGAGACATTCTCCATCGCCTCCTGTGCCATGACCGGTGCCGAGGCGGTGTCTATCGCGCAGTCCACGAATAAGCACGGCACAACGTTTAAATATCGGCAGTTTCCCCAGTGGCTGATGAAAGGCCTCAGCCTGATTACCTCGGAAGTGGTCTATCCGCTGCGCTATTCCCAGTGGTACGGCCATGACGCCAACGCTTACGACTTTGCCAGCAATGAAGACCTGGCCGACCTGGAAAGAATTCACCCGCGCTGGACCTTCGAGGCCAAGCTCGAATCCTGGGGCATTACCGAACTCAAGCCCGGACAAAAAGACTAGGAGTCTTGATCAATGAAAGTTACTTATCTGTTGTTACTCGTCGCAGTTAGCCTGCTGTCTGCCTGCGCACCTGATGCGCCGACATCAACGGCTGCCATGGGCGAGGGTCATTGCATGCTCGAGAAGATTAATGAAGAGGCGGATAACACCGCCATGTGTGTGGAGCCGATGGATGCTGCGACCTGTGAGACCCTGGCGGTCGGTCTGGGCGAGGCTTCCATGGGCTTTGCTGACTTCACGGGCGGCACCTTTGTGGCCGGCAATTGCCCGACTGAGGGCCTGACAGCTTCATGCAACAAGGAAGACGGCAATGATCATTACTACGGTGATACCACCGGTATGGATATGGGTTGCAAGTTTTCAGGTGGTGAGTGGTTAGAGGTCGGGGCCTGATCCGGACCGCTGTTGCGGTCCTCGCTCTGTCAGCTGGGGCCTGCACGAGTTACACCGGACAAAGTTTTTCGGCGATCGGGGCTCCGCCGCCCGGCCAGTCTTTCGTGTATATCTATTCCGGTGAAACTGGCTGTGCTGATCTGGGGCAGATGACCGCCGGCATACGCGTGGATGGCAAGCAGCGGTTCAAACTGGCCGAGAATTCTTTTGCTGAGCTGAGTCTGCCACCCGGCAAGTACGCCTTCGATGCTTCAACCGATGACCAGAAGGCCTGTCATGGGCAATGGTCGCCGGGTAAGTTCTGGCCCACGGTGACGCTGGAGTTGGCTGCTGGCGAGGTGCATTTTCTTCAGTACAACCCGGTTGCTCCTCGTTGTTTGTCTACCTGTGAGCGTCACCTGGTCGAGGTGCCCGGGACAACGGCGCGCGCCGAGATGCAGGGTGCCCGGCAAGTGTCAGTCGCGCCCTGAGCCGTGGCTGTTAGGATGATATTAAGAATTAGTGGAGTTCCCGATGCAATGGCAGCAAGTTCTTGAGGCCGCGCCCTGGGGTGTGAGGGCCATGCCCCGCGGTGGTGTGATGGATGGTTATTTCTATGTGGTCAGTGGCCGCAAAGGCGCCATCAAAATCTACAGTGACACCTGGCGCAGTGCCGACGGTATCAACTGGGAATGCATGTCGAAAAAGGCCGGCTGGGGCAAGCGTTGCTACCCGGAAGTCGATTGCATCGACGGCCACCTGATTCTGAACGGCGGCCAGTCTTTGGCCACCTTTTACAACGACGTGTGGCGCTCGGCCGATCACGGCCGCACCTGGGAGCAGGTGTGCGCCAACGCGCCGTGGCACATTCGCGCCGGGCATCACAGCCACGCCATTGATGGCGACATTTATATGTTCGGCGGCGCTCGTAATTCCTTTGACCGGATCTTCTATCCCGAACTGTGGGTCAGCAAGGACCTGGGCGAAACCTGGGAACTGCGGGCCGAGTTACCCGTTGATATGGGCCGCGCCGGGATGCAGGTCATGTATATCGACGGCACCATTTATTTCATGGGTGGCGATCACGACAAGCCGGTCTTCCAGGCCAACTGGGAAGGTCGCCGCAATGACGTGTGGAAGTCCGACGACAAGGGCGAAACCTGGGAACTGCTGGGACATGCCCCCTGGGCCCGGCGCACCGGCCATCAGGCCATTGCCCATAACGGCAAGGTGTATCTGATTGGTGGGCACGCGCAGGGTGAGCACAAATACCGGCAGATTCTGAAGCACGACCTGTGGGTCTGGGAGCCCAAGGCCTGCGGCGAAGGCATGGAAGGCTGGCAGCACGTCACCGACAATGTGTGGGGCTGTACTGATAACCCGGGTCGCGACGGCAAAAGCGATTTCATGTTCGAAACCCGCGACAACAAGCTGTGGACCTTCGGCGGCGATCGTGAGGTTGCCTCGCCCTGGCCCCAGGACAACGACGTGTGGGCGGCAGAGCTGCCGTCATAGGTCTATCCGCATCCGGAGACCGTGTCACCCTGCCTTAAGCTTCAATCCTAATGAAAGCCCCGCCTTATGCGGGGCTTTTTCTTTGGCCTGGTCGGATTAAAGCTTATCTTGCCAGCTGTCGCGGTGTTTCGTGATGTAAGCGGCCGTGTAGACAAGCGCGCCGGTGATGATGGGTTCGCCCATGTTGCTGAAGATACCGCCGGTGCTGCTGAAGGGGATGGCAAAGAGCGCCAGCACACCCACAGAAATCACAAACAGCCATTTGAAGCCGACCTTCCACCACAGGTACGCGCCGAACAGAATTTGCAGGTTACTCAGCGTCAATGCAGGTATCGGCGGGATCGACTGGCCGGCCCCGATGACCGAGTCCGGGCCGCATACGGTGTATTCCCGGACTTTGGTGGTGTAGCGCAGAGTGTCGGCGAAGCAGGAGGGGTACCAGTCCGCGTTCTTGAACAAAAACAGGTCATGCAGCATGAAGTAAGTGGCCAGCAGGCCGAAGCCGGCCATCACGAACCAGGGCTGCGCCCAGCGAAAGCCGGCTTGCCGGGCCATGGCGGCAATAGACACCAGGGCGAAGGGCAGGAAAACGTAGTGGGCAAGGAAGCGCACCGTGTTCAGGTCAATCAGAAGCTGGCCTTCGCCCAGGGTGCTGCCCAGGCCAATAACGACGTTGTCGTACCACAGCAGGCCCAAAGGCACGGTGGCCAGCCACAAGGCGGTGCTGGGGTGTTGGCGGTAGAGACGCAGCGCCCATATCAGGAGGCCGAAGTCCACGACGGCAATGACAAGAAAACCTGCTGACAAGGGTCCCATAGCAACCTCCCGGTGAGTCGATAGTCAAGTCTAGGACAGTTCGTCGTTGCCAGGCGTGCGGTTTAGCTCTGGCTGCCACTGGTTGAACCGGTCCTCTTGTTTTCCGGGCAGCCAGCGGTCGTGGTGTGTGACGGTGCTGGAATGCTGCCATTGGCGAGCCTGGGGCGGGAAACCCGTCGGAACTGCCATCAGATGTCGGGCGTTGATACTTTTACGCGTCCACCAGGCTGATTTCACGCGACGATTTTTTATCCGGCGATCTGCAGCACGGCGAGACCCGTCTTTTTTGGTGAGGTACCAAATGGCTGAAAACTGTCGCAGAAAAACAGCGCGCCGACCACGATCAATACGCCAGACCAAAACAGAAAAAAGCAACATCCGCCGGACAGGGTTGGTGTCTTTCCAAATCACGAGCGCCACTCAATAAGCTGAGATTGAACGACGCAGTGACCGCTTATGTCACAACAGCTTGTGATGCTTGCGTCCTTATAGTGTCGACTCGCACGGCCACGCAAGTAAACGGCAGAATTAATGTTAACTACTGAGTGCTGGTAAGCAGTCTGAAAGCCAATCAGTGGGGCGTTAGTACGCAGCGAAAAGGTGTTTTGAGTAGCAGTCGTTACTTTGAGAAATTGAATTGACCTACGTTGTTCATTCGGATGGCGGGGCATTCAATGTATCGGGTTCTTTCACTGGCCTTATGTTTAGTACTGGCAGGCTGTAACAGCGATGACGCAGCCGGCCCGAATCCCGCTGTTGCTCGGGTTAATGCGGTTGCACCGACAGCACTGCGGGCGGAGGCGCCGCCTGTGATAGCGAGTCCCTCCCAGGACAGTCTGGCGCCACCCGTGATGTCGAGCCCGTCTGCTCACAGTGTGGTGAACGATAATCAGATGGAGCCGACGGATGAGCCCGCGGATGAATCCCCTGATAAACCGCCCCTCGATCCGTCCAGTTTTCCGGTACTTATCTTCAGCTACCTCGCGAGCGGCTTTGACCCGCACCACGGTGAGGATGATGACGACAGGGATGACGATGATGACGATGACGACCGGGAGCATTTTCATCATAAGCAGGCCTACTCGGCTTTCGCCCATCGTTTGCTGGCATGGTTTGGGCGCGACAAGTCCATGGGGCAGGAAAACGGGGTCGGTATTCACGCTGATCTGAATGAGCTGCCGGCTTACGCTGCCAGCATCCTGCGTGATACCAACGGTAAGCACCTGTATGT
>JBPCXH010000247.1:0-9600 GCA_051008735.1 Gammaproteobacteria bacterium | reverse complement strand
CGGCAAGATCGTTCAGGTAATTTTCCCCGCCACCATCAAGCAAAGGTTCAGAAATTATGACCACGGAGGAAACCATTGAGCCGGCCCTGTCGCTCAATCGCTTTAACTGCCCCACTTGTGGCCAGCTGGCTGATCAGACCTGGTTCAATGCTTATTTAAGTCAAATTAATAATCCTGCCGGCGTGCCCTTGAGAATCCAGGGTGCTGATCTGCAGCGTCTGGCCGAAAATCCGCAATTTCCTCCGGAAGTTCGCGAACAGAAGATCGATTACTGGAATAAGGTAAATGCCGGAGCGCTTTTCATTGACCGCTGGGCGCCTGTTCAATCCGACCTTCTGGTGGCCGGCATGGAGCTCAGTGCCTGCCATGAATGCATGGCCGTGGGCGTCTGGATGGGGGCTAAGCTGGTCCATCCGGCCAACACCTGAGCCCCGGCGGTTCCGTTCAGAACCTAGGGTGTCAGCCGCCGGCCGTAATACAGGTGGCCGCATTCCCGCCCGTCAAAGTCGGCCACCCGGGGCATATGGCCCCATTGCTCGAATCCCAGTTTGGCGAGAATTCGCGTACTGGGCCGATTGATGTCCAGCAGAATTGCGAACAGGGTCTTGATACCCAGGAGCGGGCATTGGTCCATGGCATGCTGAATCAATGCAGAGCCGATGCCCGTGCCCTGATGGTCGGTGTGGACGTAATAGCTGATCTCCGCGGTGGCGCGAAGCGCCTCGCGGCCGGCGCGATAAGGGCTCAGGCTGCAGTAGCCGACGACAAGCCGTTCTCGCACTGCGACAAACACCGGATAGGCAGCGGGCGGATGACTGAGTAGCCAATCTCGCCGTTCGTCCCGGGTCACGGGTCGGGTATGCGCGGTCGCCGTGCCCGTCGCGATAGCCTGATTGTAGATATCCGTCAGGGAGGCAAGGTCAGCGTTATCGGCGAGGCGCAGCTGCAAGGGGATATTCATGCCAGCGAACCCGGCGGGAGAAGCCTGTGGCAGCCCAGTATAATTCAAGTCTCGCAGTCTCAGGATGCGCTGCCGGTGGCACGCAGGGAGATAAACAGGATGGATGATCCGAAGAACCCGATTGAAATGCCGCGCGGGTTTCAGCCTGATGCGGCACAGACCAGGTTGCCGTCAGCATTGCTGATTGGTTCGCTCACTTATGGGGGCTCTCTGATTGCCGGAATCGGTCTGTTTATGTGGCTGAGCCCCGCTCAGACTCTGGTACCCGCCAGTACGGGTTTGCCCAGCTTCGTTATCGAATTGATTTTTCTTGGCTTTGCTCTGGATGGTATGGGCGCCTACCTCTTGATCAAGCGCGGACGACTGATGCGGGCTCGCTCTCGTGGCGACGAGGCTGCCTAGCCAAGCTCGGTCGTCCATCGGTGAAAAGAATTCCCATGTCTCTGCTACTAAGCCTGGTACTCATCTATCTGGGCGTTTGTCTGGCCCTCTTTCTCGGTCAGCGACGATTGATTTACTTTCCGCAGCCTGAAGTAAAAAGCGAATCGGCAGAAGCAGTCTGGATACCTAGTGGGACAGAGACCCTTAAGCTTTGGCGCGTAAACAGCGGACGTACCCAGGCCATTGTGTACTTTGGTGGCAATGCCGAAGAGGTTTCACGCAACATTCCCGACTACGCTGACTGGTTTCCCGACGCCACCATCTATTTCGCCAATTATCGTGGCTACGGGGGGAGTACAGGCCAGCCCTCCGAAGCGGCCCTGTTCGCCGATGCTGTGCGTATCTTCGACCAGCTGGCACCCCGGTATCAGGACATAGCGGTTGTTGGTCGCAGCCTGGGTAGCGGTGTTGCGGTGTATCTGGCAAGTCAGCGACCTGTGCAGCGGCTGGTTTTGGTCACTCCCTTTGACAGCGTGGCCCGCATTGCCCGGCGGATGTTTCCCGTCCTGCCCACTTCTTTGCTGCTGCAGGATCGGTTTGATTCAGTGAGCCGAGTGCCACAGGTTGCAGCGCCAGTACTGGTGGTAGTCGCCGCCGAGGATGGTGTGATTACCCGGCCTCACTCCGATGCTTTGGTCGCAGCGTTTCCCGCCAATCAGCTGAGCATTGAGTTGATCCCGGAAGCCGATCACAACACGATTCATCTCTGGCCCGCCTATGCGCAGAGTCTTCGTGACTTCCTGTAAATTTCAGGGCAATCATTGTTACCCACTGATTTGTGCGCCGGGCAATGGCTTTGTCTGGTAAGCGATAGTTTTTCTCCATGACCCACGATTCTGCCTGGCACGTCTACATGCTGCGCTGTGCTGACCAGACCCTGTATACGGGTGTGACCAAAGATTTGCAGGCACGGCTATCTCAACACAATCGTGGCAAGGCCTCGCGTTATACACGAGCTCGCCTGCCTGTTGAAATCGTCTACACCGAGCCGGCCGCGGATCACGGCTCCGCTCTGCGACGTGAGATGCAGATAAAGAAGCTTGCTCGCTCTGATAAAGAACAATTAATTAATACTGGCGATTCCTGAATTTACCGAGCTGCGGGAATGCCCTGGCTGACATAAGTACATAACGGACAGGTTAAAAACCGCACAACCACGCCAATCCTGCTCACAACAGTGTGACGCAGTTCCGGTTCGGAGGCCTCCTGATCTAGAATTTTTTCTTCGAAGAATAAAAAGAAAGAATCATGGATGACTTGACGATTAGGGGCTTCGGTCAAGTTCTTGACCACATTGCCTATAAGAACCGGCAATCTCTTGCGGACTGGGAACAGCGCTTGTGGCAGTACCGATCGTGCGGAGAACTCGTGGACCCGAGGGACGAAGAGGGCCGGCGCCGGTTTCGCAGTCACGAGCAACGTATAGCCAGATTGCGGGGTCTCGCACAGGAACTGCACTACGCTCGCTAACGCAGTCCTGGCTGCTGGCGTATCCTGATCGCAATCGACGTCGGCCGGCAGTGGGAGTGAATGGAATGCAGCAAGCGTCAGTCAGCGCGCCTGATTCATGCGGTGAGTACCTCACTGAGGAAAGGTGCTACATACTCGAACTCTCTAATGACGAGGGCGATCCTGCGGCCTCCATCGCCAGGGCGCGCGTCCTGCCCGGCACTACGACCAAACTGCATCGTGTAATGCACACCGCCGAGCGCTATGTACTGCTGCAGGGCCAGGGCGAGGTGAGCATCGACCGGGAGCCGTCGCAATCCGTGGGGCCCGGTAGCGTCGTCAGGATTCCCCCTGGCGTTCCCCAGCGTATCAGCAACACGGGGCATGACGATCTGATTTTCCTGTGTATCTGCACACCGCGATTCGAATGGTCAAACTATGAGTCTCTGGAGTAGCCTGTAGATCTTGTCACCCTAAATAGGGGGGGTAAATCATGGAGCTCAAGGGGTCTTGTCATTGTGGGGCGGTGCAATTCAGTCTGCAGACCACCCACCCCTATCCGTTTAACCTCTGCTACTGCTCTATCTGCAGAAAGACTGCCGGGGGTGGTGGCTATGCGATTAATTTGAGCGGTGATCATCGCAGCCTGCAGGTTAAGGGCGATGAGCACATCGCTGTCTATCATGCGCGGGTGAAAAATCCCGATACCGGGGAAACCCACGCCAGTCGGGGCGAGCGACGCTTCTGTCGCGAATGCGGCAGCGCTTTATGGGTTTATGATCCCAGCTGGCCCGAGCTGGTGCATCCCTTCGCCTCTGCCATTGATTCCGAACTACCGATACCGCCTGAACGCACGCACCTGTTGCTGGACTCCAGGGCAAACTGGGTACCGGTTCATGCCGATCCCCAGGACAAGCAATTCCCAAGGTATCCCGATGAGTCTATTGCCGCCTGGCATGAGCGACTTGCTCTGGAGAGCTGAAGTCTGTTGGGCTGAGCTTGAACGAAGTTCCGGCCGACGCCTCACACTTCATTGAGCATGTATCAGTATCTTGCCGACCTCGTACTGACCGTCCATTTTTTATTTGTGGCCTTCGTGGTCGTGGGGTTACTGATTGTTATTGTTGCCCGATGGACAGGCTGGACCTGGGCCTTTTCTTTAAAATTCCGTCTGCTTCATTTGCTGGCCATTGCTATTGTTGTTGTACAGGCCTGGCTGGGGCAGATCTGTCCATTGACTCTTTGGGAAAATGAATTGCGAGTTCGCGCCGGTCAGATGCCCTACGAGCACAGTTTTGTGCAGGACTGGTTGCATCGTTTGCTTTTCTACGATGCTGAACTTTGGGTGTTTGTCCTGGGCTATACGATATTCGCCGCTGTAGTTGCGGGCCTCTGGTGGCGTGATCGCCATCGTTTACACTGGTAATCAGATAGTGAACCCGCTTTAGCGATTAGTTGAACTCAATTGGCCTGACTTCGAAAAGGGGTATAAGCATGTCCGGATACTATTTTCGCCTGACTGGTCTGGTTCTCGTGATATTTGCTGGCGGTTGTAGCTGGCTGTTGGGCGGGCCTGATGCCTTCGAGGCCCGCAAAGGTGTTTCAAGTAGCCTCGTTGATTACCTGTACCCGGAGGGCGAGGTTCCACCGGAGCTCACGCCGGGGATACCAAAGCTGGAGTTGCCGCTGCGGGCGGGGATCGCTTTCGTGCCCAGCGCAGGGGCGGGTATCCAGGGTTTAACCGAAACGAAAAAAGATGAACTGCTTAATGAAGTGCGAAAAGCCTTTGTTGACCGCGAGTACATTGAGCGCATTGAAGTAATTCCTGAAACTTATCTCCGAGCCAACAGTGGATTCGCGGGTATGCAGCAGGTTGCCCGACTCTATGGCGTGGATGTGATCGCTCTGGTTTCTTACGATCAGGTGGCAGCAACCGATGAAACCACTGCTTCATTGCTGTACTGGACTATTGTCGGCGCCTACGTCATTCCGGCGACAGAGAATGAAGTGCAGACCTTTGTTGATACGGCTGTTTTTGATGTGCCCACAGGCAATTTGTTGTTCCGGGCACCCGGTACCGACAAGCGTCAGTCGCAAACCACGGCGGTGAAGAGCACAGAAAAATTACGTGACGATCGCGCGGCCGGCTTCTCAGCTGCGATGGCTGATATGACCGGAAACCTGATGACCGAGCTGGACCGCTTTGAGGTGCGCCTTGAAGAAGAACCGACGCTGGCTGATGTGACATGGCAGAAGGGCCGCGAGGGTGGCTCCGGTGCGTTAAGCGGTGCAACGATTCTGATTCTGTTCCTGGTGCTGACATTCATCCGCAGGCGGATCTGACAGTGGCGGAAGCCATTCAGGATTTTTATCCGCCGGAATTCAGCCATTGCTATGGCTGTGGCCGTCTGAATGAACACGGCCTGCAGATCGAAAGTCGGTGGGACGGCGAACAGGCTGTCGCCCGGTTTACACCCGAGCCGCACCATATCGCGGTGCCCGGATTTGTTTATGGCGGGCTCATCGCTTCGCTGATTGACTGCCATGCTATGGCGACCGCTGCTGCAGCGTCCTACGCAGCTGAAGGCAGATCCCCCGGCAGCCAGCCTGATTTTCGATTTGTGACGGCCGCTTTAAATATCGATTTTCTTGTCCCGACGCCTGTGGGGGAAATACTGGAACTCAAGGCCCGCCCGGCGGAACTGGGTCGGCGCAAGGTGATCGTGGCGGTGGAGCTATGGGCGGCGGACCAGATACGTGTGCGGGGCCAGGCAGTTGCTGTGCCCATGCCAGAAACCATGGCTGAGCCGCCCGTCTAGTTCTGTTCGGGTTTTTCCCAACGCCCCGCCTGGTGTCGAGCCAGTGCCTGCAGGTGGCGCAGATTCATATGCACACTGAAAAATTCGCCACCGCTGTTCTCGGCCGCCTGTAACTCATCAAGCCCGCGCGGTTCAGGGAGAGATTCGCCTCGACCCAGGCGTTCTGCAATGCGCCCCTCCAGGGCCAGACGCACACGAGCCAGGGCCTCTCCGGATGTGTCCCCCCGGACTTCGCAACCCGGCACGTCCGGGGCATCAGCTCCCCAGTTGCCCGATTTCTGCTGTTTCAGGCGCACGCCGATGTATAGATGCATGGGCTGCCCCTCCAGGGCTGGCTTGGTTTTCACCGCAGATCGGATAAGCGCATGCAATCCCGATTGCGCTTTTCAGCGAAATATTATGCACTGTTGTGAAAATATCGGGACTCTTAGCGCAACCGGCCGTTGATCCCGAAGGAGAATAATAATGAAAGCAAGCTGGAATGGCACGGTAATTGCCGAGAGCGATGACACCGTGGTGGTGGAAGGTAATCACTATTTTCCTGTCAGGGCGACCAAGCAGGATCATTTGGAGAAAAGTGACAAAACCACGTTCTGCCCTTGGAAGGGTACCGCGAACTACTATCATGTGATTGTTGATGGTCAGAAAAATGCCGACGCGGCGTGGTATTACGCCAAACCAAAAGATGCTGCCCGTGAAATTACCGACAGAGTGGCGTTCTGGCGTGGGGTCGAGGTGTCGTCATGAGCTCGCCCGCTACGCGCTCTGCTGAGGCAGCTCGCCCTCAGGATCTGGAATTCTCTTATAGCGGGATATTGCCAGCGTTTTGGCTGGAATTTCGCACCTGGTACTTCACCCTCAAGCCCATTGAGCAGTGGCGCAATGCGTGGTTTTATCGTTGGTCGGGCGTCCCTTTGTTCAAGCGCTACGTGCCTACCAGCGGCGACTGGATCGCGAGACGGCGGGGAGAGCGAGCAATCCCGCCGGGCGGTTATTCGGCCCTGCGCGCATTGCGCAACTATGAACGCCGCACGCGACTGATTGAATGGCGTCATCTGGGCGGTTTCCTGGCCATGGGCCTGGGCATTGAACTAACGGAAAGCCTTCTTGGGCGGACGGCTGTTGTCTGGCTGTGGTTCGCGAATATCGGCCTGAACCTTTACCCCATCATGCTGCAGCGCTATAACAGGCTGAGAATAGGACGCGTACTACAACGTGTTGCCTTTAAACGGGAACCAACCCGATAGCCAAGCAGGAGCCTGAAATGCAGACGCCAACCCGATTGAGCACTTTATTCCTGACGACGGCCAGTCTTGTCTTCCTGGCTGGGTGCGAGACCAGTGGCGGGGGTGTTTCCCGAGATAATCAGAATGTCCCGATCAGCATCAGTTACGGCAAGGTCACCAATGTTGAGCAAGTGGACCTCCAGTCCGATGTGGGTAAGAGCGCGACCCTGGGTGCCATTATTGGCGGCGTCATTGGGCTGGCGGCGGGCCGGAATGCGGCCGGTGCAGCAGCGGGCGCTGGCGCCGGTGCCTTGCTCGGTGGTGTTACGCAGAGGGTTAGAGAAGGTTCCAGTAAAGCGATGAGCTACACGGTCAGAAAACAATCCGGTGGTGAGATCAAAGTCGTCACTGACGATACACACCTGGTAAGGGGTGACTGTGTAGCCGTTGAAACAGGCCGTACCACTAATCTGCGGCGGGTGTCGAATGAAATGTGCGGTCCCACGCTGAATCATCCGGTGGAACAGCAGTTGCGTTCCATTCATCAGGAAGACGCCGAGGCGTGTGACACGGCCAAGCAGGCCCTACTGGCCGCCGAATCAGACCGGGACGTGGATGCCGCTATTAAGAAAGTCAAAGTCCTGTGTAATCACTAGACTTGGGCAGGCAAAGGCTGTGCGACGCATCAGACTACAGCCTTACCCGTAAACCAGACCCGGCAGCCAGGTGACGATGCCCGGCCAGGCGGCCAGCAGTAATAAGGTCAGCAATTGAATGATCACGAAGGGAATCACACCCCGGTACATTGCCAGGGTAGGAACCTCGGGCGGCGCAACACCGCGCAAATAGAACAGGGCAAAACCAAAGGGCGGTGTCAGAAAGGAAGTCTGTAAATTGATGGCAATCATGATGCCCAGCCAGACCGGATCGAGCCCCATGGCCAGCAGCACTGGCCCGACAATGGGCACGACGACAAAAGTGATCTCGATGAAATCGAGGACAAAGCCCAGCAGGAACATCACCAGCATCACCACCAGCACAGCGCCAATGACGCCCCCCGGCAGCCCCGTCAGCAGATTGCGCACCACCTCATCGCCGCCGTAGCCTCGAAACACAAGGGAGAAAAGGGAAGCACCAATCAGAATAAGGAACACCATACTGCTGATCCGGGTCGTGCCCCGCACGATTTCCGTGAGGCGATTGGCGGTGAGCTGGCCGCGAATAGCTGCCAGCGCCAGGGCGCCGGCAGCGCCGACGGCCGCCGCTTCCGTGGGTGTGGCAAAGCCGGTGATGATAGAGCCGAGTACGGCGACGATAAGCAACAGAGGCGGCAGCAGGGCACTCAGAACCCGGCTGCCCAGATCAGTTGGGGCCGAATCCTCAAGGCGCCCCGGTGGCATGGCCGCCGGGCGTAACCACGCCACTATCAGCAGCCAGCTGATATACAAGGCCACCAGCAGCAAGCCGGGAATCAGCGCGCCGACAAACAGGTCGCCGACGGAGACGGTCTTGGGATTAAAAATGCCCTGGCTAAGCTGGGCCTGTTGATAGGCTGAGCCCAGCACGTCGCCAAGTAATACCAGGATGATGGACGGGGGAATAATCTGCCCCAGGGTGCCGGATGCACTGATGATCCCGGTGGCAACGGCGGGGTCATACCCTCGTTTGAGCATTGTCGGCAGCGACAACAAGCCCATGGTGACCACGGTCGCGCCGACGATGCCGGTGCTGGCCGCCAGCAGCATGCCCACCAGGGTTACTGCGATCGCCAGACCGCCGCGTAGCTTGCCGAATAACAGACTCAGGGTATCCAGCAGGTCTTCCGCAATGCGCGCCCGCTCCAGGGTGATGCCCATGAAGACGAACAGCGGCACTGCTACCAGGGTTTCATTACCCATGATGCCAAACACGCGATTGGGCATGGTGCCCAGAAAAGCCGGATCGAAAACACCCGCCGCAGCGCCACCCAATGCAAACAGCAGCGCTGTGCCCGCCAGGGTAAAAGCCACGGGAAACCCGGCGAGCATGATCGCAATCACGGCCAGGAACATCACCAGGGCCATCATGAGCGGCTCCGCTTCAGCAGAAGTATGTTGCGCAGAAGCATGACAACACCCTGAATTCCAAGCAGCACAGCAGTCAGCGGAATCAGACTCTTGACCAGGGGCACTGCGGGATAGGCCAGGCCGCCGGCATCGCGCGAGCCTTCACGTATCTGCCAGGCTACTGACACATAGTCCAGACTCTGCAAGAAGAGAAAAGTGGTGACGGGCAGGATAAAAAGAAGCGCACCCAGAGCGTCGATGAAGGCGCGACGCCTGGGGTCGGCGCCGCGATAGAAAACGTCCACGCGGACATGCTCTTCTTTCGCCAGGGTATAGGCTGCTCCGAGCATGAAAACGGCCGCGTGCATGAAGGTCACGGATTCCTGCAGCCAGATCCAGCCCAGATCCAGACGTCGCAGCACGACGATAGTAAAGGTAACCAGCACCATGAGCAGTGTCAGCCAGGCCACACTGCGACCTACAAGCAGATTGACGCGTTCGAGTTGCGTCAGCAGACGTTCCATAGACTCATGGACGCCAGAAAGTTCGTGAGACCAGCACCAGGAGCGTAAAAATTTCCAGGCGTCCCAGCAGCATGGCCAGGATGCAAACCCATTTGCCGATGTCATTCACGCTACTGAAACCGCTGGCGACCTCTC
>JBPCXH010000246.1:0-11372 GCA_051008735.1 Gammaproteobacteria bacterium | reverse complement strand
GGCTTGTATACCGAGATGGTGACAGCGCACGCCATCGTTCATGGCGATTCTCAGCACCTGCTGGAGTTTGCCTCGGCCGAACATCCCGTTGCCCTCCAGCTTGGGGGTAGCGACCCCGATCTGCTTTCCCAGGCAGCCGCTATTGTGCGCGATGCGCACCCTTATGATGAGCTCAACCTGAATGTTGGATGTCCCAGCGATCGGGTTCAGTCCGGCCGCTTTGGCGCCTGCCTGATGGCCGAGCCGGAGCGGGTAGCCGATTGTGTCCGGGCGTTACGGGAGAGCTGGGGCGGCGCGGTCACGGTGAAGTGCCGGATCGGTATCGATGATCTGGATAGTTATGAATTTCTGTCCACTTTTTGTGAGATTGTGGCAGGTGCCGGCTGCGGGCTTTTTATTGTTCACGCTCGCAAGGCGATTCTTAGCGGTTTGTCGCCAAAGCAGAACCGGAGCATTCCGCCCTTACGCTATGACGTCGTGCATAGGCTCAAGCGGGATTTCCCGGAACTTACCCTGATTATAAATGGCGGCCTGGACAGCCTGGCGATCGCCAGCGAGCAGCTGAACTATGTTGATGGCGTAATGCTGGGTCGCAAGGCCTACGCAGACCCCTGTCTGCTGGCTGACCTGGACCGGGAGTTACTGGGTGGGGCGGTGCCCGAGCTTGATCGGGCGGCTGTGGTGCGCCGAATGGCAAGCTACGCGGATGACCAGATAGCGCTGGGTGCGCGCTTACATCAAATTACCCGGCATATGCATGGCCTGTACGCTGGCCGCCCTGGGGCGGCCCGCTGGCGGCGTTATTTATCCGAGGTTGCCGGTCGCCGGGACGCGGGGCCGGAGGTCCTGCTGCGCTCCCTGGATATTTTCGACGCCGCCGCTTGATGTGAGTGGCGCCCATAAGCCACACTTCGCGCACCTGCCGCCAAACTGCATGAGTCGTCGTTGCAGTTATCTCAACAGGGGCAGGTTTTTGTGTACCGATGTAACAGGAGTTCAGCACCTTGGCCGCCAGAAAAGAAGATATCGCCCGTACCCCGTCAAGCCGCGGGCCGACGATGGCCGAGCAGGCGGATCGCCACTCGCTTTACGAGCAGTCCGTTCAGAACGTCGAGTCAGAAGTGGAATTTATTGTTGATACCTTCAAGGAATTGCGAGGTCGGGTGCCCCTGAGCTTCCGTGAAGATTTCTGTGGCACAGCCGCGGCCGCTTGCGAGTGGATTCGCCAGGGGCCTGCCCAAACCGCTATTGGCGTTGATATTGATGGCGAAGTGCTTGGCTGGGGCCGCCGCCATCACGTGGAAAAGATGCAGCCGGCCCAGCAAGCGCGTCTTCAGTTGCACCACGAAAATGTGCTCCATGTGGCAGCGGAGCCTGTGGATGTTGTGGGTGCCTTCAATTTCAGTTACTTCCTGTTCAAGCAGCGCGATCAATTGCGCGAGTACTTCGAGTCGGTTCGCAAGGGCCTCACGGCGAACGGCCTGTTTATTCTGGATGCTTTCGGTGGCCATGAGGCCTCCGAGGAGATGAAGGAAAAGACCAAGTACGAGCACTTCACCTATGTGTGGGAGCAGGACAAGTTTTATCCCATCACCGGCGAAATGCTCTGTCACATCCACTTCAAGTTCCCTGACGGGTCGAAAATGAAGAAGGCCTTCACCTATGACTGGCGTCTGTGGACCCTGCCTGAAATACAGGAAGTCCTGTTAGAAGCCGGGTACCGCAAGGTCACCGTTTACTGGGAGGGCACGGATAGCGATGGAGAGGGTGACGGTGTATTCACCCCGGATGACAAGGGCGAGGCCGACGCCGGCTGGATCGTCTATATCGTCGCTGAGCAATAACTGCCTGCCAGATCGGGCTTTTCGGCCCGCCTGACTGCCGTATACTTGAGTTATGGTTTTACATATTCCATGGCGATTGAGCTGAGCCTGTGAGCGAAGATCAAGAGGTTGCCATCGTATTTGCCGACGTGGTCGGCAGCACCCATCTCTATGAGGCCATGGGTGATGACCGGGCCCGGGAGACCGTCCAGCGCTGCCTGGACGTGATGAAAGAGGCCACGGAGCAGTTCGGCGGCAATGTCATCAAGACCATGGGAGACGAGGTCATGTCGACCTTTACGTCCCCCGATGACGCCATGAATGCCTCCGCCCAGATGCATCAGCGGATTACCAATAATCCGGGCCTGGGCGACGTCGGGACTAATGTCGCCATTCGCATCGGCTCTCACTACGGTCCGGTGGTCACAGAGAATCGGGATATTTCGGGTCTGGCGGTGCATACCGCTAACAAAATGACCTCCCAGGCCAAGGCCGGGCAGATCCTGATAACGGCGGCTACCGTGGAGCAGTTAAGCGGCGAGTGGCAGGGACTGGTGCGGCAGATCGATGTGGCGGCTGTGCGCGGTCGCGCGGATGAGCTGGCTGTATTTGAGGTGCTCTGGCAGCCCGAAGAGGCCACCAACATGCTGCCGGCCGTCAATGTAGCCGCCAAGCAAAGGACAACGACCCAGCGCCTGCGACTTTTTTACCAGGATGCTGAAGTGATGGTCGAGCAAAGTGCCGCGACCGATATCACGATTGGCAGGGCCGATGAAAACGACCTGGTCGTGAAGGGTAACCTGATCTCCCGCGTGCATGCTCGGGTGGTTGTGGTGAAAAATCGTTACATGCTGTTGGACGAAAGCACCAACGGTACTTTTATCCAGCGTGATGACGGTGAGGAGATCTATGTCCGCCGGGACAGCACGGAGCTCAGCGGCTCCGGGATCATCAGTCTGGGCCGGGTGGCACCCCGTGGTGCGCCCCTGGCCATCGAGTACAGTTTCGAGGCCTGAGACTTGCCTGAGTCCTACTTGAGGGACTCCACCACTTTCTGATGCTCTGCTGCCAGCAGTTCGGGAACCCGGCTGTCGAATTCCTCGAAGTATTCGGCCACATCCTGCATTTCCTTGCGCCAGGCGCCCTTGTCGACGGATAACAGCTGGGCGAGGGTTTCAGCATCCACGCCCAGGCCTTCCACGTCGATGTCATTGGCATGGGGCAGGTAACCGATAGGAGTGTCCTGTGCTTCCACCCGGTTTTCGCAGCGTTCAATGATCCAGCGCAGTACCCGCAGGTTTTCGCCAAAGCCGGGCCACAGGAATTTGCCGTCGGCATTCTGGCGGAACCAGTTAACGTGGAAAATTTTCGGCAATTGCTCGGTGCGTTCGCTGAAGCTCAACCAATGGCTCCAGTAATCGGCAAAGTTGTAACCGCAAAACGGTTTCATCGCCATGGGGTCACGGCGAGTCACGCCCACCTTGCCCGTCGCGGCTGCAGTGGTTTCCGAGGCCACACTGGCGCCGATTAAAACACCGTGGTTCCAGTCTTTGGCTTCGTAGACCAGGGGCGCCAGTTCCCGGCGCCGGCCACCAAAGACGATGGCGCTGATCGGCACGCCGGCCGGATCATCTGCCAGGGGCGAGTAACAGGGGTTCTGTTTGGCACCGACGGTGAAGCGTGAATTAGGATGCGCGGCTGGGCCATTGCTGCCGTTAGCGGGCCGCCCTTGCCAGTCGGTAGTTGGCTCGCCTTGTTCCTTGTCTTCCCACCAGGGTTCGTTGTCGTTAGTTACGCCAACATTGGTGTAGATCGCATCGTGCTTGATCATGTCAAAAGCATTGCGATTGGTTTTTTGATTGGTTCCCGGAACCACGCCAAAGTAGCCGGATTCAGGGTTGATAGCGCGCAGCTGGCCCGTTTCGTCCAAATGCAGCCAGGCAATGTCGTCGCCCAGGGTGCGGACTTTCCAGCCTTCCTGAGATTCCGGCGGAATCAGCATGGCAAGGTTTGTTTTGCCGCAAGCGGAGGGGAACGCGGCCGCAATGTAGTGTTTCTCGCCCTCCGGGCTTTCTAATTCCACAATCAGCATGTGTTCTGCCAGCCAGCCTTCCTGGGCCGCCTGCCAGCTCGCGATACGCAAGGCGTGACATTTCTTGCCCAGCAGTGCGTTGCCGCCGTAGCCGGAGCCGAAACTCTGAATCAGCAGTTCATCGGGGTAATGCATGATGAAACGCTGATCCGGGTCCAGGTCACCGGTGGAGTGCAGGCCTCGGACGAAGCGGCCTTCTTCTTCGATTCTTGTCAGTGCAGCCTGTCCCATACGGGTCATCAGCTTCATGTTGATGGCGACATAGGGGCTGTCACTCAACTCCACCCCACAGCGAGCGTAGGGAGAATCAATCGGGCCCATGCAGTAAGGAATGACATACATGGTGCGGCCTTCCATGCAGCCGTCGAACAAGGCGTCCATCTGGGTATGTGCCTCGGCCGGCTTCTTCCAGTTGTTATTGGGGCCAGTGTCTTCAGCGTTCGGAGTGCAAACAAAAGTCAGGTGTTCCACCCGCGCGACATCGCTGGGATTAGAACGATGCAGATAGCAGTTCGGATGTGTTTCCTGATTCAATGAGATCAGGTCGCCCGTCTCCAGCATTTGCTCGATCAGGCCCTGGTACTCGGAATCACTGCCATCGCACCAGTGGACGCGCTCGGGGCGGGTAAGTTTGACCACATCATCGATCCATTGCTGGAGCGCCTGGTTACTCGTCGTCATGGGGATCCTCGGCTGATCTGTCTGATTAATTTTAATTGGAGATAACCGCTGCGAGCGTTGATCATCAAAGGATCGCCCGTCAGGGAGCGCGTATTATACAGATGGAGCGGGGCGGGTCAGCCCGGGTGTAATAAGCGGCCGGCTGCGGGCCTTCAGGATACAAGCATGATTATTTTGCAGTACGGCGTTAAGTGAACAGCGGGATGCCCGGCCCAGTGGCCCATGCGGCCGACGATCTGGCTTCTTTATTTGGCTCAGCGGGGCCCCTGGCGGCCAGCCTGGACAATTTTGCCCCCCGTCCCGAGCAGTTAGCCATGGCCGAGGCGGTCGCTGCATCCATCCGCGACGCGGATCACCTGGTCGTGGAGGCGGGCACCGGCACGGGCAAGACCCTGGCCTACCTGGTGCCGCTGTTGCTGGCGGGTCAGCGGGGTGTGGTCTCTACCGGCACCCGGACTCTGCAGGATCAACTGTTCCACCGTGACTTGCCCATGTTATGTGCAGCGCTGGGCAGACCCGCGCGGGTGCGCCTGCTCAAGGGCCGCGCTAACTATCTCTGTCTGTATCGTCTCGATCAGCTGGTGAATGCCGGTCAGCTGCCGGCCGGGGCGGCCGCGTCTGAACTGGAGGAAATCAAGCGCTGGTCGCAGGCAACGAGCTCGGGGGACCTGGCTGAACTGCAGGGGATTGGCGAACTCACGCCCGTGGTGGGCCAGATTACGTCAACCGCAGAAAACTGCCTGGGGGCTGACTGCGCTTTTCTGTCGGACTGTCATGTGGCGCGGGCGCGCCAGGCAGCCCGCGAGGCCGATATCGTTGTGGTTAACCATCACCTGTTGATGGCGGATCTGACGATGCGGGAGGAGGGCTTTGGTCAGTTACTTCCCGGCGCCGAGACCGTCATTGTTGATGAGGCCCACAATTTCCCCGAGGTTGCCCAGAATTTCCTGAATATCTCTCTGGCATCGGGTCAGCTCGTCGATCTGGCCGCTGATGTCCGCACCGAGGCACTGGAGGTCGGTGGTTGGGGCACGGATCTGGATGCCGCGGTGACGCGCCTTCAGACTGTGGTGCGTCAGGTGCGACTCAGTCTGAGCGACAGCGACCAGCATCTTGAATGGGGGAAGGCCGGCGAGGAATTTGAGGCCAGGTTCCGCGATCTGGGCGAAACCCTGTTTGCTCTGAATGACGAACTGGAAGAGATTCAGGATCTCAGTCTCGGGCTGGGACGCTGTCGGGAGCGGCTCAGCAGCCTGGCTGGATTGGCCGACGATTTACTGGGTGCGCCCAGTGATGAAGCCTTGCGCTGGGTTCGTGTTAACCCGCGGGGATTCGTGGCCAACCTGACGCCGCTGGATACCTCGGCCCAGATTCAGGCCCTGCTGCAGGCGCAGGCCGCTAACTGGATATTCACATCAGCAACCCTGGCGGTGGGCGAGGATTTTACCCACTTCACGGACCGCCTTGGCCTGCCGGATATGCAAACCCGCCAGGTGCCCAGTCCTTTTGATTTTGGCCGGATTGCCCGTCTGTACTTGCCGACGAATCTCCCGGAGCCTTCGGCACCGAATTTTACCGAGCAGATGGTCGCGGCAGCCCGCCCCATCCTCGAGGCCAGTCGCGGCCGGGCATTTTTGTTGTTTACCAGTCACCGGGCCCTGCGGCGGGCGGCCGAAATCCTGCGCGAGGCTGCCGATTTCAACTTTCCGCTGCTGGTTCAGGGGGAATCACCGCGCTCCCGTTTGCTGGACCGCTTCTCGGAACTCACCGATGGCGTTTTGCTGGGAACGGCAACTTTCTGGGAAGGGGTGGATATTCGGGGTCACGGGCTGGTGCTGGTAGTGATCGACCGGCTGCCTTTCGCGTCTCCCGGTGACCCTTTGCTGGCGGCGCGATTGCAGGCAATTCGTGATCACGGGGGCAATCCCTTTCGTGATTTCCAGCTTCCCCAGGCCGTGCTCAGTCTCAAGCAGGGTGCCGGCCGCCTGATCCGCGACTACAGCGATTACGGTGTTGTCATGGTTTGCGACCCGCGACTGCAGACCAAGTCCTATGGCCGGGTGTTTCTCAAGAGTTTGCCGCCCATGCCGGTGCTTCGTGAGGCGTCCGCCGTGGTGACATTTTTGCAGGAACAGGAGGCCGCGACGTGAATCAATTTCGCTGTCTGGCTATTGATACGGCCACAGAGCAGCCCGCTGTGGCTGCCTGTAATGGCGAGCAGATCGCTGCGAGCCAGTTCGGCGGTGCGCGTGAGACGGAGCAGATTTTCAGCCATGTCCGGCATGTGCTGGCCGAGACGGAGCAAGAGCTGGGGGATCTCGACTGTATTGCTATCGGTTGCGGTCCAGGCAGTTTTACGGGCTTGCGGGTGGGGGTGGCAGCTGCCCAGTCCCTGGCCTATGGCACCGACTTGCCGGTGTGCCGGCTGTCGAGTCTGGCCATTACCGCCTTTGGCGCCGGCCGCCGGGCAGGGGTGTCGCGGGTTGCCGTGGCATTCGACGCGCGCATGGGCGAGGTCTACGCCGGTTATTACGAAGTTGGCGAGACGGGGGTCGATTCGCTGATGGCAGATCAGGTAATTGCACCTGAGCAGCTGGATCTGCCCGGTGCGGACAGTTTCATTGCCGTCGGGCCGGGATGGTCGGCCCATCCCGGTATGGCGAAGCAATTTGATTCGCGTGTCCGCTCAGTTGATGGTGAGGTGTATCCGGCAGCCTCGGATCTGCTTTTGATGGCGCGCCCCTTGTTCGAGGCGGGTGAAACGCAGCCGGCGGCAACGGTGCTGCCTCAGTATTTGCGGGACCGCGTCACGGGCTGATCACTGGCCACCCGCTATGGTTCGCATGCGTGCTTTGCCCCGGTAGAATTAAGCCCATGGACTGGTTACTCAAGCCCCGCAACGCCAATATTATGGGCGCACTGATCTGTGCCGGCCTGATGGGTTTTGCTCTGTATGCCCAGCATGGCCTGGGTCTTGCGCCTTGTCCCCTGTGCGTATTTCAGCGTGTCGCCGTTATTGCTCTGGGCGTGATCTTCGCCCTGGCTGCACTGCATGCGCCCCGCGGCGCCGGACGTATTGTTTATGGGCTGCTCGCCCTCGCGGCGGCTGCCGGTGGGGCGGGGGTAGCGGGTCGTCATGCATGGCTGCAGAGTCTGCCGCCTGACCAGGTGCCGGCCTGTGGCCCGGGCCTGGACTTCATGATGGACACCTTTGGCTTGGGAGAGGTTCTGAGTATGGTGTTGTCCGGCTCGGGTGAATGTGCCGATGTCGCCTGGAGCTTTTTCGGCCTGAGCATGCCCCTGTGGGTGCTGTTGTGGTGCGTATCGCTGGGGATTTTTGCTGCGTGGGCAAACTGGCGACGGCCGGCGGTAGAAGGCTAGAGCAGCATCGCGTCAAGAATTTTCCGGTAAACCTGGCGCAGGCGATCAATGTCTGCCACCGCGATCTGTTCATTGACCTTGTGAATGGTCGCATTCACCGGTCCAAACTCCACCACATGGGTTCCATACGGCGCAATAAAGCGGCCATCGGAGGTGCCCCCACCCGTTGATAATTCCGGGGCCAGGCCCGTGATTTCCTGCACGGCTGAAGCAACGGTGGTCACCAGGTCAGCCACCGGTGTCAGGAAGGGTTTGCCCGACAGATGCCAGTTCAGGGTGTATTCAAGGCCGTGCGAATCGAATAGTTCATGCACCCAGGCTTCCAGCTTGTGATGATCCCAGACCGTGGAATAGCGAAAATTGAATCGTGCCGACAGGGTCCCCGGAATGACGTTGGGGGCACCGGCCCCGGCCTCTATCTGCACCACCTGAAAACTGGAGGGCGGAAAAAACTCATTACCGTCATCCAGCGTATGTGCGTACATCTCGGTCAGAATGGGGGCAAAGCTTTGAATGGGGTTGCTGGCCAGTTGCGGATAGGCCACATGGCCTTGTATGCCATGGACTGTCAGCATGCCGCTGAGTGAGCCGCGTCGTCCAATACGCAAGGTGTCCCCCAGTTCCTGGGTGCAAGAAGGCTCGCCGATCACGCACCAGTCGATTTTCTCGCCCCGCTCATGCAGGGCTTCCATGACCCGAAGGGTGCCGTCCCGTGCCCTCCCTTCTTCATCACTGGTAATCAAAAACGCGATGGAGCCTTTGTGCTCAGGGTGAGCTGCGACAAACTCGGTGACCGCATGGGTCATCGCGGCGAGACTGGCTTTCATGTCGGCTGCGCCGCGCCCGTGGAGGATTTCTCCGTCGATATCGGCCGCGAAGGGATCGTGTTGCCATTCCTCCAGAGGACCGGGGGGCACGACATCCGTGTGCCCGGCAAAACAAAGGACCGGTCCGTCTGTACCCCGGCGGGCGTAGAAATTACTGACCTCGCCGAAGGGCAGATTTTCGATTTTGAAGCCGGCCGCGGCCAGCTTGTCCGTCAGAAGCGTCTGACAGCCTGCGTCTTCCGGCGTCACAGACGGCCGGCGAATAAGTTCACGAGTAAATTCGATCGTGTCGGACATGTGGGCTTCAGCCTCTCCAGATAAGCGCCTGGCTCAATTAATCCATGCGCAGCAGTTCGTTGATACCCACTTTTGCGCGAGTCTTGTCATCGACCCGTTTGACAATGACGGCGCAGTACAAGTTGCACTTGCCCTTGCCCGACGGCAGGGAGCCCGGCACGACGACGGCGCCTGCCGGCACCCGACCGTACAGGACCTCATCACGCTCCCGGTCATAGATGCGGGTGCTCTGGCCGATATAGACACCCATGGAGATAACCGCACCGCGTTCGACAATAACGCCTTCGACAATTTCCGAGCGGGCGCCGATAAAGCAATTATCTTCGATGATGGTGGGATTGGCCTGCAGGGGTTCCAGTACGCCGCCGATACCAGCGCCACCGGACAGGTGAACGTTACGGCCGATTTGCGCGCAGCTCCCCACCGTGGCCCAGGTGTCAACGAGTGTGCCGGAATCCACGTAGGCACCGATATTCACATAGGAAGGCATCAGTACGACGCCCCGACCAATAAATGCGCCTTTGCGGACCAGTGCATGGGGTACGACACGCGCCCCGGCCTCGGCGAATTCCGCCTCGCCCATCCCGGCGTACTTTAGCGGGACCTTGTCATAAAAATTGGTGAAGCCACCTTCGATGCTTTTGTTGGGCTCCATCGCAAATGACAGCAATACAGCTTTCTTAAGCCACTGATTGACGATCCAGTCATCGCCCTGCGGTTCGGCAACGCGGGCCTCGCCACGGTCGAGCAGCTCAAGGGCAGCTTGAACAGCCTCGCGCAGTTCTGCCGGGGCAGAGCTCAGATCCAGAGCGTCACGTTTTTCAAAAGCAGTTTCTATAGTGTCTTGCAGGTCTTTCATGGGTCTCTCAGGTCATTCGTCTGTCTAGTCATGCGCAGCCAGGGCGTTGATCAATGCATCGTGCAATTGTTCGGTTCTGGCTGCACTCAAGGCTTGCAGCTTCTCATCAGTGATGTAAAACACGTCCTCGGCGCGCTCGCCGACAGTCATGATTTTGGCGGTTTCAATCTTAACCGCCTGATCACGCAGGACGTTACCCACGTTGCACAGCAGGCCCGGGTGATCGCCGGCAATCAGTTCCATGACCGTGCGACCGTTGCGTTCATCTGTGCTGAAGGTGGCCATAGGCCGGGTCGGGAACATGCGAATCTGCCGGGGGGCGCGCCGGCGCACGCTGGGCGACGTGTCATTTTGGGCGCCCAGCTCTGTTTCCAGGCGGCTGCGCAGTTGATCGAGCCGCTCCCGGTCGCTGACGGCTCCGCCATCGCTCTCCAGGATGACGAAAGTTGACAGGCTCTGGTCGTGGGGCAGGGAGATGATGCGGGCATCCGTGACATTCATGCCCATTTCGTCAAACGCAGCTGTGGCAATCGCGAAGGTGTACGTCTCCTGGGGGGTGAACAGAAAGACTGCATTACCCCCGCCGGTGCGCTGGGGCCTGATGTTTACAAGCAGTTGTCGGCCCGCCGTTGCCGGGTCTGCCAGCAGTTGCGTGTGGGCTTCAATTTCTTCCGGGTCACAGCGCAGAAAATAGTCTTCACTAAAGGCTGACCAGGTTTCATCAATAACAGCATCGTCCATGCCTGTTGCCCTTAGCCTTGCTCGGGCAGTGTCCTGGCGCGCATGCAGTAGTTCCTCTTTATCAACCGGGTTTTCCAGCCCGCGACGCAAGGCCTGGCGCGTCAGGACATGAAGTTCGGCGAAGAGTTGGGCTCGCCAGGAGTTCCACAGGCTTGGGTTCGTACCTCGCACGTCAGCAACCGTCAGTACATAGAGGTAGTCCAGGTGAGTTTCATCACCCACCTTTTGCGCGAACTCGCGGATGACCTCCGGATCACTGAGGTCCTTTTTCTGCGCAGTCAGGGATAGCAGAAGGTGGTGGCTGACCAGCCAGGCAACCAGGCGTGCGTCATATCTGCTCATGCCGTGTTCAAGACAGAAGGCTTCTGCTTCGACGGCGCCCAGTTCAGAGTGGTCGCCGCCGCGACCTTTTGCGATGTCGTGAAACAGACCGGCCAGATAAGCGAGTTCAGGGCTCGGCAAGTTCTGCATGATTTCAGAGCATCGCGGTAGTTCATGATCATACCTGGGCAAGGCAAAGCGGCGCAGATTGCTCACGACAAACAGCGTGTGCGCATCCACCGTGTAGGTATGAAAAAGGTCGTACTGCATGCGTCCGACAATGCGGCCGAAGGCAGGAATATATTTGCCGAGCACGCCGTAGAGATTCATTCGGCGCAGCTCATGGGTCA
>JBPCXH010000245.1:0-5473 GCA_051008735.1 Gammaproteobacteria bacterium | reverse complement strand
TCTGGCTCCGGAGAACACATTGATAACCCACCCGGCGCTGACGAAGGCGATACCCTGGGTACCCGGCTCACCGAGCATCACGGCCTCGACTAAACAACCCTGCATACTCACGCGGATCAACAGGATTTCATTAGGCTGCAGGCTTGCGGAACTTCAGTGTAAATCGATCGCTTTCACCGATTGCCAGATACCTTTCCTTGTCCTCGTCTTTCTTGCGGAAAGTCGGCGGCAGCGTCCAGACACCGGCTTCGTAGTCCTTCGTGTCGGCGGGGTTGGCGTTAATTTCCGACTTGGCTTCCAGCACAAAGCCGGCAGCCTCGGCCAAAGCGATCGCATAGGCTTCGTTCACGTAGCCCGACTCCGCTTTGGGGTCCTGCTCCACAGCGGGGTCGCCGCGGTGTTCAACCACACCCAGCACGCCACCCGGCTTCAGGATCTTATAGAACTCGGCAAACATGTCGTCGGTATAGCCCCGGGGCATCCAGTTATGGATGTTGCGAAAGGCCACGATCAAATCCACGGAATCTTCCGGAGCAGTTGCCCAGATGTCAGGCGGCATAAGCACACTCATCTGCGTACTGCCGTACAGATCAGGCCGGGCAGCCAGCTTTTCCTCGTAGGCCGCCACGCTTTTGCGGACGAACTCCATCTCGGAATTGGCATCGAAATGGGCAGCAATGTAGGTGCCTGCTGCATTCAGATAAGGACCCAGGATCTCCGAATACCAGCCGCCGCTGGGCCATATCTCTACCACCGTCATATCCGGCTCGATACCGAAGAACTGGAGCGTTTCCACCGGATGGCGATAAATATCACGCGCCCGGTTCGCCTCACTGCGATGCTCACCGGCAACCACTGTTGCCAGATCAGGGCCGGCAGCCTCCGAGGCCACCGTCGCAGGAGCCGACGGGCTCTCGGGCGGTGCAGCAGACTCGGCGGAATTTTCGGGTGCACCGCACGCGGTCAGACTAAGGGCGAAAAGGAAAGTCAGGTACAGGAAAAGGCGAGGGCCCATCGAAATCTCCGTCGATCATGGCATTCAAATTGAGGCCAGACTGTAGAACATCAGTCTGGCCATTGCCACGCTCGGCGGGACTCAGGCGAAAGCGGTGGTATGGATATGGCTGAGCTTGCCCGGCTGGGGCAAACGATAGAAAGTCCTCAGTTCTCGCAGCATATCGCTGCCTGGCAGCCCCCCGGCAAAGCGGGCCTCGAGGCTCCGACAATACCAGCCGGCGAAGCGGGCGGCACTTTCGTAACGTTCCTGCTCCTCGGCGGACAATCCAGGCTGAAACTGGGGCGAGTCGAACATGAGTTGCAACAAGGCGGCAGCCAGCTCTGGCTGCTGCTGATGGGTAGCGAGGGTGCGTGCGCCCAGATACTTGTCTATCTCTGCCTGCAACTCCAGCTCCAGCAAAGTAACGCAACGGTCAGCCGATGCATTCCAAGTCATGTAGTTAAAGTGGCTCAGGCCCTCGAGCACCTTGCAGAAATCTTCGAGATTAGCCGCGTCCAGCTCTTCAAGAGGATCTCGCTCACGCAGGCGTTCGAGCAAAGCTGCGTCCAGGTAGAGCGCCAAATGCAATTCGTCACCGTGTTCGGTCAGCAAGAGCTTCTCTTCCGTAACTCGTCCGCCGTCACCCTCTAGCGCCCGAGCCTGGCGTTCGTCAGTAATAAGATAATCAAGAACATTCGCCGGGGCATCAATACCGTAAAGGCGAGTCAGAAAATCCTGCAAAGCGCAGAGCATGCTTCAGGCTCAGTGCTCGTAACCCGAACGCGCGGAATCCAGGGGGTGAATTCCCTGCTCACGCAAAAGTCGTGCAGCGCGCGGGCTGCCGGTCCGCACCCAGGTTTCATATAAACGCAAGGCATCTTCGGCCCGAGTACCGCGTGCGGAATCGCGAACCTCATTTAACACATCCACCATTGGGGTAAATTTGGCGCCAAGCTCAGCGAATACTTCACCCATAACGCGCCCTCGAAGCGTCCCACGCATACTGCCGGATAAGGTGCAATAGGCACTGCCGCCCATTCGGGTGTAGTAGCCGACATCCACAGGAGCACGTTGAAGAAAATCCTCGAAGAAGCCGGCGATGAATAGCGCCACATCCCCCACACGCTGCAAAGCAAAGCAACGAGCCTCATCAGTGGGTGCATCGGCAGCATCGGCGAGCATTGATGCCAGTGGACGCAACTGCGGACCGTCTTCGCCCACTTCGTAGAAATCTTCGGAGCGCGCAAATAGCGTGAGCAGGCAAACAACGTAGTGTGACGCCTGTTCGTCCAGAACTACCCGATTGGCAGCCATAGCCGAATCGACGGAGTCCCGGAAGAACTCCTGGAGACTGGTGACAGGCTGGAGCCCATCGGCCTGCTGTGTCCCGGCATTCATTCTTAATGTATTAACGTAATTGCAGAAAATTGTTTGCGAACCGCGTCACGTTATCGGATACCTGCGCTACTGGCCTCCGTTAATTCAGGCGGATTCCAGTAACAAGCGAGCGCGGCGATGTCGCGTCGAATCCGGGTCCGAAATGACAGGGGTTTCGCTCAAAGCTTCAGCGTAATGCTTCGGCAGCCCATGATGCCGGGCGCCCTCGCGAAGAAAGTCCAGATACCAGCTGAAGGGCTGCAGATCGAGCGCAATGGCGTTCTTGCAAGCACGATAGGCAAATGCTTGTATTTGCCCGCCCGCTGCAACGCCTTTAACGATCACGCCACAGCGCTCATAACCGCGACCCTCAATCTGATCCAGCATGGCTGCATCACGGGGATGCAGCCGATACAGAACGCCCCAAACTTCCTCACCCGTGGCCGGCGTGATATCTCCCTTGCCCGAGCCATCTGCCCCGCGTTTGTGAAATACCAGTCGATAGTCGGTGAGACGCGCTGTATCAACAGCAAAAGCGGAGCCGAGTCGGGTCCGCAGGCGGCCCGGGTGCATATTGGAGCCGTAAGCAAAATACAGTAGTGCCATGGCCGTTCAGACCCAAGAAGGAATGGTGCCGATACCGGCTCTGTAAGCTTCTGTGCTCAGATGGCTGTTGCCAGGGCAGGCTGCCAGCCCAGTTCGCGAATTTTGCAGACACCGTCCACCCGGGTCAGCCGGTAGTTGTCGAATTCCCCCGGGCGACGCAAGGCCAGACCAAAGTCCAAATCGACTTGCCCCTCGGTAATGAGCGGGCGCCTCAGGAACCACGCCTCACCTGCACCATTACCCACAAGCGCCCCGGCCGCATGCAAACCACGGAAGAATTTCTCCACATGATCATGCAGCTCCATGGCACCCTCAGCATCGATATCGCTGAACAGCATCCAGCGGCTTTTGTGCACGATTCCGGCAACGATAAATAAAGCAGTGCGGCGCCATCGCAGTTCGCCCCATTCAGGAGACAACCCGGAACCACGCGCCAGGGTCACGCCACCGTGAAACTGAATCCAGCCGGGACTTGTGGCCGTCAACGGGTTCACCCCTGCGCGAATCAACGCCGCCACATCACCGTCCTGAAGTTTCAGCTGTGATTGCCAGGGGCAACGCAGATTCAGGGGCTCAGAATTGGATGCCGACCAGACGGCGCCGGCGGCGTCCCGTGAAACCAGCGCACCGGCCAGTGCCCCCAGGACACTGCCGTCACCCGGCAAGGGAAAACAGGTCACCACATTGGGGCTGGTGAACTCCCGGCGTTTTTGATCAGACAAAACATCACCGGGTAATTGCCAGCTCGCCGGTGGCTCGGTCAACAACAGAGCCTGACGATCCCGGCAGTAACGCTCGGCGGCGAACAGCGCGACCGGGCCCAGGCTGCGACCGGGCTCCGGAGGCACGATGCAGAGTAAATCGATGCGAGGCAGCTGATCCAGCGCGTACAGGCCGGTGACCTCACTGATACTGCCTATCAGGTCATAATCCGAAGGCGAGCAAGGCGTGACGCCCATTCCATCCGCGTACACATAGTCACCGCCGGTACTGGCGCCGGAGCCCAGGGTCACCTGGGGCCTCTCACCGGGGCCATCCTCGCGCAGGCGCAACAAGGCGGATTGCTCCAAAGCATGGCCGACGAAATCGGCGGCATCGCAATCTGCCGATACGGCCGGAAAAATTTCCTGCTCGATCACCATGCGCTGACTGGCTGCCGCCAGGCGATGGATGGTCAGGTTGAAATGTCCGTCAGCGTCCAGGGGAATATGATCGTAGTCGACCGCCGCGCGCAGATACTCTAAAGGCCCCGGGTTCAGGGCTTCCAGGATCATGTCGCCCGCAGCTGTCGGCAGATGAATTTCGTTGCGGCGACCGGTCGCACAGACCCGCACGACGACGGCCAGGGTGCCACCATTGTCGAAAAAGCGTGTCAGGTACTGCTCGAGCCGGCTTGGCTTATCGGGAGAACCGAAGCGCTGCAGGTATTCCCCCACGCTGCGCACGGCCACGGGCATATCCGCCGGCCCCCTGGGCGTGGGCCCAATGAAAGCGGCGACGGTTTCCCGATACATATCGATAGGCGCACCTGCCGGCGCTCCCTCGACTACGAAAATTCCGCTAGACGCAGCGTCTGACAATTCCAGCGCACCGCAATACAACAACCCTTCCGGGATATTAGCAGGAGAGCGATGGAATAGAACAGGTTTTGCGGGCTAAGTTACCGAGCAGCGACTTCGGCAAGGGGTTCATGAACGATCACGTTTTGGGCGCGGTGGGCACTGCGAAGCTGAGCCTGGGTATCCGGTCCGTCCGGCAGTATAGAGACGGGAAAGCCACGGGCCTGTTCCACAATCTTATCCACTCGTGAAGAGTCGATCACCACCTGATCGTCTTGCAGGGAGGCTCTGGCTCTTTCCAGGCGGGGTGCCAAATCTTCCAGCCAGATATCCGCATGTTCTTCCAAAGGCGGGTGCACCTCCAGCAGCAGGTCAGCATCATCGCGGGCCAGCAGAACCGGTTGATTGACCAGACGCACGGGCGTCCCGGTCGGCACCTGTTCGAAAAGGTATTCGATATCCTCGGGAAATAGCCGCACGCAGCCGTGGCTGACCCGCATGCCGACTCCGGCCGGCTTATTGGTGCCGTGAATCAGATAGCCGGGCAGACCCAGCTGCATGACTCGACTGCCCAGGGGATTATCGGGCCCGGGCGGCACCTGCCTGACAACCGGTTCACCCATGGCCGCACGCTCTTCACGCACGGAGATTGGCACATACCAGACCGGATCGCGGGCCTTGGCCACGACGCTGGTTTCACCCGTGGGCGTGGACCAGCCAGTGCGTCCGATACCGATAGGATAGGTTTCAACGATGGCCGGCTCGCCTGACACGGCGGGAGGAAAATAATAGAGCCGCTTGGTGGCGACGTTCAGCACTATGCCCTCGCGGGGCGTCCTGGGCAGCAAAAACCGGGTAGGCAAAACAATTTCTGTGCCGGCACCCGGCAGCCAGGGATCGACATCGGGGTTAGCGGCGACCAGTTCATCGAAGC
>JBPCXH010000244.1:0-4956 GCA_051008735.1 Gammaproteobacteria bacterium | reverse complement strand
GCTCCACCTCGGGCATGATTCGCTACGTCGGCGAGCACCGGCCGGAAAAGGTTGTAATGATCACCGAGTGCTCCATGAGCGATAACGTGGCGGTGGAGTATCCGGATGTGAATTTCATTCGCCCGTGCAATCTTTGCCCGCACATGAAGCGCATCTCGCTACCGAAGATTCTGCGCAGCCTGGAAACCCTGGCACCGCAGGTTGATCTGGACCCCGAACTCGGACTGCGCGCCAAGCAGTCACTGGACCGGATGCTGGAGATCGGGCGCAGCGCTTAACGTCGCTGAGCCCTTAGACACGCCATGCAGCGCGCCAATTACGACGTATTGATTATCGGTGCCGGCCTCGGTGGGACCAGCCTTGCCCTGCGCCTGGCAGAGTCCGGCCAGCAGGTTGGCTTGCTGGCCAAGAAACAGGCCACGGATAGTTCCAGTAACTGGGCCCAGGGCGGCATTGCGGCTGCCTTGGGCGACGATGACTCCACTGAGCAGCATGCGGCCGATACCTTCACGGCGGGGGGCACCCTGTGCGACGAAAAAACAGTCGACATGGTCACCAAGCGCGCACCGCAGAGCATTGCCTGGTTGCAACAACGTGGCATTGAATTTACCCGGGTCGACAAGGGTGAAGCCCTGCACCTGACCACAGAGGGCGGCCACAGTGCACGTCGTGTCGTCCATGCCGCCGATGCCACAGGCCAGGCCGTCATGACGACCCTGCTCGCCCAGGCGAAGGCCCATGAAAATATTCACTGGCATGAAGATCTGCTGGCTATTGATCTGATTACGACGGCCCGCTTTGGCGAAGAACCGAATCGCTGCATCGGTGCGTACGCGCTGGATAGCGAAGCCCGGTCTGTGCGGACGCTGATGGCGCGAACGGTGGTCCTGGCAACGGGTGGGGCCTCCAAGATTTATCTGTACACCACCAATCCGGATACTTCGACCGGGGACGGCATCGCCATGGCCTGGCGGGCGGGCTGTCGGGTCGCCAACCTGGAGTTTGTGCAGTTTCACCCCACCCTTTTGTATCACCCCATGGCCAAGTCAGTGCTGATCTCCGAAGCGATGCGCGGCGAGGGCGGCATCCTGGTGTTACCCGATGGCCAGCGCTTTATGCCCGAACACGATGAGCGGGCCGAACTGGCGCCCCGGGATATCGTGGCCAGAACCATTGACGGGGAGATGAAGCGCGGCGGTCACGACTGTGTCTATCTGGACATCAGTCATAAACCGGCTGATGAGATTCTGAGCCTGTTCCCCAATATCGCCCAGCGTTGTGCCGGTTTTGGCATCGACATCACGCAAGAGCGAATTCCGGTGGTACCGGCTGCGCACTACACCTGCGGCGGCATCATGACGGACCTGGATGCCCGCACCGATGTCCTGGGCCTTTATGCGGTGGGCGAGAGCACCTGCACGGGGCTGCACGGTGCGAACCGCCTCGCAAGTAATTCACTGCTCGAATGCCTGGTGTTCGCCGAAGCAGCCCATGGTCGGATCCTGGCGGACCTGCAGGATCTGGGCCCCACCGAACTGGCCGTACCCGACTGGGATGAAAGCCGCGTGACGGACCCCGATGAACTGGTTGTGGTTTCTCACAACTGGGAGGAAGTCCGGCGGTTCATGTGGGACTACGTGGGCATTGTCCGCACCAACAAGCGACTGGAGCGCGCCCGCCATCGGGTGGAGCTGCTGCAGGAAGAAATCGCGGAGTTCTACGGCAACTTCAGAGTGACCAACGACCTGATCGAGCTGCGTAACCTGGCCCTGGTAGCCGAATTGACTATTAAAAGCGCGCTGGCGCGGCAGGAAAGCCGCGGCCTGCACTTTAACCGGGATTACCCGGACAGCTTTCCTGATGATCAGGCGACGGATACCGTGCTGAGTCCGGCCTGGTATTAACCCACCCGGCCACGCTGGGCGAGAGCCGCCAGGCTGATGTCTTTCAGCGCAGGCGTTCCGCACAACTGCATGATGCGCGTGAGTTCCGCGCGCAGCAGTGACAGGACCCGGGCCACACCCTCCTCGCCGAAGGCCCCCAGGCCCCACAGGCAGGGCCGGCCAATGCACACCGCTGATGCACCCAGGGCAAGGGCCTTGTAAATATCCGTCCCCCGACGGAAGCCGCCATCAATCAACACCGGTATGCGCCCGGCCACACCGTCCAGCACCTCGGGCAGACTTTCCAGGGTGCCCCGGCCGCTCTCTTCCTGGCGACCGCCGTGATTGGACACAATAATGCCGTGGGCACCGCGCGCTACGCTGAGTTCGGCGTCTTCGCGGGTCACAATCCCCTTGAGTACGACGCGCATGCGGGTATTGCTGCGCAACCAATCCACCAGGTCCCAGGTCGCGGCCGGGTTACCGATACGAGGCGGGCCGGCATAGTCCTCATAGTTGGCCAGCCGGAATTGGCTGCGATCGGTTTGCCTGGCAAACCAGCGCTCGCCTTCGCGATTGCCGCGCGTGGGTGAGTCCACTGTCAGCACCAGCACCTCGCAAGCGGCCGCTTCTGCTTTGCCGATCAGGTGGCGCATCAGGCTTTCATCGGGGGACGAGTAAAGCTGGAACCAGCGGGGCCCCGGCGCTGCGGCGGCTATTTCCGTGATGCTGTAACTGGTGACACTCGAACAAATCATCGCGTGGCGCTCGGCCGCCGCTCGCGCGGTCGCCAGTTCGCCGTCAGCATGTATGGCTATTTGATTCCCTACCGGGGCCAGCAAAATCGGGTTGGCCAGGCGCTGCCCGAACAACTCCAGGCTCAGGTCGGTCCGGCTCACGTCGACCAGCCGGCGCGCCCGCAACTGCCACGCATCAAAGGCACTGCGATTGGCCGCCTGGGTTCGGCCGTCATCGGCGCCGTTGGCGATGAAATGCCAGGTCGGCAAATCCAGCACCTGGCGGGCCACCGCCTTGAGCTGAAATACATCCAGTGCCTGCCCCGCCCGCGTGGGCACGGCCAGTTCGGGACGCGCCAGACTGCTGCCGGGCCAGCCGGCCGCCAGACCGGCTACGCCACCCAGCAGGGGCGAGCCGAGCAGAAACTGCAGTAATTGGCGCCGTGAAGCCGCCGGATCAGGCTGAGTCATCGTCGAGGCTTTTTCCGAAGCTGCCAAAATCGTCCTTCACAATACGCTCGCGCAGGGCCCGCACGTAGGTTTCCGGCCCCAGGGGACACTGCGCATACAGAATGTGGCGCCAGCCTTCAGGCTTGCGCCGGAACAGTGTCAGGCAACGATCAAAGCCCGCCGTGGCCGGCAGATCCGGGCCCACCGCGACTTTGATTTCATAGAAATGGTCAAAAATGGCCAGCGCAATGTCATCAGCCAGGGGTTTGACGCGCAGATTGTCGAAATCCCAGCGAAAGGCCGCCAGGGTCTTGCGCCCGGGATTCCAGTACTCATCGATCTGAGGCCAGGAAAAGAAAGGCTGCTGAATCTCCTCGGGCACGTACCAGGGCTGGGGATCATCCGCATCCCAGACGTCCTTGAGGCGACCGAAGTCCTGACTGTTCCAGATCTCACGGGTTTCGGCCAAAACTGCCTCGATCTCGCGGTACAGCTCATCCTTCACCGGTGGCGGCGCGGCTTTGCGCCGGCCCACATGCCCGCCTGCCTGGGCCTGATCCGTGGCCGCCAGCCCGCCCAGGGCCAGCAACATCCCCATCGCCATGCGGCGATCCAAACCCTCGCCCGGGTCCGATTCTTTGTCCATTTTGAGTAACCCTCTGCAGTCTGTGGCCCTGTGAGGCACAATAATTAGTCCACGGCGACGGCGCCGTGCGAACGGAACTCAAGGAGCGACCAGCCAATGGCCACCCGCCGAGCGGACCTGTCATCAAATCGCGACCCCGAGCTGCAGGAATGGCTCGAGTCGATGGAATCTCTGTTGCGCCTGGAAGGCCCGGATCGGGCCAAGGCGATCTTCAGAGCCGTCCGGGATTACCTGACGGACGAGAACGTCATTCTCGACGATGCCACCCTGAACACGCCCTATCGCAACTCCATCCCGGTGGCCGAACAACCCGCCTACCCCGGCAATATCGAACTGGAACAGCGCATTGAGAATATTTTGCGCTGGAATGCGATGGCCATGGTCCTGCGCGGCTACGACAGCGGCACCGGCGTGGGCGGACATATCGGCACCTATGCCTCGGCCGCCACCATGATGGAAATCGGCCTGAACCACTTCTTTCGTAACCAGGGACCGGACTACGGCGGCGACCTGGTCAGTATGCAGGCCCATGCAGCCCCGGGTATTTACGCCCGCGCCTTTCTGGAAGGTCGCCTGAGTAGCGAACAGCTGGAAAACTTTCGTCGTGAGCTGCAGCCCGAGGGCGGACTGTCCTCCTACCCACACCCGCGCAACATGCCCGATTTCTGGCAGATGCCCTGCGCCTCCATGGGCCTGTCCACGCCCAGCGCCATTTACCAGGCCCGCTTCATCAAGTACCTGGAGAACCGCGGCCTGAAGCCACCTAACGGCGGCAAGGTCTGGGCCTTTATCGGTGACGGCGAATCGGACGAGCCCGAGGTACTCGGCACGATCAATATCGCCGCCCGCGAACGCCTGGATAACCTGATCATGGTGGTGAACTGCAACCTCCAGCGCCTGGACGGGCCTGTCCGGGGCAATGGCAAGATCATCCAGGAACTGGAACGCAGCTTCCGCGGCGCCGGCTGGCAGGTCATCAAGGTGATCTGGAGCGGCGAATGGGATCCGCTGTTTGCCATCGATGACGAGGGCGTATTGCAGGAACGCATGAACCAGGCCGTCGATGGCGATTACCAGATGTACTCGGTCTCCAGCGGACCGGAGGTGCGCAGCCACTGGGTGGGCGACAACCAGAAACTCACCGAGATCATGCAGATTCTGTCCGACGAAGAAATTCGTGCCATTCGCCGCGGCGGACACGATCACCGCAAGGTTAACGCCGCCTTTGCCCGGGCCGCTG
>JBPCXH010000243.1:0-8409 GCA_051008735.1 Gammaproteobacteria bacterium | reverse complement strand
CCTCCATTGATCCGATCCTCTTGCCCCTGTCGCGCACCATGCGTTTTCGCGACACCAATCTGGAAACCCTTTCCCTGGTCAACGGTCCGACGGATGTGGATGGTGTGATCGTCGATCGCAAGGGCCGGGTGGTTTCCTTGTGGTCAAGTTTTGCTTACCAGGGCGGCGGCGAGCTGAACCAGGAAAACAAGGGCGTGCCTGCTGAAGTGGTCGCCGAGTTACTGGAGCTGGGGCGGTCGGAGCGGGGTCTTTATTCCCTTGAGGTTGAATGGCGCCAGATGCCCCTGTCGGCAGCCCGGAAATTCGGCATGGACGACACGAATATCCGACGCCTTGCTGATCATGATCCCCAGCGTCGCCAGGCGCTGGCCGTCGTGCGCACCGTCGCCGGGGCACCGGCGGATGATTTGCTGGAGCCGGGTGATATTTTGCTGAGTATCGACGGCATTCCTGTCACCCGCTTTGTTGAGGTCGAGCGCGCTGCGCAGAAGCCGGAGGTCAGGCTGGAAATATTGCGCAACGGCACTGTGACCAATCTTGCGGTGCGCACCCAGTTGCTGGATGGTCTGGGTGTGCGTCGGGCTGTACTCTGGGCCGGTGCGCTGTTGCAGGCGCCCTACCGGGATATGGCGGCCCAGCGCGGTGTGGAGCCCTACGGAGTTTATGTGGCCTATTTTGCCTACGGCTCACCGGCGTCCCGCTTTGGTCTGTTTGCCGGCCGACGCATTGTGGCGGTGGATGGTCAGCCGGTGCAGGATCTGGATGGATTCCTGAATTTGGTCGGTCAGCGTGAGGATCGCGAAGCTGTCAGGCTGACGACCGTGACATGGAACGAGGCTGTCGACGTATTAACACTCAAGCTCGACCAGACTTATTGGCCGGCGTACGAAATTCGCTATCAGGACGGCGAATGGAATCGTATCGCGGTGCCCTGAGGAGCCTGACTGTCTGTCTGGCTTTACTGCCTGTCGCGAGTCTCGCGGCCGATCTTTATCGTTACCAGGATGAGTCCGGGCAGTGGGTATTTACCGACCGCAAGCCCGACGACAGTCAGGACTACGAACAGTCAGCTCGCGCCCGCGTGGGTCGCACAATGCCCGGGGTCGTCGTGAGCCGGGAGGATGCGCCAGGCATCGCGCGAATCGTCGCCGAAAACGAATGTCCCTGCCCCATGCAGGTTGCGGTCTGGCTGACAGCGGGCGACAACGTCACCATCGGTATCGATGCCCGCGGTTTAAGCACGGTGCTCGCCGCGGGCGAGTCCCGGACCGTACTCGAAGTGCGGCCCGAGCAGGCCGGATCTGACTGGTCATTTAAGTACGAGCACGGTTTTGTTCCCGGCGATCCGGATGCTGTGCATGCACCCCGGCAGCCCTACCTGCCGCCTTTCGGTCCGGCTTCTGCTTACGCCGTGACCCAGGCTTTCCCTGACCAGGATACGCATGACACGGTGGACAGCTGGCACGCCGTGGATATCGGCATGCCCGAGGGGGCCGGCGTTTATGCTGCGCGGGGCGGGGTCGTGGTGGCGGTGGCATACGCCAACTTCGTCGGTGGCGCTGATCGGGAAGCCTTTGCGCAGCGGGCTAACCAAGTGCGGATTCTGCACCCGGACGGTACCTTCGCTCTCTACGCTCACCTGGCCTGGGATTCCATCCGTGTTCGGCCGGGACAGCAGGTGGTGCGCGGGGAAAAAATTGCCGCTTCGGGCAATACCGGCTTTAGCACCGGACCGCACCTGCATTTTGCCGTCCTGCGCAATGGCGGCCTGAAAAGCGAGTCTGTGCCCGTTGAATTCAGCAACGGGCGCGGGGGCACCCAGGCGGTCCGATCAGGTGCCGAGCTGGTAAATCCCTGAGTTGTCCGCGAACTGCTAGTTTTTGTCAGCAGCCAGGGCGGCGAAAAATCCGTCCCAGTCCGCAACGGGCTCGCCGTCTTCCCGAACGATCTCCAGGGTTTTATTACGCGCGGTCGGCTCGGCAATGGCAGCCACGCAAACCTTGGCCACATCTGCCCGCGGAATCACGGCTGAATCCAGGCGCGGATCGCCCTGAATCCCAATTACTTTCCCGCCGTCAGCCGGTTCATTGACCAGACCCCCGGGCCGCACGATGGTGTAGGGCACGCCGCTGTCGCGGACGGCCTGTTCGCCCTTGGCTTTCCAGATCAGGACGTTGCTGAACATCTTGTTAAGGGGATGGTCCTCGTGGGTTGTGCCCATGGAGGACAGCAGCACGATTTGCTGCACATTAGCCGCCGCCGATGCCTCGGCCAGGTTCTTAATGCCCTGGTAATCGACTGCCTCAGGGTTACCTTTGCCGCCGCCCGCACCCACGGCCGAAATCACCCGCTGCACATTCTCCAGGGCCGGCGGGATTGTCGCGGGGTCCGTGATGTCACCGGTTACCAGGGGCACATCAGGTCCGAGCACCTCCCGGCCTTTTTCCGCATCACGCACGAAGGCCCGCACCTTGTAGCCCTGCGCCAGCAGCTCCGGCACGATCAATTTGCCCGTGCGCCCGGTGGCACCGACAACCAGCACGGTCTCGGCCGATTGATGGCCGCCCGCCGCAGCGACGGTGCAGCATAAACCCGCGATCAAGGCAGGCAGAAATCTACGGCTGAGCTTCATGGGTGTCTCCGGTGCGTCATTGGCGGCGGTCAGGATACCAAGGTCTGTCAGCGTCGTGCACGCAACGCAGCGCCGGCGACCAGCAGCCACGACAGCATGAACAGGGTGCCGCCGGTGGGCACGATTTCACCCACGGACTGTGGTGCTCCCAGAACCTGGGCGTAGATCAGCCCGGAGAAAATCATGATCCCGCCGAGCATTGCCAGGCCGGCGAGTTTGAGCCACCCGGACATGCCCAGACGATCGGCAAGGAGGCCGACAAAGATTAGCCCCAGGGCGTGATAGAACTGCATGTCCACAGCCCAGCGCCAGGACTCCCGCTGCTCCGGGCCGATAGTCTCGGCCAGGCCGTGAAAACCAAAGGCGCTCAGAGCGCCGGCGGCTGTCAGCAGGACACAGCCAATAACGATGAAGGTGCGAGCGAGCGGACCCATGTTGCAAACCCCGTTAGTGAGTCGTTGACGGATGCTATTCTAGGCCCAGGCTCGCAAGGGGGGCGATTCATGGAACAGCGAGAACTGGGCAACACCGGTGTCCGCGTCTCTGGCCTGGGCTTCGGTTGCATGGGCTTGGTGGGCTGGTATGGCGAGCGCGATGATGACGCCGCCCGGGCTACCTTGCATCGCGCTTTGGACCTGGGCATTACCCACCTGGATACCGCAGCTGTCTATCAGGACGGCGAGAACGAAGTGTTCGTCGGCGACTGTATTCGCGACTGTCGAGACAACGTCTTTCTGGCGACCAAGTGTGGCTTGAATCGGGGTGCGGACGGAAAAGTCGGCGCCGACAACCGGCCGGAAACCATCCGCAGTTCCTGCGATGCCAGTCTGGCGCGACTGGGTATCGAGCGAATAGACCTCTTCTATTTGCACCGCATTGACCCTGACGTGCCCCTGGAGGACTCCATGGGTACCCTGGCTGACCTGGTGGCGGCCGGAAAGGTTCGCTTTGTGGGTCTTTCTGAAGCCAGTGCACAGACCCTGCGCAAGGCCCATGCCATTTATCCGGTGGCGGCCCTGCAAAGCGAGTTATCCCTGTGGACCCGCACCACCGCTCGCCCCGCCCTGGACACCTGCCGGGAACTGGGGGTGGGCTTTGTGGCCTACAGTCCCCTGGGCCGGGGTTTTCTGACCGGCGCCATTCGCAGCATTGATGACCTGCCGGCCAATGACACCCGGCGTCTTTTCCCGCGCTTCGGCGAGAAGAATCTAGCCCACAACCAACCCCTGGCTGAACGGGCTGCAGAATTGGCAGCGCGCTTCGAGTGCACGCCGGCGCAGCTTGCCCTGGCCTGGGTTATGGCCCAGTGGCGCGGTGTTTTGCCGATACCGGGCATGAAGACCCTGGCGCATCTGTCGGACAACGTCGGTGCGCTGGAATTGGAATTCTCCAGCAGCGATCTGGACTTCATGGTTCAGTCCTTGCCGGAAGATGAAGTGTTCGGCGAGCGCTATCCGGACGGCATGATGCAGGCCGTGGATGTTTAATGCGCCCGGGATCAGACTGCTGGGGCTGCTTTTGCTGTTGTTACTGGCCTCTGGCTGCAGCCTGCAGCAGGCTCCCAGCCAGATCCCGGACATTCGCATTGCTGGGTTGAGCGCCGAAAGTGTCGGCCTGGATCGCCAGGTCTTTCAGCTGGATCTGAGGCTCAGCAACCCGAATTCAGCGGCCATCAGGGTGGCCTCCGGGCGCCTGCGTCTGGATCTGCAGGATATGTCCATCGGCACCGCGGAACTGGTCGACGGCTTTTCTGTTCCCGCCGGGCAGGAAGGGCTTGCCCGGCTGCGGGTTGTTACCGATCTGATGACCCAGGCACCGCGCCTGCTGTCGGGACTGATGGCCAACCAGGGCAGCCTGAAATACCGGGTGAGCGGTTACCTGGATGTGATTGGTTTCGGGCTGGGCCGAGTGCCAGTGGATGAGGTCGGCAGCTTCAGCCTGCGGCCGCCGACACCGGCTTCTTCTGAAGTCCTGTAGGCTTGGACAAACAATAGAAAGGAGGCTGTCATGGCTACCCTGCAAGAACGAATCGCCGGCGAACGCCGGCGCCTGAAATCCGTGCGCCAGAGATTGTCGGCCGCCCTGGAGAAAACCGGGGCAGAGGATCGGGCTAAATTTTATACCGCTGTCGGGGATTACATGGAAGCAGCCATGGAGCGCCTGCATGCCCAGGACATCAAAATGGGTGACATGATTCGCGAAAAAGTTGAACGCGTGGACGAATCCGTTGAACAGGCGCTGGCTGAACTCGATGAGCGACTGGAAGGCAACCAGCAGCGACTGCAGCGCATGTTGAGTGCGCGGGATGAGTTGCGTGCCAAGGGTGTTGAAGCTATCGGCGAATTTGAATCGGCCGCCAGGGATTTTACCGATTTCATTGTGCAGAACATGGGCCATCACGGTGCGACAACAGATCTTGCCGCGCGCTTGTTCAAGCCGGACGACTGGGAGTTTATGGCCGGCATTTCGGCCGCTGATGAAGCCCGCGAAAAAGAACTTTATAAGCAGGTGGATGACACGACACCCGAAGATCTGGCCTCACCCGCCGGGCAGTAGTTGTTCAGGCGCGTTCATTAAGCAGCAGGTCGACGAAGGCGCTGAACTCCCGTTTGTAGTTCTCGTGCTCTTCGCCTGAGGCGGGTCCGGGGAAGGCCGTGTGGATGCGACGGACCCGGCCCCGGCGATCAATGAAGATGGTGGTGGGAAAGGCCACGATGTCATTCAGCATGGGTAATTTCTGCGCCCGGGTTTCACGCGTCGAATCGCCGGCAAACAGAATCGGGTGTTTAATGGCGTAGCGATCGCGGTAGGCACGCATTTGCTCGGCCACATCTTCGAAGCGGTCCGAGTACTCAAACATGAGGTCGATCACTTCGAGGCCTTCCGCCGCCCGGGCTGCGTGGAAGGGCACCATGAACTGGGCTTCGTCATGGCAGGTGGGGCACCACGTGCCACCGATGACTAACAGCACGACCTTGCCCTCGAAGCGCGCGCTGGGCAGGCTCACGGTATTGCCGTCCAGATCCGGAAAACTGAAGCTCACCTGTTCATAGCCGGGTTTCAGGTATGTCAGGGTCAGCGGGTCTTCCAGACGGGCGTCCGGGTCCCGGGCAGCTGTCCATTCGGCGGCCTGGTAGGTCACTGAATCAAAGCTGCCGCTCAGGCGGCCGTCTTTATCCATTTTGGCCAGCCACAGCTGGGTGCCGCCCCCGTCAAAAGCTGACAGATAAAGATCCTGGCCACGAGCTTCGCCAGACAGGAAGCGAAAATCACCCACTTGCGTCAAAACTGTGCCCGACACGACAGCACCTGACTGCTCGAACAGGGCGATGGCCGGCTGACGAAAGTCGAAGGCAGGGACATAAATTTCTACTGCCCACCGCCCACTGAAATCCGCATAGTCGCTGGCCGGCGTGGCAAAAAATCGATGGGTCGCACCCTGAGTTGCGGTGAAGGGCAGTCGATGAACCTTTGTGCGTCGGGTCAGGGCAATTTCGCCCGTCATCCTGCCGTCTTCCACCTGTGCGCGCAGCCCTGAAGAATAGGAGGGGAAATTCAGTTCCAGGTTGCCGGCTTCATCGCTGGCCACCTGTTCCACCGGCATCCGCTCTTTGCCATTCAAATAGACGACTTCCAGCCCGTCAGGTCCCTGGCGGATCTCCATATTGAAAGGCAGGCTGCGGCCAAAGTGCGCAATCTCGCCGCGCCACGGGCCCGTCCCTACTTCAACGGCGGCTTGATCAGCCTGCGGTCCGCAGCCGACGATCAGTGCCGCCAGCAAAACCCAGCTCCACTTGCGCATGGCCGGATCTTACACGGCCGGCCTTCGGTAATCCGCGATGGTCAGATGGGCGGCCCACGGCGACTATGGACTTTGAGACTGTTCGCCGAGGAGTGATCGTGACCAAGCCGTCCACATTGAAGCCCTTTGCCCCCGGGGATATTTTCCTGGGCTGCACCTATCTCTGCGATCCTGAGGATGACCATGCCGGCGAAGGACGAATTTTGCAGTTCGACGCTAAGCTGGTCCCCAAAGGTACCCTGTATACCGCAAGCACTACTCACCTGGTCGTCAATCTGCGCTTTAGCCCCGACGGGACGCTCTGGGCCTTTGATCCTTTCGCCCACGCCGTCGTTCGGGTGGGTTCGGACGGGGCCGAACTGCCCGCGGGTACTTTTGGTGAGCGGGGCTGGGGGAGTGTGGCCTTCTCCGGTGACGGCGAAGTTTTGCTTTGCGAGTACCTGTGCGGAGATCGTCCCTATCAGGGTGGCAACATGCGCTGTCTGGAAGGGACTGATGTGGTGGGTTATGGGCGCATTGCCCGATTTACTGCCGACGGCACACCCCTGGGCGAATTTGATAATGAGCTTTCGCCCTCGCGTACGGGCTTTCATGGCGTAACCCACTGTGCAATGCATCCCGATGGCTCCACGCTGGCTTATATGACTGACCTGGGATTGCGGGTAATGCGCTATGACATCCGCAACGGCGAGCAACTGCAGGATCTGGTCCGCTTGCCCGATGAAGCGGCGACCGAGCGACGCTGGACGACGGGTGTGGACTACCTGTCTGACGGTACTTTATTGCTGTTGCGTGGGAGTCTGATTGATTTTGTGGCTGCCGACGGTCGTGTGGAGCGACAGATCGAGCTCGATGATTACGGCTACGCCATGATTACAATTGCGCCCGATGAACGTCATGTGCTGGTCACGAATATTTTTAGCGGCGTGATGTCCCGCGTTGATCTGGCTGATGGTCGCATTGTCGGGCAGATCGATACGGGTATGGCAAAACCCTGTCGCAGCCTGGCCGGGGTTGCTCAATTTCCGGGCTAAAGGCCGCGATCCGGGCAGTGTAAACAGGGTTTGGCGGCGCCGGCGTCACAGTAGACAATAGGCACGCGCGGCGCCGGGGCGTCGCGGGATGCTGACATGAATGCCCTGATTGACGCCTTGGAGCGCTTCGCGCTGGATCGTCCACGCCTGTTACTGGCGGTGGTGCTTGCGGTGTGTCTGGGGATTGGTGCTTTTGCCACCCAGGTTCGCCTGGATGCATCGGGCGACTCTCTGCTGCTCCAGCAGGATCCTGATCTGCGCTTCTATCGGGGTATGAGAGCTCGCTACGGTTCCGATGACTATTTGCTGGTCACTTATGCGCCGGTGGACGATCTGTTCGCTGACCCGTCCCTGGAGCGTCTGGGTGCATTGCGCGACGAACTCGCCGCTGTTGCGGCGGTGGAAGCCGTAACGACCATACTGGATGTGCCCCTGGTGGCGAGTCCGCCGCGGTCCCTGAAGGAGTTGCAGCAGCAGGTTCCCACTTTGCTTAGCGCAACGACGGATCGGCAGCTGGCCCGGGCGGAGCTGACGCAGGGTGCGCTGTACGGCGAGTTACTGGTTAGCAGCGACGGCCGCACCACGGCGCTGCTGATCAGCCTGCGCCGCGATGCTGACTACGAAGCCTTGCTGACCGCGCGCGATAAGTTGCGGGAACAAGGCCTGGCTGCCGAACTGGATAAATCCCAGGCAATCGAGCTGTCGGGGCTGGAGCGTGACATTCGCGTCAGGCGCGATGCCGTCGTGGCGGGACAGAGCGCCGGCATCGACAGCATTCGCGACATTCTGCAGGACTATCGCTCGGATGCCCGCATTGTTCTGGGCGGTGTGCCCATGATTGTGGCTGACATGCTGGATTTCATTGTCAGTGACATTATTGTTTTCGGTACCGGCATTCTGCTGTTCCTGATTCTCCTGCTGGCGACGATTTTCGTCCGTCC
>JBPCXH010000242.1:0-3382 GCA_051008735.1 Gammaproteobacteria bacterium | reverse complement strand
CTTCGCGAAATTATGGACGGGCGGGATCCGCGCCTGTTCGTCGTTGTCGGCCCCTGTTCTATTCATGACGTGGATGCGGCCATGGAATACGCGCGCCGGCTCAAACCTCTGGCTGACGAAATGCAGGATGTGCTGGTGCTGGTCATGCGGGTGTACTTCGAGAAACCTCGGACGACCGTTGGCTGGAAGGGGCTGGTGAACGATCCGGATATGGATGACTCTTTCCACATCGAGAAAGGCATTCGCCAGGCGCGCAAATTGCTGCTGGATCTGGGTGAGCTTGGGTTGGGCACTGCGACAGAAGCACTGGATCCCATCATGCCGCAGTACTTCGGCGATCTGATTGCCTGGACGGCGATCGGCGCGCGCACCACTGAGTCCCAGACGCATCGAGAAATGGCCAGTGGATTGTCGACGCCGGTTGGCTTCAAGAACGGCACCGACGGTTCGCTACAGGTTGCCATTAATGCCCTGGAGTCCGCCCGCGAAGCGCATTCTTTTCTGGGTATTAACCAGGACGGACGCAGCGCGGTATTTCGGACCCTGGGCAACAAGTATGGTCATATCGTGCTGCGTGGGGGCGGCGGTCGACCCAATTACGATTCAGTCAGTATTGCCCTGGCAGAGAAAGCGCTGAGTGAGGCGGGATTAGCGCCGCACATTGTGGTTGACTGCAGTCACGGAAATTCCAACAAGGATCATGAATTGCAGCCGCTGGTGGCCAGGGATTGCGTCGAGCAGGTCGTGAACGGTAATCGTTCTATCGCCGGTTTTATGCTGGAAAGCAATCTGGAAGCAGGCAATCAGAAGCTCACGGCTGATCTTGCCGATCTTGCCTATGGCATGTCCGTCACCGATGCGTGTATTGACTGGTCGGCTACCCAGACTTGTTTGCGCGAAGCGGCGCAACTGCTGCGGCCGGTTGTGCGATCAAGAAAGGCGAGTTAACAGGCGTTCCTGTAAAAACCTGTTTATTGACTAACGCAGAATTACCGTCTTGCGTCCGTTCAGTAAAACCCGCCTGTCGATGTGTAATTTGACCGCCCTGGCCAGGGTCAGGCTTTCTATATCCCGGCCAACAGCCGCCAGTTCAGCGGGCGAGTGAGAATGGTCAACCCGCTCCACGCCTTGCTCGATGATAGGGCCTTCATCCAGCTCAGCCGTGACGTAGTGTGCCGTGGCGCCGATCAATTTGACCCCATGGGCGTGAGCTTTTTGATAAGGGTGGGCACCTTTAAAGCCAGGCAAAAACGAATGATGGATATTAATTATCCGGCCGCTCAGTTTTTCACATATGTCCCGCGATAAGACCTGCATGTAGCGCGCCAGGATCACCAGCTCCGCCTGCGTGTCTTCAATGATTTCCAGCATGCGTGCTTCAGCCTGCGGCTTGGATTCCGGCGTGACCGGCACATGGAAGAAAGGGACCCGATGCCACTCGGCCAGGGATGCCAGGTCCGGGTGATTGGAAATAATGGCTGGAATTTCCATGGCCAGCGCGCCGGTGCGATAGCGATGCAGCAGATCGTTAACACAGTGTTCGTGGCGGGAAGCCATGATCAGGACTCGCGGCCTGACCTTGGTGTCATAGACGTGCCATTTCATGTTGAATTGCAGGGCGATGGGCTCAAAACCCTGTTCGAAGCCAGGCCGTGAGAAGTCCGCGCGCTGCGGCGTGAATACGGTGCGCATGAAAAATCGCCCCGTATCCCGGTCTCCGAAGTGGGAGGACTCTTCCACAAAGAATCCCTGGTCGCGCAGGAAGCCGGCTACCGCGGCCACGATACCGATGGTGTCCGGACAATCCACGGTCAGGATGAAAGTGTTATCAGTTGGCGTCATGGCTGATAGCTTTACTGCTGGCGGGGCTCCGGGGCCGGATCTTAGCAGACAGGGACCCGGGTGCTTGATGGAGTATCTGCCGGGGCCGCGGGATTGCTAGAATTATGGGTCCGCCCGGTAATTTTTTGAGGGAGACAACCCCCGATGTCGGACTATCGCGCACCGGTCAAGGACATGCTTTTTGTCCTCCGGGACCTGGCCGGCCTTCAGGCCATTAGCCAGCTGCCTGACTATGGTGAAGCCACGCCTGATCTGGTTGAAGCCATTTTAGAGGAGGCCGCCCAGTTTGCAGCGGGGGTCATTGCCCCTGTGAATACTATTGGTGATAGCCAGGGCACTCGTGTCGAGGACGGCCAGGTGCGGGTTCCGGCCGAATTTAAAGACGCCTACCGGCAGTTTGTCGACAATGGCTGGGGCAGTCTGGCCCAATCGGCAGATCACGGCGGGCAGGGTATGCCCTATGTGGTGGGGCTGGCGGTAGAAGAGATGTGGCAATCCGCCAGCCTGGCCTGGTCACTTTGTCCTTTGCTGACCCAGGGGGCTGTCCGGGCCATCGAGGAGCACGGCGACGAGCGCCTGAAAGGGCTGGTACTGGAAAAAATGATTGCCGGCGAATGGACCGGGACCATGAACCTGACGGAGCCTCAGTCCGGTTCGGATTTATCGACGGTTCGGGCAACCGCAGAGCCAGACGGCGACGCGTATCGCATCACAGGCCAGAAGATTTATATCACCTGGGGTGACCACGACATGACGGAAAATGTCATGCACCTGGTCCTTGCCCGCTTGCCAGGCGCACCGGCTGGCACACGGGGTATTTCTTTATTCGTGGTGCCAAAGCGATACATTGAAGAGGACGGCAGCTGTGGCGAGGCCAATGCTGTCTGGCCGGTATCCGTTGAGCACAAGCTTGGGATTCACGGCAGCCCGACTTGCGTAATGGGCTACGACAAGGCGCTCGGTTATCTCCTGGGCCCGGAAAATCAGGGCCTGGCCTGCATGTTCACCATGATGAACCATGCCCGTATTGGTGTTGGCCTGGAGGGCGTTGCCGTGTCCGAGCGTGCCTACCAGCAGGCCCTGGCCTATGCTCGGGACCGGGTGCAGGGGCCAGTTGCAGGTCGGGAGGACAAGGCAGCAATCGTGCATCACCCGGATGTGCGACGGATGTTAATGACGATGAAGGCGCACATCGAGGCCATGCGCGCGCTTGCCTGTGTAACCGGCGGCCACCTGGATCACGGCGAACGAAACCCGGACGAAGCAGTCCGTGCTGCTCATTTGGCCCGTGCCCAGTTGCTCACGCCTGTCGTGAAGGGGTGGTGCACTGAGACCGCTCAGTACCTGACTTCCCTGGCGATCCAGGTATTCGGCGGCATGGGATATGTGGAAGAGACAGGCGTTGCCCAGCATTTTCGCGATGCCCGGATTACCACGATCTACGAGGGCACCACGGGTATTCAGGCCAATGACCTGATGGGCCGTAAGACATTGCGTGACAAGGGCCAGGCGTTCAATGCCTTGCTGGCAGATATTCGGG
>JBPCXH010000241.1:0-9132 GCA_051008735.1 Gammaproteobacteria bacterium | reverse complement strand
AAACTGGCGTAGGGTTTGGCTGCGGCTTTATGATCAGTCTTCCATTCTCCGGAAATGCTGGTTTTGGCAGCACAGGCTACAAGTCCTGCGCATACAAACAAGATGCAGACCGGATATCGAAAACTTGCAAATCGCATGGGCAGTATGACCTGTGGATTGTTGGACGCGGGTTGGACGCGGGTTGGGCGGCTTGGTGATGCGGACAAAACCAAGATTTCAGAATATGCTGGCAAACTTCATGGAATATTGCAAAGTAAACCGGCTGACGGGCCCTGCCTGGGGATTTGAATCAAAAATTCCGCAGGATGGGCACGATTCCATCTTGCTCAATCGGGCTGCAACGCATAACCTTGTAATGGGTCTGCGCCGGTCCCCCCGCGGCGGCCAGCCGTGAACTCCGTCAGGCCCGGGAGGGAGCAGCGGTAGCGGTGATGCCGGGCGCCGGGGTGTGGCTGGCGCGGATCCTTTTGTTTTATTGGTTGTTTTGATGAGTTATCTGGTTCTGGCGCGCAAATGGCGGCCTCGCCGCTTCGCTGATGTGGTGGGGCAGGATCACGTGGTGCGTGCCTTGCAGAACGCCCTGGCGGCGGACCAGGTCCATCACGCCTACCTGTTTGCCGGTACCCGGGGTGTCGGCAAGACAACGCTGGCGCGGATTCTGGCCAAAGCCCTGAACTGCCTGGAGGGTGTTGCCCAGGAGCCTTGCGGACAGTGCAGTGCCTGCCTGGCCGTGGATGAGGGCCGCTTTGTCGATCTGATCGAGGTCGACGCAGCGTCCCGCACCGGTGTCGATGACACCCGCGAGTTGCTGGACAATGTTCAGTACACGCCCACCAATGGCCGGTACAAGGTGTATCTCATTGATGAGGTGCACATGTTGTCCCGGCAATCGTTCAATGCCTTGCTGAAAACTCTGGAAGAGCCGCCGCCTCACGTTAAGTTCCTGTTTGCAACGACAGATCCGCAGAAGCTGCCGGTCACCGTCCTGTCTCGATGCCTGCAATTTAATCTCAAGCGGATGCCGGTTGGTCTGATCGAAGGGCGTCTCGCCGAGATTTGCTCGGCGGAAAACTTTAAAGCCGAAAAACCTGCCCTGCATCGTCTTGCCCGCGCCGCTGCGGGCAGTGTCCGCGATGGACTGAGTTTGTTAGACCAGGCCCTGGCCTACGGCAGCAATGAGCTGCTCGATGCTGATGTCGCCGTCATGCTGGGTTCCATGGACCGGGACCGCGTCCTGGGACTCCTGGAGTCTGTCGCTGCCGGAGATGCCAGGCAGTTACTCGACAGCATTAAGGCCCTGGATGAAGACGTACCGGATTACGAGCGATTGCTGGATCAGCTGGCCACAGCGCTGCAGCGCGTGACTGTGATTCAGCTGGCCGGTGCCGACGCCCTGGAGGACGAAGATGAGCTGGACGGGCTGCAAAGCCTGGCGGCAGCCATGGATCCTGCGCAGGTGCAGCTGAATTACCAGATTGCCCTGACGGGCCGTCGCGATCTTAGCCTGGCACCGGACCCGCGGCTGGGTTTCGAGATGGCTTTACTGCGAATGCTCGCTTTTCGGCTGGAGGCCCCTGCTGAAGCTCTGTCGGGCGAGAAGCCTGCGCAAAGAAGTGCTCGCGTGCCCGGGCCGGCCAGGCGCGCCAGCGCGTCGCCGCCGGCCGCTGGCAAGCCCGTGGCCCCGGCCGCCTCGGCAGACCCTGAAGACTGGCCGGCATATGTGGCCGGACTTTCCGTTTCAGGCGCGGCCCGGCAGCTCGCAGAGCACACGGAGCTGATTGCTTTTACGCCCGTTGAAATCCGGCTGCGCGTGGCAGCGGACAATCAGCATTTGCTGACCGACAAGTTGGTGGAGCGTTTGACGGCAGCTGTCACGGAGCGTCAGGGTAGTTCGATCAAGGTCCGGGTCACGCTGGGTGATGATCCCGTCCAAGGCGTGACGGTGGCCAATCTGGAGGCTGATGCCGAAGCCCAGGCTGAGCAGCAGCGTCGGGAGTCCATTGAGAAAGATCCCAAGGTGCGGGAAATTGTTGACATGTTTGAGGGTGAGGTCGTGGCTGACTCGATCAAACCCACCACGAACGGGCCGGCCGACCAGGCTTAGCCTTTAGCCAAGACGGAGATTCAGCCATGAAGGCGGATATCGGGCAGCTGATGAAGCAGGCCCAGAAAATGCAGACGCAGGTCCAGGAAGCTCAGGAAGAGCTGGCTAATCTGGAAGTTCGGGGCGAAGCGGGCGGTGGCCTGGTCAGTCTGACCATGACTTGCCGCCATGAGGTTCGCGGTGTGAGCATCGATCCGTCACTGCTGGGCGATGACCGGGACATGCTTGAGGATATTCTGGTGGCCGCGTTTAACGATGCCTTGCGCAAGGTTGAGCAGACGGTTCAGGACAAGTACTCGGGCATGACAGGCGGTCTGGGGCTGCCGGGTGGTCTGCAGCTGCCGTTTTAGTCAGGGCAGGCAGTAATGAGCTTTTCCCCCAGTCTGCAGCAGTTGCTCGGCGCCTTGCGTTGTCTGCCCGGTGTCGGGCCCAAGTCTGCCCAGCGCATGGCTTTTCACTTGCTGGAAAAGGATCGTGACGGTGCGGCCCGGCTGGCCGAGGTGCTCGCTCAGGCCCTGGATCGAATCGGCCTGTGCTCACAGTGCCGGATGCTGACGGAAGACGATCTGTGCCCGATCTGTGCCGATCCCCGCCGCGAGGCAGGCCTGATTTGCGTGGTGGAGTCGCCTGCCGACGTGGTCGCAGTGGAGGAGTCCGGGGCGTACCGGGGTCGCTATTTCGTGTTACTCGGTCGCTTGTCGCCCTTGGACGGGGTTGGCCCTGAAGAGCTGGGTCTGGATTTGCTCAGCCGGCAATTGGCCTCTGATGAATTGCGTGAAATCGTGCTGGCCACCAGCGCGACGGTGGAAGGCGAGGCGACCGCCGCTTACCTGGCCGGCCTGGCGGCAGAACATGGGGTTGCGCCCAGTCGTATCGCGCACGGCGTGCCCATGGGCGGTGAACTGGAGTATGTGGACAGCAGCACCCTGTTTCGGGCCATCGCCTCCCGGACCTCGATAGAGTCAGCCTGAAGCGCTTGCCTGCGTCTGGCGCAGCAGGCGGCGATAACTTTCGTAGCGCCGCTGACTGATCTCGCCGGCTTCCATCGCCGTTTTGACCGCGCACTGGGGTTCACGCAGGTGGCGGCAATTAGCAAAGCGGCAGTTCAGTGCGGCCGTCGAAATTTCCGGGAAACCTGCCTGCACGGCGGACTGCGCATCGATTACCGGGAGGAAGTCACGGACACCGGGTGCATCGATCAGGCGCCCGCCGCCGGGTAAGCGATGCATGACGGAGGCCGTCGTGGTGTGCTTGCCCTCGTCGGTACTTCGCGACAGGGTTGCGGTATCGGCCTCTGTCCCCGGTACCAGCCGATTGATCAGCGAGGTCTTGCCGACCCCTGACTGGCCGACAAGGATCCCTGTCTGGCCGCTGAATTGTTCAGCCAGTGGCTGCAATTCGTCACCTGCAAGCGCTGATACCTGCAGCACGGGATAGCCGATGCGCCGGTAGTTTTCCAGTTCTTCCCTGGCGGGCAGACCGGTATCAGATTTGTTAACCACAATCACGGGTGTCGCACCCATGTCCGCTGCCGCGCACAGGTAGCGATCCAGGACAAACCAGTCAGGCGCCGGCAATCGGGCGCAGACCACCGCGAGCAGGGACAGGTTTGCCGCCAGGATTTCCGTGTGGTGACGACCGCTGTCCAGTCTGCGCAGGGCATTGCGACGGCTATCGATGCCCACGACCGTGACCTCATCGCTCTGACCGGGCTGCCAGCTAATACGGTCCCCGCACACGACTCGTAACTGCCTGCTGCGCACAACATAGGGTCGTGAATTGCCGGCTGAATCTTCGAGAATCCCCCGGCGGCCATGGGCAGCTATCGCCAGTCCGGGTTGCTGTATAGCTTTTTCTGTCATGAGTGCCGGGCCGAGCGCCTGCCTTTGCTAGAATGCCTGCCGAAATTGTTCTTGGACCGTAGTGCATGACAGGCAGTGACAGCAGGTTGATCTGGATAGATCTGGAAATGACGGGGCTGGATACCCATCAGGACCGGATCATTGAGATCGCAACCATCGTGACAGATAGCGAACTCAAGGAGATTGCAGAGGGGCCGGTATTTGCTATTCACCAGCCCGATCATGTTCTGGATGGCATGGATGCGTGGAATACCCGGCAGCATAAAAAATCAGGTCTTAGCCAGCGGGTCCGGGACAGCCGTGTCACTGCGGCAGAGGCTGAAAAAGCCACCCTTGATTTCCTTGGCCGACACCTGGAGGCGGGTGTATCGCCCATGTGCGGTAATAGCATTTGCCAGGATCGACGTTTTCTTGCCCGCGAGATGCCAGAACTGGAACGTTACTTCCATTACCGTAATCTTGACGTCAGCACGCTGAAAATTCTGGCAGGGCACTGGGCGCCCCAGTTACTGCAAGGCCTGAGCAAATCGGCGGCCCATCTGGCTTTGGCAGATATTCGGGATTCCATTGCTGAATTGCGCCATTATCGCGACCATTTTCTGAAAATCGGCGCCCGTTAATCTGAGCGGCTCAGGCCGCAGCGATAAACAGCCCAATGATGCAGATCATGCCGGCAAGCCACGCGAAAGAGCGCAGGGGACCCCGATCCGCAATGTAGGCTGCGCCGTGCACGATCCTGGCCACAATAAACAGCCCGGCCAGGATATTGATTGTCAGTGGCTCTGCGCCTCCGGTCAGGTTCGCAATAATTACCCCCGCGGCGAATGGGGCGAATGCCTCCAGGGCGTTCTGCTCTGCCCAGTGGGCGCGCTGGGCTCGACCTTCGGCCTGGGCCAGTGATCGCCTCGGCTGATCATTGTCGTATCCGGGCAGGCTGGATTTAGCGACGCCCACCCAAATCAGCGGCATCAGGGCAGCAATCAGGACGCACCAATACGCAAAGGTCATGAACTTAATCCGGTAACTGGGTGGCTGGGAAAGGCTGTGATAGAGTTTAACACCCCCGGCTCAGGGTCCGGGGGTTGTTGCGATTGGGGATACGGGGCTTGGGAACAATGCATCAGTGCGTGGCCGTGTGTGCGCGGACTTCCTTCAGTAAAAATCTGCTCGTCCTGACCGGCCTGTTGTTGCTGGGCATGTCTGCGAGCGCGCAGGATTCTAATCGCTGGATCACCGACAGTTTCGAGGTGACCATGCGCACGGGAAAAAGCACCAAGCAAAATATCGTGCGCATGCTTTCATCGGGCACCCGTGTTGAAGTGATAGAGGTGGATCGTGAGTCTGGCTATGCGCGCGTTCGCACGCGCAGCGGCACAGAAGGCTGGGTATTGCTTCGTTATCTCCTCGACAAGCCTCCCGCCCGGGTCTCTATGCCCGGCGTTGAGCAGCAATTGAGCCAAAGCAGGAATAGTCAAAATGAGCTTGAACAAAAGCTCAGGTCGGTGACTCGTGAGCGGGATCAGTTACGTGGCCAGGCGGGCAGCCTGGAGCGATCCGGGGCCAATCTCCAAAGTGAGTTGGATGAAGTGCGGCGACTTTCCGCCAATGTCATCGAGGTCGATGAGCAAAATCGGCAGTTGCGTGAGCGCGTTGCTGCTTCAGAGCAGAAGCTTAGCGAGCTACAGCGCGACAACGATCGTCTTGCCAATCGCTCCAGTCGGGAGTGGTTTGTGGTGGGCGCCGGCGTCGTCATCCTGGGCATGGCACTGGGGCTGATCCTGCCGAGGATTCGCTGGCGCAGAAAGTCTAGCTGGAGCGAGCTCTGATACCGGACTAATTCCCGGCTGATTCATTCGCCAGAAACATCCAGGTCTCCAGTACGCTGTCCGGATTCAAGGACAGGCTGTCAATACCTTTATCCAGCAGCCAGCGGGCCAGATCCGGGTGATCCGAAGGGCCCTGGCCGCAAATCCCGATGTATTTATTCTGCCGGCGGCAGGCATCAATGGCCATGCCCAGCAGCGCGCGTACCGCCTCGTCGCGTTCGTCGAACAGGTGGGCAATGATGCCGGAGTCTCTGTCCAGCCCCAGGGTTAGCTGGGTCATGTCATTCGAGCCGATAGACATGCCGTCGAAATGCTCCAGGTACTGTTCGGCCAGCAGTGCGTTAGTAGGGAGCTCGCACATCATGATGAGTTTCAAATCATGTTCGCCGCGCTTGAGGCCATTTTTTTCCAGTAGTTCGACCACGGCCCTGGCTTCGCCGACGGTGCGAACGAAGGGCACCATGACCTGAACATTGCTCAGGCCCATGTCCTCGCGGACCCGTTTCATGGCCCGACATTCCAGTTCAAAGCAGGCCTGAAAGCTAGGGTCCAGATAGCGTGAGGCACCCCTGAAGCCAAGCATGGGATTCTCTTCATGGGGTTCGTATTGCTGCCCGCCCAGCAGGTTGGCGTACTCATTGGATTTAAAGTCGGAGAGTCGAACGATTACGGGCTCGGGTGCAAAGGCGGCCGCGATGGTCGCGATCCCCTCACTGAGCTTGGCCACGAAAAACTCCACCGGATCCGGGTAGCCGGAAATTTGTTCCGCGATGTCCGTCTTAAGCTCGGGACGTAATTGATCGAAGTCGAGCAAGGCTTTCGGGTGGATGCCAATCATACGATTGACGATAAATTCAAGCCGGGCCAGACCGACACCATGATTGGGAATACCGGCGAAACTGAACGCGCGTTCCGGGTTACCCACATTCATCATCAGCTTGACCGGCAGCTCGGGTAATTTGTCGAGCGCGATCTTCTGTTCCTCAAAAGGTAATTCGCCGGCATACACCAGGCCCTCATCACCTTCAGCACAGGAGACGGTGATGGCTTGTCCGTCGGTCAGTCGTTGGGTGGCATCACCACAGCCAACCACGGCAGGGATGCCCAGCTCCCGCGCGATGATGGCCGCATGGCAGGTTCGGCCGCCACGGTTAGTGACAATGGCGGCCGCTCGCTTCATAACCGGCTCCCAGTCGGGATCTGTCATATCAGCGACCAGTACGTCACCTGCCTGCAGCTGGCCCATCTGGCTGACATCACGAATTAATCGTGCCTTGCCGGCGCCGATTTTGTGGCCGATGCTGCGGCCCTGCACAAGCACTTCGGCGGTATCACGCAGGATGAAGCGTTGCAGGTAATTACCCTGACGACTCTGCACGGTTTCGGGCCGCGCTTGTAACAGGTAAAGCTGGCCGTCTTCCCCGTCTTTGGCCCACTCGATATCCATGGGCCGTCCATAGTGTTCTTCGACGGTTAGCGCGTAGCGGGCGAGGGTTTCAGCTTCGGTTTCACTCAGGCAGAAGCGGTTGCTGTCCTCTTGAGCGACATCCACAGTTCTGACCGTGGCGCCCTCCTGACTGGGCTCGGCATAAACCATTTTGATGGCTTTGCTACCCAGTTGTTTGCGAATAACGGCGCGCTGCCCCGTTTTTAGCGTGGGTTTGTAAATATAGTATTCATCAGGATTTACCGAGCCCTGCACGACTGTTTCACCCAGCCCGTACGCGGCGGTAATAAATACAACGTCGCGAAAGCCGGTTTCTGTGTCCAGAGTGAAAAGCACGCCACTGGTTGCCAGATCGCTACGAACCATCTGCTGAATGCCCACGGACAGTGCAACCTGGTCATGGGGGAAACCCTGATGATCCCGGTAAGCAATAGCGCGATCGGTGTACAGGGAGGCATAGACGTGATGCACGGCCGCCAGCACGGCGTCGATACCCCGGACATTGAGCAGGGTTTCCTGCTGACCGGCGAATGAGGCGTCCGGCAGGTCCTCGGCCGTGGCGGAGGAGCGCACTGCCACGGCCAGATCGGCGCCGCGGCGTTCGGTCAGGGCTTGCCAGGCATCGCGTATGCCGGTCTCCAGTTCCCGGGGCAGCGGGGCCGCCAGGATCCATTGCCGAATCTGCGCACCTGTACTCGCCAGGGCCTGTACATCGTCCACGTCCAGGTCAGCCAGGGTGTCGCGGATTCGCCCGGCCAGATCGTCCTGGGCCAGAAAATTACGGTACGCGGCCGACGTTGTCGCAAAGCCCCCGGGTACCCGGACATCCAGTTCCGTCAGATTACTGATCATTTCACCGAGGGAGGCATTTTTGCCCCCCACGGTGTCCAGATCCTTTAGGCTCACTTTCTCGAGCGGCACCACCCAGGTATCCACTGTGTGCTCCCTTGTGCTGTTCCCTGATTAGTGGACAATCCGGCATTACCGGATCGATAAGTTCAATTATTTATGACTCGCCGAACAGTATTTTTCGTTTCTGACCAGACTGGTGTGACGGCGGAGACGCTGGGTCACAGCCTGCTAACGCAGTTCGATAGCCACGATTTCGACCGAGTGACTCTGCCATTTGTCGATAGCATTGACAAGGCGCACGACGTGGTTGCGAGAATCAATAGTACGGCAGCAGATCAGGGTGCGCCGCCGATCGTTTTCAGCACCCTGGTCCAGGATGAGTTCCGTGAGCCTTTCCGGCAGGTCTCCGGCTTGTTTCTGGATTTTTTCGCGACCTTCCTCGCGCCCCTTGAGCGCGAACTGCAGGAAGCGTCTTCCCATGCTGTTGGGCGGGCCCATGGCATGCATGATCTTGGCGCCTATGATCAGCGTATTGAAGCGACGAACTTTGCCCTGAATTACGACGATGGTTCCCGAACCAGGGATTATGAACGTGCCGATGTCATTCTAATCGGCGTGTCTCGTTCCGGAAAAACGCCGACCTGCCTTTACCTGGCTCTGAGTTACGGAATTTTTGCGGCCAATTACCCCTTGGCAGATGACGAACTTGATACGGGCAAGCTACCGGATATTCTGTCTGGTTATCGCGATAAGTTATTCGGTTTAACTATTGCCCCGGATCGCTTGCGCCAGATTCGTAAAGAACGCAGATCAGTCGGGCGCTATGCGACGGCTCAACAAGTGAATTTCGAGCTTCGAGCAGCCGAGGGCTTGTACAAGCGTTATCAGGTGCCTTATATCGACACCACCCAACTGTCCATCGAAGAAATCGCCAGTACAATTCTGGATCGCACCGGCATAGAGCGCCGCACCCGGCAGCTGTAAGTCAGATCGTGGCGGTGGGCTGGCTCAGTCCCGTGTAGTGTTCGATCTGTGCCAGAA
>JBPCXH010000240.1:0-2792 GCA_051008735.1 Gammaproteobacteria bacterium | reverse complement strand
GCTGTTTGCGTGATTCTGGGTCATGGCAGAGAAATCGAGCTGTCCTGGCCGAGGCGGTAAAGAATCAGTCTAGAGCAGAAAGGGGCGGGGTAACACGGCTTCGGCAGGGCAAGCCCGCCGTGCCCTGTGTGGATTCCCGGGGGGGTAGCGGTAAAAGGGTAATACCGATTCCGGCCGCCGCCTGGCTATTCGGTTCGGCTATGGGCTTGCTGGGGTGGATAACGAGTAAGAAGGTCTGAGCAGTTGCCACAGCGAAGTCGGCAGAGTTTACCCTCATTCACTCTTTGAGCCGTTCGTCAGGCAGTGCGCTTCAGTTCGCTGTACTCACCCCGGGTTCTGAGAGTCAGTTTCACGTCCGTATCCGTGCGATTGCGAAAGAACCATCCGTGTTTGCCGTCGAAGGCGGCGACGAGCAGGCCGCTGTCTGCCGGGACGCTGCGGCCTTTCTCATAGCTGACGCGGTTGCCCGCGCCGTTGCCGTGGGTGTCGAAGTTCAGGGTGCTCCCATTGGCTGTCCACTCGAACTCTGCCTGGGCACCCTCGGTCATCACGAGTTTGTATTCGACACCCTGTCCCGGCGTCAGGGTGATGGTGATCTCATCGCGCCAGGCCGAGGTTGCGGGTGCCGGCGATACGGGAACAACCCCGTCATCGATGGGGGCCGTGGCCTGCCGGGCCGATTCGCCCGCGCTAAGGAGTGCATAAATCTCGTTAAGACGCGCTTCGATCTTGTCGAGGCGTTGCGAATTAATCGCCGCCTGCCCCGCCGTTGCCGCCCCGCCTTCCGCGTCTGCCGCGGCCTCGGCAGCCAGCTGTACCTTGATTTCTCCCATGTCCGTTAAGCCCAGCAGGCGACCGGAACCCAGGGGGTCCCAGCCATACTCGGCGGGCAGCACCACGGCCACCAGCAACAGAGACGCTGCAGCGGCTGCAATCACGGTGGAGTAAAACAGGCGTCGGCCGGAAGGCAGCGCTGCGGGGTCGGAGGAATTACTGGTATTCATGAATAACTTCGCTAGCGGTACACGTAAAAGCCGGCCAGCTGATAGCCCATCAACACGAAGCCGGCACTCATGGTGAAGACATTTACCACATAGGCATGACGCACGAAACTTGCCGTGGTGCGCCAGTAATTCATGGCAACCAGGATCGCGGCGAGGGCCAGGAGCTGCCCGATTTCCACGCCCACGTTGAAGGCCAGTAAGTTAGGCCACAAACCGTCTGGCGCAATGTTGTAGTCCAGAATTTTTGTCGACAGGCCAAAGCCGTGGAAGAAACCAAATATTAGTGTGGCAATTCGGGTATCGGGCTGGAACCCGAACCAGCGCTGATAGGCACCAATATTGTCCAGGGACTTATAGACAATGGACAGGCCGATGATGGCGTCGATCAGATAGCTGTTGATGCCGAAGTCGAAATAGACACCCAGGAGCATGGTCGTCGAGTGCCCGACGGCAAACAGGCTGACGTAGAGGGCGATGTGCTTCAGCCCGTACAGATAAAAGATGACCCCGAACAGAAACAAAATATGGTCGTAGCCCGTGACCATGTGCTTGGCCCCCAGGTAGACGAAGGGCAGCAGATGTACCCCGGTGATCTCCTGGATATATCCCTGGTCTCCCTGGGCCACGGTATGTGCGAGTAGACCAGCCGGGAGAAGCGCAACGGCCAGGCCGATCAGGCGCAGGAGCCAGATGCGCCGTGCGGGACGTTTTGGCTTTGCTAATTCAACGGCGCTCATCGCGGTCCACATTTCTCCAGCTGTCGGGATCAACCTCCCGCAACGTCGTGGCTTCCCGGCGCGACGGGTCGCCAGGTGCCGGGTCTGTAACTTCCCGATTAAGACCCCGGGTGGCAAGGCGTTCCTGACCAATGCCATACGCGGCCAGTATGACAAATGTTTCCGACGGATTGTCTGGACTCACGCAGACAGAAGCAGTGCCTTTTGGCTCACTTCGAGTCGCCTCACAAGATGTCCCGGTGTCCTGACACAAGTTTATGCCCCCTCATGAGGGGTGTCGAAGCCCACGCGGGTGAAAATCTCACCGCAGGCGCTACAGACGGCAGCCGCAGTGGCATAGCCAGCCGGAAATCGGGCCTGGGCCAGGCCTGCTGACCCGCCCGGACAGTTAACCGCCCTGCCAGGACCAGACTGCCTGCTGATACGCGGCCAGAATGCCCCCCGAATTAATGGGAGGTTAGCGCCATGATTATTGCTCTCGCACTCGGCTTGTTCTTTATCGTCTCGTTTGGCCTGTTTGCAGTCCTCGGCAGCTTCTGGGGCCTGGTGGCAACGGCTGCAACCTGGATTGCCATGGTCGTTATTTATTCCCGTCCCATAAGGACGAAAACGCGGCACGTCGCCCAGTGATTCGGATTCTTTCGACGCTGGCCCCAAGCCTGTCTGACACGCGGGCGCAGGCGGCGCGAATCAGCACCTCGGGCGCGGCAACTATCTCCATTCCCGCCACCGCCGGGCTGTTCGGCCCGCCGCTGGGCTTGTCGGGCCGGGTTTGCAGGAGAGCAGGCTAATCGTTGATCTCATCCACGCCACCCTGGCCATGGGCGCCGTTGCTGCCCTCCTTTACTGGTGGCTCAGCTGGACCGGGTCCGGCAAGGACTAGGCCGCCGCGAAACATTACACCCGTGTAATGATCCGGAAAGCCGGGGGATAGGCGCTGCTGTCTATAGTGAACTCATTGAATCGGGTTCCCCCTAGCCCGGTTCTTCCCCAGAAAAACCCCGTTCCTCCAAGCGGGGTTTTTCGTATCCGGGTTTTTTTATACAGAGAC
>JBPCXH010000239.1:0-6415 GCA_051008735.1 Gammaproteobacteria bacterium | reverse complement strand
TATGGTCATCAGGCCGGGGACGATGCCCTGAAGAAAGTTGCCGAGATGATAGGACAGGGCGCAAGTCGGCCCCTGGATATCGTGGCACGTTTCGGTGGCGAGGAATTCGCTTTGGTGCTTTATGGTCCGGGCAGCAGTTATGGCGTTGAGCTGCCTGAGCAATTGCGCGAATCGGTTCTGGCTCTGAAGCTTCCCCACCAGGGCTCCATGACCGGTCCCTATCTGTCCGTCAGTATCGGGGTGGCCAATGTCATGCCTGATGCTGATCGCAGCCTGGAAGGGGCGGTGCAGATGGCCGATGAAGCTCTTTACCAGGCCAAGGAAGAGGGTCGCGATCGGGTGGTGGTGCGCGACTCACCCAACGCGACCGTGCACACCGGGCGCTTTCGCGTAAACCGTCGCCTGACTGCCTGAATTACCAGTGACCGGTATTCGGCATGGACACCCAGGGTTCAGCGGGCTCTTTGGGTGATCCGGCCTGCAGTAACTCCACTGAAATATTATCGGGTGACCGGATAAAGGCCATGCGGCCGTCTCGCGGCGGTCGGTTTATGGTGACGCCCTGGTCAAGCAGGCGCTTGCAGGTCGCGTAAATATCTTCCACCTGATAAGCAAGATGGCCAAAGTTCCTGCCCTCGCCATATTCCTCGGGATCCCAGTTGTGGGTCAGTTCTATGCAGGCGGTCTCATCGCCCGGCGCGGCCAGGAATACCAGCGTGTAGCGGCCCCCCTCGTCGTCCCAGCGCCGCAATTCGCGCAGTCCGAGTTGTTTGCTATAGAAGTCCAGGGACTTGTCTAAATCGGTGACACGTACCATGGTATGCAGATACTTCATGCGACTCCTCGGCCGGGCCTGAATAAAACCCTTCTTGCATTACTTGTTGGCTAAACCTAACGTCCCCTGTCTACCTACTCAAGTCGAATTACGGAGCAGCCAACGGCCCTGATTATGAGCGGCACAGAACGAATCATTCTTTATGTGCCCGGTCTTAAGCCGAAGCCACCGACCGATGTGCACCGGACTAATCTGCTGCGTTGCCTGTCAGCCGGGTTGAAGCGGACCAATCCCCAGGTCGCCGAGGAGCTGGCCGCGCAACCCGACTGTCTGCGTATTGTCTCGTGGCCCCATCTGTTTTATCCGGCGCCCAGTGACGCCGGCCCGGATGAGCCGGGCCTGCAAAGGCTGCTGGCGCTGGACGGCCCCGAGCCGCGGGATATCGAGGAAGCCCGCCATTGGCACAAGAGCCTTTTGCGCCTGACTTACCTGGTCTGCGATGCCTTTCCCGTGTTGATTGACTGGGTTGCCGATCCCAACCTGAAAGCCAGCTTGCGTGACAGTCTGCGCTATTTGCGTAACGAACAGGGCATCGCCACGCCCATCCGGTCGCTGGTCAAGGATGCCATCGTCGATGCCTGCGCCCAGGGTAAGCGAGTGCTGCTGGTGGCCCACAGCATGGGCTCTGTCGTGAGCTGGGATGTCTTGTGGGAACTGAGTCGTCAAGACAGGCATCCATTGCGTATTGATACTTTTATGACCCTGGCCAGTCCTCTGGGCTTGAACTTTATGCGCCATCGTTTGCTCAACGTGCGGGCCTCGGGCGCGGCGCGTTATCCGGACAATATCCGGCGCTGGCACAATCTGGCCGCGGTTGGAGATCTGACTGCCCTGCAACGTCGGTTTGCTGTGGATTATCGCCGCATGCTGGACCTGGGTCTGGTCGACCAAATTCGTGACGAGGTGGAGTTGCACAATTATTTCCGAGGCCCGACCGGCCTCAATGTGCATAAGTGCTATTCCTATATGGTCAATTCCCGTGTGGCTGAAGGGGTTGCCGACTGGTGGCAGGGAAATTAGCCGCGTTCGCGTAGCTGAGGCACGATCACGACATCAATGCGCCGATTCTGGGCGCGTCCTTCACCGGTGCGATTAGTGGCAATGGGGCGGCTGTCGCCGAAGCCAGACACCTGCACGCGAAAAGCCTGGATGCCGCTGCTATCCATCAGATAAGTGGCCACGGCCTGCGCCCGTTCCTGTGACAGTGACTGATTTCGTTCGGGGCTGCCTGATGAGTCGGTGTGTCCTTCGACAAGGATTTCGCTGCGGGGAAAAATCTCAATGGCGGTTTCCAGGCGCTGGAGCAAGGCCTGGGCATCCGCGTTCAACTGGGCGGAGTTGCTTGCAAAGCGCAGGCCCACCAGGCGCACGATGAGCCTGTCACCGTCGCGGAGCACGTCGGCATCCTGCGGTGTGAAGAGTGTCTGGACCACATCAAATTGCTCACGCACCCGGGCATCGGCCTCGAGCTGACGCACCAGGTCACGACGTTCTGCATTGGCGCCCCCCAGGCGGGTATCCAGTTCGCGAATTTCCTCTTCAAGGCCGGCCACCTGGCGTGATCTTTCGGCCAGGTCATTCTCCAGCCGCGGCAAGCGTTCCAGTTCTGCCTTCAGTTCGGCCTCGGTCGCCTGAAAGCCGTCCGCCAGATCGGTGCGGGTGCCGGCCGTTTGGGCCAGCCGGATCAGGGGCTGTTGCCACTCCAGTATCAAGTCCTCGATGGTCGCGTCGCCGGCACGAACCCGCTGGGCATGGCCGGCGATCATCAGGGCCAGTCGTGCCTGGTAGCGGGCGGCAGCGGCGAGCCGGCTGGGTTCATCGGTCTGATAGCGGCTCTGTTCCAGGGCGCTATCGGCTTGTGCCAGCAGTTCCCGGGACAGGGTCAGGCTTCGGGGTGCCAGCTTGCCGGCCTTGCCGGCTTCAGCTTCGAGCAGCGCGCTGCGCGCAGCGCTCAGTATCCTGGCCTTGATCGCGACCAGTTCGGCGCCGCGGTAAATTTCCTCGGCGTCAGCCCCGCGGGCCAGCGCGGCCTCCACTTTGCCGCGCTCCAGCTTGCCAATGGCAGCCGCCAGCACTTTTTCTCCGCGTGCCCAGTCCGCCGGCGCCAAACGGAACGCTTCTGCCTGATTGGCAGCATCCCGGGCGGCCAGGGGTGGGCCCAATCGCGCCCGGGCGGTGGCGGCATTCGCCAGGACAGTCTCAAACGCTTCGATCGCTTGTGCCAGGTCCCGCTGTCGGGATTCCCCCGGCGGCTTGGCCTGGGCACGCTTCAGGGCCTCACTGCCCCGCAGGTAACTTTGGGGAGACAGCAGGGCGGCCTGAGCTGCTTCGGCCTCAATCTGCAGGCTTGTGACGTCTTCGACAGAGGTCGCAGAAACCGCAGCACTGAGAAGCAGCAACAGGGCGCAAAGGGGACGTGCGCGCATTGAGTGCGTGACCATGGCGGGCATCTATAGCACCACGCCTTTCGTCAGCGCAAGGCGCCCAGGCAGAGCGGGCGCTGCAGCGCTTATGTGGCCTGCGTCACATAATTTTCCACGGCCGGTTTTGTGGGCCGCCTCACAGAAAAGGCCGTCTTATGACCATAGTATTTGGCCATGCGAAAGAAGTTCTACACCCGCTTTTTAATGCGCTCCGAGGACGAGGGGTTCTCAGACGAGTACAGCGGTGTTGTGGAAGTGAGCGCACCTCAGGACCAGGTATTAGATCCCATCGAGATCGAAGTGCTCCTGGCCAAAAATTTTCAGATGGAGGCGGATGACATTGAGTTGCTTAACTGGTCCCGCCTGCATTGACGGCTTCTGAGTGATGTCGAACGGCTGACACGTCAATTGGCTTCCCCCTGTATTGCCCGGCCTTGTGCCGGGCTTTTTTTGTCCTGAGCCCGCGTGAGAGAATACGCGCCCCTTAAGGACATCCGGATCCTCGTGAACGAATTCAAAGGCATAGCTATCGTCCGCAGCGGCGAGAAATACCGCACGGAGACTGGCTTTACGGCCGTCAAGAACGGCGTTAACAGCAAGCGTGGCTGGGCCGAGGTGCCGACCCAGCGCAAGCCGGACTGGCTCCGGGCGCAGCTGCCCTCCGGCGCGGGCTTTGCTGCTGTGCGTCGCAACGTGCGGGAGCACAAGCTCAGTACGGTCTGCGAGGAGTCTATCTGTCCCAATATCGGCGAATGCTGGAACAGCGGCACCGCCACCCTGATGCTCATGGGCAGTGTCTGCACGCGAGCCTGTCGCTTCTGTGCCGTGGATACGGGCAATCCGGCCGGCTGGCTGGACAGTGAGGAGCCCGAGCATGCGGCGAATTCCGTCGCTCTGATGGGCCTTAAATACGTGGTGCTGACCTCGGTGGACCGCGACGACCTCGACGATGGCGGTGCCGCCCATTACGCGGCCAGCATCCAGGCGATCAAGGCCCGCAGCCCCCGTACGGGGGTGGAAGCCCTGACACCGGATTTTCAGGGCAACCTGGAGGCCGTGCGGACTATCGCCCGGACTGAGCTGGAGGTCTTTGCCCACAATCTGGAAACAGTTCGCCGGCTCACGCCCCAGGTGCGGGATCCGCGCGCCGGCTACGATCAGTCTCTGGCTGTGCTGCGCGCTGCCAAGGCAACACGCGATGACTTGCTGACCAAGAGCAGCCTGATGCTGGGCCTGGGTGAGACAGAAGCCGAGATCTGCACGGCGATGGATGATTTGCGCGCTGCGGGTGTCGATATTCTGACATTCGGGCAATACCTGCGACCGACGGCCAACCACCTGCCTGTGGTCCGTTTTGTGCGGCCGGAAGAATTTCTTCATTACCGCGAGCTCGGCCTTGAGCGCGGCTTCATTGAGGTGGTGTCGGGTCCTCTGGTCCGTTCCAGTTATCGGGCCGAACGTGCCCTGGAAAAGAACAATGCCGGCCTCGGCGCGGCCACGGAGTCATCTGAATGAGTCAGTTTTTTGCAGAATACGGCCTGTTTCTGGCCAAGACCCTGACCGTGCTGATTGCTCTGGGTCTGGCCCTGGTGATGATCGCCGGTTCCTCGCGCCGCGGATCACCCGAATCCGGCATCAAGGTCGAAAAGCTCAATGACCGGTTTCGCGATCTGGGTCGGCAGATTCGTTCTGCTGCCTTGAGTAAAAAAGCGTACAAAAAGTTTGAAAAGAATGAGAAAGAAGCGCTTAAGAAAGCTGAAAAAGCCGCCGGCGAAGACGAGACCGGCAAGCGTTTTTTCGTGCTCGACTTCAAGGGCGACATTCGGGCATCGGCAGTCGCTCATCTGCGTGAAGAGATCAGCGCAGTTGTCAGTATTGCAACGGGCGAAGACGAGGTTGTGCTGCGCCTGGAAAACCCTGGCGGTGCGGTGCATGAACACGGCCTGGCAGCCTCCCAGTTGCTCCGTCTGAAGAGTCGCGGTATTCCACTGACTGTGGTTGTCGACAAAGTGGCAGCGAGTGGCGGTTACATGATGGCCTGTATCGCGGAGCGGATTATTGCCGCACCCTTTGCCGTCATTGGCTCCATCGGTGTGTTGGCCCAGTTGCCGAATTTCAATCGCGCTCTGAGGGAAAAGGGTGTTGACTGGGAAGAGATCACTGCGGGTAAGTACAAGCGCACCGTGACCATGTTTGGTGAGACCTCTGATGAAGATCGTGAGAAATTGCGTGAAGAGCTGAATGAAGTGCATTACTTGTTTAAGCAGCTGATCACAGAGCAACGCCCCAGCCTGGATGTTGAAGCGGTGGCGACTGGTGAGCATTGGTACGGTACGCGTGCCCTGGAGCTGGGCCTGGTGGACGAGTTAGGCGCGAGTGACGACTACCTGTTAAATGCCGTTGAACAGGGCGATGTCTATGCGGTCAAATGGAAGGGTAAGCAATCCCTGCAGGAGCGACTTTTTTCCATGATGGAAAGCGCCCTGCAGCTCGGTCCGCTTGGCGCCTTGTTACGCGGGTCGGGCAGATAAATGTTGGCGATATACTCGGCATCGGCAAGGAGTTATTGAAGCCTATGTACTGGTTCAGTCGCGTCTTAGTAACAGTTTTTTCCCTGACGATTGTGGCCTGCGTTACCGAGCAGCAGGCTGTCAGGGAGGGCGAGGGCGCCTTCGATTCAATGCGCCAGCAAATGGTTGAGACGAGTAGTCTGACGACACGGGCTTACGTGAACTGTATCTCGCGCGCGATCGTCGCCGAAATCGATCCGCCATACGACAGTCTCGACTGGGAAGTCGTCGTTTTTGAAGATGCCAGCGTCAATGCTTTCGCCTTGCCCGGGGGGAATATCGGCGTGTTCACCGGTATTTTGAGCGTTGCCGAGACCACGGATCAATTGGCCTCGGTCATCGGCCACGAGGTTGCCCACGTCACGGAGCGACACTCTGTTGCGCGTATGAATCGGGCGATGGCAGCCAATGTAGGCGTTACTGTTGCTGATATTTTTGACCCGAACGCAGGCGCTGCAGTGGGCATGCTGGCGCAATACGGAATATTGTTGCCCTACGGCCGCGGGCAGGAAAGTGAGGCCGACGTCGTAGGCCTGCGTTATATGGCCAAAGCCGGTTTTGATCCTCGCGCCAGTGTCAAACTTTGG
>JBPCXH010000238.1:0-21580 GCA_051008735.1 Gammaproteobacteria bacterium | reverse complement strand
GATTGGAGGGGGGTATCGGCACCGGATTGGCGCCCGCCGGCAGGGGCATGAGCTACTTCACAGGCGCAGGCGTCTGCTCCAGGGCATAGCGCTCCAGGCTGGACAGGCTCTCGCCTTCCATAGTCGTGGGCGCTTCAAAGTATTTGGGATAGTTCTTCTCGGCATAGTCCACGGCGGAGCGGGACAATACTTCACTGGGATGGCCGCAGGTACCCATGAAACACTGGTACATACAATTCCCCGGCGCCTGCCCCATGAGCATCCACGGTAGCCATGGCGTCACGCGATTCCAGGTACCGCTGTAATCCAGGCTGGTGATATCAGGATTCTGCATGTCTTCAGCGGTGACATGATGCGCGAACATTTCGGAAACCTGAGCAATGGGGCCGGCTGACTCACGCGGCCACTTATCCGGCTGCAATGCACTGGGATAGGCCAGATGGATATGAATCTCCATATCCAGTCGATCACCGTTTTGATACCAGGGCAAAATAAACGGGATCTTGGGCGGCGCTTTTTCCTTGTTCAGGCCGCCGAACTGAGGGGGCGGCGGAAAGTACTTATCAATGGTGTAGTTGTAGGGATCGTTGGATACCTGCACCACGTTCACGGTTTCACCGGTATAGGGGTTGTCCCACTCTTCCAGCACCTCGCCGGTGCGCAGATCTGTATAAAGAATGATCTCGCGACACATGCGCTCAATCACACCGTCTTCGCGCTCATTGAGCCGAATCACCCCAAAGCCCTGAGCACCAATGAGATTGTCGATCTTCTTCATCGGCCGATTACCGGCCACGTAGCCCCGGAACCAGAAAAACTTCTGCTTGCCAAAATCTATGTCGCTCTGCAGACGGGCATAGGCCAGCTGATTACCCCGACCCGTCGTCAGATCCAGGTAGGGGCCCTTGATGGCCGCACCGCGTCCATACTGTGACGTCGCGTGGCCACCGGCCTGAGCCTGCTCACTCATGGAACTGAGCGCCATGCCCATGGCTCCCGCCGCGCCGACGCCGGCAAAGCCTTTTAGAAAATCTCTGCGCTCATGCTGCATTCTGTGACTCCTGTAATTGATAGCTGCGGGCGGGCAAGCATCGCCGCTCTGGTCCACGCATGCAAGCTGGCAGAATTCAGGGGCTATCTGCTGCCGTCGGCGGCGAATTTCTTCGCCCTCTGGCGATTAAAAACATGGCGAAAATAAATAATGTCAGATTGGCGCCAGCAACAAACATAAACGGACCGATTCTGCTGACGTTATCAAAAAGATAACCGCCAACCTGGGCAACAATGAGAATACCCAGGGCACCGAACCAACTCCACATGCCGAGCACTGCGCCCCGACCCCTTTCCGGCGCTTCCTTGCCAATGAGGGATGTTGCTGAAAGGTTAGCAAACATTTCAGCCATACCAATTAAGGCGGCACAGATATACATGCCCTGCCCCAATGGATTCTCCAGAAAAAACAGAGACCCGTAACCGACAAAACCGAGCATCATCGCGATGGCCAAACCGGCGACGCGATCAATACGATCCAGAATGTAGCCAGCGATAGGAGCTGCCGGCAGGGCGAAGCCCTGCACAATGACGTAAAACAACAGCGCAGTTTTGGCCGCCTCGGCGGTACTCATCCCCTGCTCCATGCCAACCTGGGTAAGCCAGAGAGTAAAGAAGGTACTCATGACGGCCAGATCGCCCCGGGACACGCCGGCCGCGGCGTAAGCAAGCAAAATCCGGCCGCTGCGGCCGGCCTTCAGACCAACACGCAAAGTTGACATCACCGGCTCACGCTTCTCTAGCTGCCGCGGGGCGCCCGGCTTGAGAAAGATAGCGAGGACCACAGCCACGAGCAGACAAAAACCGGTCATGGTCCACAACCAGTATCGACCCGCGGTTACCGGGTCGATACCCGAATCTGTAAACGTCACGGGTAGTGAGCGTAAAAACCCAATCAAGATAACCAGTCCGAGCCCATTAAAAATAAAACAGGAAGCAATCATCTTGGCCCGGCAATGCTCTTGCGTGTAGTCATTAGCCACCGCTGGCAACATGATCTGATTGGCAGCTACACCGGCCGCAAAAACCATGCGAAAGCTAAATAGCATCATCAGAGTCGCAGCCAGCGGGTATAAAAAGTACGCCAGCCCAAGCAATAAAAATGCGGCCACGTAAATGGGTTTACGGCCGAACTTGTCGGATAGCGGCCCAACAAATGCCAGCATGCACAGCAACGCAATTTCCTGCGCCGTCACCAGGTCGCCGGACAAATTGCCCTGCTCGCTGAGCGGAATATTCAGAATCTCCGTCATGATGTAAGGCTGACTGGTATTCATGAAGCTCATGCTCGCGATGCCGAAGAAGGAGGCAAAATAGAGCGCGAACAGGTGCTTGGGCCGCACACCAGGCTGCATGAGAAGGGGACCGAATTTCAGGCCCTTTTCGCCTGAGACGGTGGCATTAGTTTCTGATGCGGAAGTGGACAACGAATTCCCCTTGGTCTGGCGTGAGCTGATATTGAAATGGTCAACTGCCCGGGCCGGGGGCACAAACGCCCCGCCCCGAGTGTCCATTGCGTGATCCGACTTCAGTATTTTCGCCCCCTGGCCGGTATTGGTTTCGCACCAGGCCCTGGCTGGGCTGGTGTGAGGCCTGCGGATCAGGCGGATAGCGTCTAGAATACGCCGGCGGAATCGCTCCTAAGGATCAGTATGCTCAAGTTACTGCGGCGCCTCTTCAAACTCGTAGGCATCATTTTGCTGGTCAGCATCATATTCACGGCCATCGTGGCCTTTCGAGGCCACTTCTTTAGAGACGTCGAGCCGGGCTTTGCCGGCACTTGCGAGGATCTGCCTCTGGATGGCAGCGCCGAGGACATCCAGTTGGACCGGGAACGAGGCTTCGCCTACCTGTCAGTCCTGGATCGCCAGGCCCTGGTCCGGGGCGGTGAAGACGTCCAGGGCACCATCATGCGGGTCAATCTCAATCTTCAAACCCTGCGCGCCGAGCCGGCCCTGATCATGCAACCTGAGCACTTCCGGCCCCACGGGCTCAGCCTGCACGTAGATGACCAGGGGCGACGCTACCTGTTTGCTCTGAATCATCCGGTGAATCGGGGCAGTGAACCGGAAATGCTCGAGGTATTTGAAGAGCAGACACCCGGGCGGTTCCGGCCCGTAGCAACTTTCTCCGACCCGGCCTTGCTGTCACCCAATGACGTGGTGGCTGTCGGGCCCCGGCAGGCCTATGTTGCCAATGATAAAACCGGGACTCCGCTGGGGGATGCTATCCAGCAAATCGGTATCGGCGGTTCACCCCTGACGTTTATTGACGATGGCGAGGCCACCATCGTGATGGACAATATCGCGTCAGGTGGCGGCATTGCCGCCTCAGCCGACGGGACGCGCATTTTTGTTGCGGAGACGTCCGCACAGCGAATTCGCGTGCTGGAAAGGGACCCAAGCGACAATAGCCTGACAGAGCTCAGTCGTATTCCGATAGACACCTCACCGGACAACATCGACGTGGATGAAGACGGCAACCTCTGGGTCGGGGCCCATGCCAACGTTCTCAAGCTGATCCAGCATTTCACCTCGGGCAAGCCGGCACCTTCCCAGGTCCGCCGCGTTCGTCTCGGCGGCGCGCCCATTATCGAGGACATCTATCTCAATGATGGCCGGGAAATTTCGGCCAGCAGCGTTGGCATTAAGTACGAAAATTTATTGCTGATCGGCTCCATTACCGCGCCCAAGATACTGGTCTGCACGATGCGCTAAGCGCAGGGTTTTCAGTCGCGCGCGAAGTTTTCGTCGAGGAAATCCCGAAACAGGCCGGCCCAGCGCGTCGCGGCCCGTTCAGTCTGGGCCCAGGCATCAATATCACTCATCACTTCCCCCGGTGCAGGGGGTTTTTCCTGATCCGCCGCGCGAGCCAGCAATTCACCGCTCACGGAGTCTCTCAATTCCATAAAGAAAGTCAGCTGACCATTGGCTGCAAGCCGTGCTGCCCTGCCCTGCACAGGCAACTTGCCCATTACGGGCGAATGCTTGAGATCCAGCAAGGAAGCACGTACCGCCAGCACGTCGGGAGCGGGCTCATCACTCAGTGGATAGTCATCACCGATGGCGGCCAGAAAAACTCGGCGAAAAATTGCTCGTATCCGCTCTGCCACCGCCGGATCAGGCTCACCCATACCTTGGTAGAAATAAATCTCCAGGGGCGCCGCTTGCAACCGCCGGTAACCGGAAAAATCTACGTCGGGCTTTAAATAGGCTTCGTCCACCCGACTCTTGGCAGGCACCCGCAGAGTTTCAACGGTAGTTTCACTGGTAGTTTCACCGGTAGTTTGGGTACAGCCCAGCAGGCTGCAAACCAGCGCCATAGAAAGCAGCGGACGTAAAATCAGATTGATGAGGGTCTCAGCCTAAAAACAGATTGTCGAAAATCGCACCCGTCAGCAGCAAGCCCAGCTGCACAATGGAGGCGGCAAAAGTTCGCCAAGCCTGAGACGTCGATGGCCGCATGACCATCACGATGCTCTCGCGCAGGAAATACAGACCGCCGCCGGCCGCGCACAGCAGGTAAATCCAGCCCATGCCATAGAAACCAGGTGCCAGGGACAGCAGAACAAGCGGCAGGGTGTGACCTAAGATCGCCCAGGTAGCGACCGGCTCAGAAACCACCACGGGCAGCATGGGAACACCCGCAGCTGCGTAGTCTTTCTTGCAGGCATAGGCCAATGCCCAGAAATGCGGTGGGGTCCAAAGGAAGAGCACCACGGCGAGAATAAGCGGCGCCGGTGAAAAAGTTTCTCCCACAGCAGCCGCACCGGCCATCACCGCGAAGCTGCCTGCCAGACCACCGATCACGATGTTCATCCAGGTTCTGCGCTTCAACCAGACCGTATAGATCACGCCATAGGTAAATGATCCAAGGAACACATAAAACGCGGCGGCCACATTGGTGGCCATCGCAGCCGCGACCAGGGCCAGCAAGGTAATCAGCACGACACCCGCTGACCAGTACCCGTTGGCCTGCAACCGACCGGTAACAAAAGCCCGGCCACGCGTGCGCTTCATCCGGGAATCCAGGTCACGTTCGTAGAGCTGATTGAAGGCGCCCGCAGCCGAGGACGCCACCAGCACCGCCAGACCCAGAACGAGCACCTGCCAGGGGGCAAGACCTTCACCCGGACTCACCGCGAGGCCCGCCAGGGCGCAGGCCATGATCAGGAAGCCAAGCCGGACCTTTGCCGCGTGATAAATAAGATTCAGGGTGTTCGCCATCTAAGGGCTGTCATTATTGGATCGGGGCTGCATTTTACCCCAAGGGCGTGGGCTACGGCTCCGCTGCCCCCCGGGGCTCTGCCCGCGCAACCACCGACTCCTGCAGGGGGAAATCAGCCTGGGGCTGGGGCCGGTGGCTCCGGGTCTCCCGGTACAGAATAAACAGGCCGCTGCTGACGATGATGCCGGCTCCCAGCCAGGTCCGCGCCTCGGGCACTTCACCCCACAGCAAATAACCCGCGCCGGCAGCCCAGACCAGGCCGGTGTACTCGAAGGGCACCAGCAGTGCTGCCTGGGCCCGACGAAAAGCCGCGTTCATGAAGACAAAAGCCAGGCCACCGAAAATTCCGCAGGCAGCAAACAGCAGCCAGTCCAAGGGCGCCGGCGTAATCCAGTCACGCACAGCCAGAGGCACACTGATCAGCATCGGCAGGGGGAATAAATACAGGCTCAGGGAGATGGTGGTCTCCGTCGCGCTCAGATGACGGGCACTGACGGATAACAGGGCATAAAGAGCCGCTCCCCCCAGGGCAATTAAAGCCGCGGGCTCCATCAGACCCTGGCCGGGCTGCAAGACAACCATGACGCCACTAAAGCCGATCAGCACTGCCAGCCATCGCCAGGGCCCCACCACCTCACCGAGCAAGGGACGGGACAGGGCAGTAACGATCAGCGGCGCTGCAAAGGCAAAGGTCAGGACTTCCGCCAGAGAAATGCGCGGTAAGGCATAAAAGAAGGCAAACATGGAACCGGCCATCAGGACGGAGCGGGCCAGGTGGAGCAAGGGGCGCCGGGGCTTCAGAGCGCCGGGCGCCGCTCGCGTCAGTCCGTACCAGAAAATAAGCACAGCGGAAAAACCACAGCGCAGCAGCACCAGCTGCGAAATGGCGTAGGTCTCCAGCAACCACTTTGCACACACATCCAGGCCCACCATGCACAGCACGCCGCTGCACATGAAAGCAATGCCGCGTCCGGGATCTGAACTGCCGGGCCCTGGTGTCACCCCTTCCCCCCAAAATAATCACGTGCTGCTGTGGCAAATGCCTGCATTTCTTCCACCTTAGCCACCCTGACGCGCACCCACATTGGATAGAAGCGCGAAGGCGGGCCCGTCAATATGCCACGCTCACGCATACCGGCCATGAAATTTTTGGCCGGAGGGCTCGTATCAAAGAAAATAAAATTTCCATAGCCTGAAATACAGAGTCGCTGCATTTCCTGCAAAACCTCTGTGACAATTGCCACACCCTCACCCATACGGGCGCGGCTGAAGCGGATGAATTCTGCATCGTCGTGGCTGGCTGCCGGCTTTGAGGAAAGCCAATGCGCCGACCCGGAGCGCCTCAGGAGAACCTGCCAACACCATGATATGAGCTGGGCTGACCCCCTTCATGGGCCGCAATTTGCCCTTTAAGCGCCTGCACCTCACGTCTGGCGTATTTCCAGCCGGCCTGGACCGCCCTATTGGCGGCCTCTCTGGCCGCCGGTGACGGGCCATAGGGGTTTTCATTGGCAATCAGCCGGATTAGCCTCGCATGGCCCCTGCCAGAGCCCTGAGGACCGTGCCGCCCGCCAGGGCGCCTGCCAGCAAGGTACGTCTAAAAATACCGGACTGCCGGCTTCGATCTCCTTATATAGGTGGATTCGGAGCCAAAATAATTCCCGGTTATACCGGGATAACTAGTCCGACGTTCACCCACGCCGCGCAAGCCGATACCTTTTGGTTCCCGCTCCGGCTGGCCCAAATGACACCTATGAGCAGTTACGCCGCCAATACCGCTGAATTAATACCTTTCGACGAGGTCTGCACGGATATTGGTGCCCTCGGCGAGGAAGAAACTCGCCAGCATGCCCTGAAACATTGCAATCAGCGTTTTGCAACGCTGGAGGCTGAAGACCGTGTCGCCTGGGCGCTGGAAAATCTGCCCGGCGCGCATGTTCTATCTTCCAGTTTCGGCGCCCAAGCCGCGGTTTCACTGCACCTGATTGCAAGTCAGCGGCCGGATATTCCGGTGATTTTTGTCGATACCGGGTACCTGTTCCCGGAAACCTATCGCTTTGTTGACGAACTCACCCAGCGCCTGAACCTGAATCTGCAGGTCTATCGCAATGAGATGAGCCCGGACTGGCAGGAAGCGCGCTATGGCCGCCGCTGGGAACAGGGTGTAACCGGTCTGGACGACTACAACCGGGACAACAAAGTGGAACCCATGGAACGCGCATTGCGTGAACTGGGTGCCAGTACATGGTTCGCCGGCCTGCGCCGTGACCAGAGCATCAGTCGCGCCGACACGCCATTCCTGGCCTGGTCAGGAGATCGCTGGAAAGTGCATCCTATCGCTGACTGGAGTGATCGCGACGTGTACCTGTATCTCAAACGCCACGATCTGCCCTATCACCCCTTGTGGGAGAAGGGCTATGTCTCAATCGGCGATGTGCATACCACGCGTTCTATCCACGAAGTGGAAACGGAAGAACAGACCCGCTTTTTCGGTCTGAAACGCGAGTGCGGCCTGCACGATATTGATCTTTCGTCTCTGTAGAAGGGCGAGCACAAGGCGTGGAACGCCCGACACGGCGGACTATGACTGGCTAAGCGGCATCCGCAACTTCATTGCCGCAGCCACCCCGAACAGGCAAGGAACAGTCGGCCAGAATTTCATTCACCTGGGCCTGCGTATCAGTCTCTTTAATGTCGCGGATTAGTTCCGGTGTGAGATGGGGGGCAAACAGGCCCATGAAATCCACCATGAAACGGCGCAGCACAGCATCACGCCGATAGCCGATCCAGGTTGTCACTCGTGGAAACAGACCCACCGCATCCAGTGCCGCCAGGTCACGTTCGTCCTGGCATTCATAGGACATGGCGGCCACCACGCCAACACCCATTCCCATGCGCACATAGGTTTTAATGATGTCGGCATCGCGGGCGGTGAATACAACATCGGGCTCAAGGCCCTGCTCGGCAAATGAGTTTTTGAATGAAGATTCGCCCGTCAGACTGAACACATAAGTGATCAGCGGGTGCTGGGCAAGAGTTGCCAGATCCAGCTTCCCTTCCAGCTTGGTCAGGGGGTGATCACGAGGCGTCAGCACAATTCGGTCCCAGTGGTAACAGGGCAACAGCACAAGCCCGGGAAACAGATTCTGTGACCCGGTTGCAATGGCGAAATCCACCCGCCCACCGGCCACCAGCTCGGCAATCTGTTCCGAGGTTCCCTGGTGAAGTTCAAGGCTGACTTTCGGATACCGTTCACGAAAAGCCCGCACCACTTCGGGCAAAACGTAGCGCGCCTGTGTATGGGTGGTGGCAATAGACAGGGTGCCTTCCTGCTCCCCGGAAATATTACTGGCCAGGCTCTTGATGTTATCCACTTCACGCAGAATCTTGCGGGCGCGGGCAATCACATCCCTGCCCGCCGGCGTGATGGCAGTCAGGCTTTTCCCCTTGCGGGTAAATAATTGCACCCCAAGCTCCTGCTCCAGCAGCTTGAGCTGCTTGCTGATCCCGGGCTGGCTTGTATACAGGCGCTCGGCCGCCGCCGTGATATTCAGGCCGGCATCGGCTATGCCCAAAAGATAACGAAGTTGCTGCAAGGTCATCGCGGCTATCCCTGTCGCGGGGGTGGGCATATAACCATTGGTTATCTAGCAAGTCAAATCGGCCCGGGATATAGCGCCGGGAGATATATCCAGTCAAAGTGAGTCTTTTGGGGCTGGGGCCGCCCGGTTATGGTAGCCGGTCCCGGCCCCCCGGCCTTAAACCCAGAGCCTGACTCATGGACTATTTTCCGCTCTTTGCGGACCTGAAAAACCGTCCCTGCCTGATTGTGGGCGGGGGTGCCGTGGCCAGTCGCAAGCTGCGACAGCTGCGGCGCGCGGGCGCACGGGTCACCGTCAATGCGCCCGAACTGACCCATGAACTAAAAGAATTAGCCGAGACGGGCGAAATCGCCCACGCGGCCGGGGAATTTGATCCGGCACTGGTCCATAAGAATCTGCTAATCATTGCGGCCACAGACGACCGCGAGACTAATCATGCGGTCGCTGCTGCCGCCCGCGCTGCACAGCGCTTGTGCAACGTGGTTGATGACGGGCCGGCGTGCAGTTTCATCGTGCCCTCTGTCGTTGACCGGTCACCCCTGCTGATCGCTGTGAGCAGCGGCGGACAGGCGCCCATGCTGGCGCGCAGCCTGCGGCAACAAATCGACGGCTGGTTGCCCGCGCGAGTCACCAACCTGGCCCGCTGGATTAGCCGCTGGCGCAAACGAGTTGGGCAGGCACTACCCGCATTCCAGGATCGGGTGCAGTTCTGGCAGCAGGCCCTGGACGGGGCTCCGGCGGAGCAGGTCCTGGCTGGCCGCGAAGCTGCCGCAGATGCATTGCTCGAAGCGCAACTCAGTGGCCGCTCTGCTGCCCGAGGAGAGGCCTGGCTGGTGGGCGCGGGGCCAGGTGATCCGGACCTTATTACCCAGCGAGGACTTACGCTGCTGCAACGCGCTGATGCGGTACTTTATGACCGATTGGTCGCACCCGCGCTGCTGGATCACGCCCGCCGTGACGCCGAGCTGATTTGCGTCGGTAAACAGGGCGGCGGACCAGCAGTCAAACAGACGGATATTAATAAAGAGTTAATTTCCCGGGTCCAGCAAGGTCAGCGTGTTTGCCGACTTAAAGGGGGTGACCCTTTTATTTTCGGCCGCGGCGGTGAAGAATTGCAAAGCCTGGTCGACGCCGGACTGCCCTACCAGGTCGTTCCCGGTATCACGGCGGCGGCGGGCTGTGCGGCTTACGCAGGCATTCCCCTCACCCATCGCGAGCTTGCCGCCGGCGTCAGCTTTGTTACCGGTCATCGGGCAGACGGCGCGCCGGCCACTGACTTCGAGCCCCTCGTCCGCAGCGGGCAGACACTGGCGATCTATATGGGTGGCCGCCGACTTGAGGCACTATGCAAAGAACTGCAGGCTCATGGCAAAAGTCCGGACACGCCTGTGGCCCTGATTGAACGGGGCACGACCCCGACGCAGTGTGTGACTGGGGGCACACTGGCTGACTTGGCAACCCGGGTCGATAATGTCGGCTCACCGGCTCTGCTGATCGTCGGTGATGTCGTCGCCCTGTCGGAAAATCTGCGATGGTTTGTCAGTGAGAGCGCCGACAAACTTGTCGCAATCTGAGAACAACGAGCAAGCGGGATAAAGCAATGATTTACGACAGCATACTCGACACGATTGGCAACACACCCGTTGTAAGGCTGAACAAGATTGCGCCGACGGGCATAGACATGTTCGTTAAAGTGGAATCCTTCAACCCTCTGGGTTCTGTAAAGGATCGTCTTGCCCTGGCCATCATCAATGATGCTGAGCGCAGCGGCGCCCTTAAGCCGGGGCAAACGGTGGTGGAAGCAACCTCCGGTAACACCGGCATCGCATTGGCCATGGTTTGTGCAGCCCGTAATTATCCTTTCGTCGCCACGATGGCTGAGAGCTTCTCTATTGAGCGGCGCAAGATCATGCGCGCGATGGGTGCGCGGGTCATCCTGACGCCGGCTGCGGAAAAAGGCACCGGGATGGTCTTAAGAGCCGAGGCCCTGGCGAAAGAGTATGGCTGGTTTCTTGCCCGGCAGTTTGAGAATCCCGCCAATCCGGCCTATCACCGCAACACGACCGGCCCGGAAATTCTGCGTGATTTTGCCAATCGGCAACTCGACTACTGGGTCACGGGCTGGGGTACAGGCGGCACGCTAACCGGAGCCGGCGAAGTGATTAAACAGGCGCGACCCGACACCCGCATTATTGCTACGGAACCTGTCGAGGCATCCTTGCTCGCCGGCAAGGAATGGAAACCACACAAGATTCAGGGCTGGACGCCGAATTTCGTGCCCGGCGTCTTAAACCCGGAAGTGTATGACGATCTGGTCCCGGTAGCCGATGAAGATGGAAAGCAATGGGCCCTGCGACTGGCCCGGGAAGAAGGCATTTTCGTGGGTCTATCCGCCGGCGGGACCCTGGCGGCAGCGATGAAAGTTGCCGAAACAGCCAAAAAAGGCAGCACGATCCTGGTCATGTTGCCTGATACGGGCGAGCGCTACCTGAGCACCTATTTGTTCGAAGAAATTGAAGAAGGCTCGGACGATGCATGGCTGGAGACCCTGACCCCGGCATGACCCAGCTGTTCGTCACTCACCTGCCCTATCCAGGCAATCCACCCACGGCACACGAGGCATGGCCGGACGACGGCATACTGGTGGAGACCTGCCTCCGACACGTATGGATTGGCACCATGGCGCCTGCCAGAAAGCAGCCCGCCGGCTCAGAAACCTACGTCGGTATCGCGGCTTATCAGTTTTTGCTGGAATTCATTAGCGGACTGCACAGCGCAATTCCTGGTGAAACCAATGTCCTGGGCCAGTTTCGCCAGACGTGGTTTCGCTGGCGGGCCAGTCACCCCGTGCAGGCCTTGAAGTTGGCCGGGATTGTGGAACAACTGCTTCAGGACGCCCGCCGTATTCGAGCACGACACTTGCAGGGCATCGGCGGAATATCCTACGGCTCCCTCGTGCGTCGATTAATTCAACCTACCGCTGAAGATCGCGTCCTGTTCGTTGGGGCGGGCGAACTGGCGCGCTCCGTATGGCCCTTTTTTCGACAATTTTCTACCGCGCTGTGGAATCATCGGCCCACCGAGACACTGTCCCCGGAATGGCTGGAAAATTTTGCGCCAGCGGATGGCCAGAAAGCAGCCCGGTGGGCCCGACATATCATCCTGACTACTCCACCCGACCCCTCGAACGATGCACGTTGGCGTCGGTGGCTGGAAGCAGCCGCCCCTGAGAGCGTGACCCATCTGGGTCACCGGACTAGCCGGTCCTTCCAGATTAAATCAGCTGATCGATACCATTGTCTCGACGATTTGTTTGCCTTGCGACAAAGTCAGGACAACGTGCGCTCGCTGCAAATTGAACACGCGCGAAATGCCTGCGCGGATCATGCAGCCAACCGCTACGCGAGCGGATATTCCGCAGCCAACCGCGCGCGGGCATGAGCCAGCCGGCACAGAAACTTCGCCTTGCGACGCGAGGCTCAGTTCTGGCCGTCGCCCAGAGCCGGCAGATTGCCGCCGCCCTCATGGCGAGCAACCCAGGGTTAGAAGTAAGCCTGAAGCTCATCACTACCCGCGGTGACCGCAATCTGGCGACGCCCTTACAGTCCGTTGCCGATACGGATTTTTTCTCGGCAGAAATTGATCAGGCGATTCTGGCAGGCGAAGCAGACTTCGCTGTGCATTCCCGAAAAGATCTTGTTACGCGGCCGGCTGGTCTGACCACGGCTGCCATACCAACTCGTGCAAACCCTCGTGATGTCATTCTTTTTAGAGCCGAAACACCGGCAAGATTGCGCGCCGGCAAAGCAATTCGAATCGGCTCATCGTCAGCGCGACGTGAAATTAATGTGCGACGTTTCCTGCACGCGGCCCTGCCCCGCCTCGGCCCGGATCCGGAGCTAATATTCAAGTCATTGCGAGGACCGGTAGAACAACGTATCGATCACTTGCACACAGACCCCGACTCCCCGGATGCACTGGACGCCGTAGTCATTGCACTCGCCGGCCTCGAACGATTGTGGGCGGACGCAGACGGACAGTCTGTACTGCAGCCATTGCTCATCGGGCTGCGATGGATGCTGCCACCCTTATCTGAATGCCCCGCTGCACCGGGCCAGGGTGCACTGGTTGTGGAATGCCGCGTCGAGGATGCAAAACTGGTGGCGAAACTGGCCGGCCTGCACGATGCTGCGACGGCAAAAGCCGTGGCGGCCGAATTCGCCGCGACGGAACCGGCCAATCCGATCATTGACAGCACGCTGGGCGCCACAGCCATCGCAGTGCCGGAACTGGGCACCCTTCTTTTCGCCCGCAGCCGCGAACAGGCCAGTACTGCTGCCCTGAACTGGGCACAACCCGAAGCGCCCTCGCGGGCAAAAGGCTGGGACGGTGCTGCCTGGACCCGCGCTTGTCAGAGACGACAACTGCCCGTGGCTTTAGAAAATGTCCCGCAGCCCGCGCTGTTCATCGCCCATTGGTATGCCCTGAGCAGCAATTTGCCCGTGCTGGAGAACCGACGCATCTGGGTCAGCGGCCTCACCAGCTGGCAAAAGCTTGCAGCCCTGGGAATATGGGTCGAGGGCTGCGCTGACGGCCTGGGCTTTGATGCACTGCGCGACACACTTCGCACCCCCGTACTTCAGCTGCCGGCATTGGGCGACTGGGCTGTGCTGACTCGCTCGGGGGCGGAAGCATCGTGGCAAGACAGCGAGGTTGGGCGGATCGTTGCAACCTACGCCCTGGAAACCCCGGTCGATAGCGCACTGACACAGATTCGCGCCACAGCGCGTCAGGCGACGCATTTCTTCTGGGGCAGCCGGGAGCAGTACCTGGCATTACGTGACTGTCTGCCCCGGTCAGCGGAACACGCCTGTGGCAGCGGTAAAACACTGCGGGCGCTGCGTGACATGGGCGAGCAACCCCGGGTATTCCCCAACCGCGAGGCATGGCAGGCATGGGTCGCTTAGGTCGGCGGCGTACGCGCCTGAACCCTCATCTGCGCGAGCTGACCCGAGAATTTCGCGTCAGCCGCGAGCAACTCATCCAGCCCTTGTTCGTGGTTGACGGGCTGACCCGGCGCGAAGCGGTAGCCGGACTCCACGACGTCTACCAGGAATCGCCCGACTCGCTCCTCAAGCAAATAGAAGCTGATCTGACTGCCGGCATCAGCAAGTTCCTGCTCTTTGGCGTCCCTGCCCAAAAGCATGCGACGGCCATGGATTTTGATTTCTGTGCCGCACAGATCGAGGCAATTAAATTACGTTTTGGTAACGCGATCTGGCTTGCTACCGACGTCTGCCTTTGCTCCCATACCGATCACGGTCATTGCGGCCTGCTGAATGAAGCCGGCGACTACGTTGATAATGAAGCGACGGTTTTGGTCTTGGCCAAGGCTGCACTGGCTTATAGCCAAGCCGGCGCAGACTGCGTGGCGCCGAGCGACATGATGGACGGGCGAGTCGCTGCCATTCGAAAAACGCTCAATGACCAGAGCCTGGAACGCACCGCCATCATGAGTTACGCAGCAAAATTTGCCTCGGCCTTCTACGGGCCCTTCCGCGAAGCTGCGCAGTCCGCACCCTCGCCGGACAACACACTGACCGACCGAAGAACTTACCAACTCGATCCGGCCCGCCCTGCCGATGCCCTGGCCAGCGCGCAACGCGATGCTGAGGAAGGCGCCGATATTCTGATTGTAAAACCCGCCCTGCCCTATCTGGATATTCTCAGTGGGCTGCGTGAGCGTTTACCGGACCAGCCCCGCGCGGCTTATCAAGTCAGCGGCGAGCAGGCAGCTATTGACCTGCTGGCCGCCAATGGCCTGGCTGACCGGGACGCCGCCCAGCAGGAAAGCTGGCTCGCCTGCCTGCGTGCCGGTGCCAATATGATCATTACTTATGCGGCCCGTCGGCCGTGACGAACGACGAACTACTCAAACGCGCGCAACGTGTCACGCCGGGCGGCGTGCACTCACCGGTCCGCGCCTTGCGCGCGGTGGGTGGCGAACCGATATTCATGGAGTCTGCGTCCGGGGCCACTATCCATGCCGTCGATGGGCGTCGTTATATCGATTTCTGCATGGCTTTTGGCCCGCTGATCCTGGGCCATAGCACGCCGGCCGTAAAACGCGCAGTCACCGCGGCCCTTGAGCGAGGCTGGAGTTTCGGTACTGCAGAAACCGCTTCTCTGGCCCTGGCTGAGCTGATTAACAAGCAATTGCCCTGGGCCGAGCAGATCCGCTTTATGAACTCCGGCACAGAAGCTGTGATGACTGCATTGCGCATCTCACGCGCTGCCACCGGGCGAGACAAGCTCCTGAAGTTTGCCGGCTGCTACCACGGGCACACGGATGCGATGCTGATTCGCGCCGGCTCCGGACTGGCAGGCCAGGGAACTGCGGATAGTGCGGGTATTCCGGCCGGCGTCGCTACGGACACGCTGGTCGCACCTCTGGATGATGAAGCAGCCCTGGATGCAATCTTCGCTAATCACAAGGACATCGCAGCGGCCATCATCGAACCAGTGCCAGCCAATTACGGCCTGTTACCGCAACGCCGGGCTTTTCTTAACCGGTTGGCGCAGCGGTGCCAGGAGCAAGGCAGCCTGTTGATTTTTGATGAAGTGATCACGGGCTTTCGCCTGGGCTTCGGCGGTTGCACACAGATGCTGGGCATCCAGCCCGACCTGGTCACCTGGGGCAAGATAATCGGCGGTGGCTTTCCTGTGGGCGCAGTAGCTGGCCAGCGCACCCTGATGGAAAACCTGGCGCCGGTGGGTGATGTTTACCAGGCCGGTACCCTCAGCGCGAATCCCGTCGCCATGGCGGCCGGTCATGCAAATCTCACCGCTCTTCTGGACGGTGAGGTCTATGCCCACCTGGAAGATCTGGGCACCAAACTGGAACAGGCTGTCAGCGAAAGCAACGACTGGCAGCTGCAACGCGCGGGCTCCCTGTTCTGGCTGTCTCCAACTTGCGAAACTACCGTGCGCTCACCCGCCGCCTTGCCGACCGACCTGGGCGAGCGCTATAGCCGATTATTCAAGGCGGGCCTGGAAGCCGGCCTGTACCTGCCGCCCAGTCCCTACGAAGTTGGTTTTCTGTCGCACGCCCACGCCCCGGAACACGTGGAAATGCTGGCCACTTTGCTGCAGTCAACTCGTTGAGTCTGCCTCTACTTGAACCCCCGATGCGCTGGTGCCGTATCGCAGCCGAACATAGACAGCCCAGCACAGCACGACGGCATTCAGACCGGCCATCCATAAAAACGGGCCCTGGTACATCCAGGTATCAAACAGAACGCCGGCAACTTTCACATTAATCAGTACGCCCAGTGCACCCACCAGCGCCATAAAACCAATCACAGAGCCGCGCAGCCGCGCGGGCGCTTCCTGCCCTACCAGGGCAGGCGCTGTAACAATGACGCCCGCCTCACCGGCACCGGCCAGCAGGGCAACGGGATATATCAGCGGTGACTCCAGAGGGTTCGGCACGATACCCAGCGCACCGTAGCCCACAGTCGCAACCGCCATCGCCACAATCAGAGCCGTGGTGCGATCGAAGCGGTCCACGATGAAACCCATCACCGGAATAAACAGCAACATGGCCAGCTGAGAGATACCAAACAAGCGCCCGGCAAGCCCCTGCGCGTCAGCCACTTGCAGCCCGCGATCGGTGCCCAGGGCGACGAGCCAGAGGGTAAAAAAACCGGCCAGTACGGTCAGGTCACCGCGAGACACAAAAGTTGCCACGGCACCCAGGCGCAGACGCGGGTTTCCCCGGATGGCGGCAAAGCCCACCTGCAATTGCTGCGAGAAGCTCTCGCGCGTCTGCTTGTCGGCAGTCGCATCCCTCCCTTTGAGACCAAAATGCGCCACCAGGGCAGATACCAGCGACAACAGGGCTGCCAGTGCAAAGGTGTAAATGCCGGCATCAATGCCGCTATAACCACGACTGGCAAGTATTTCGGGCAACTGCGCGAAACCGAAAGAAGCAATCAGCACCAGGCCCAAACCGACAAAGATGCCGTTCAAACTAATCATCTTGCCGCGATCACGGTTGTCCGGGTAATCGGCCAACACCGCCGAAACCATGGTCACACCGCAAGCAGCGCCGGTGGCCGTCAGACAACGGGTGAGCACGTACTCAACAGGCGTGGTGGCAAAGGGCATCAAGACCAGGCCGGCAGCGAAAAACAGGAAAGCCGCGACGAAGATAGGCCGCCGACCAATTCGATCAGACAAGCCTCCCAGGGGAACAACCAGTGCAAACACGATGATTTCGAGCAGCACCGTGAGATTGCCCGTGAAGTTGCCCTGAACTTCCGTTGGCATACCCAGGTGCTGATGCAGCAGGTACGGATTGAGCAACACCACGACATTGATCATGACCATCATGAAAGTCGCGGAATAGAACAAAGCCGCTGCATGTCGCGGACGGACACCGGGGCTCAGCCGAATCGGGCCGAGACGGGCAGGACCCGATACGCCGGCTAAAGGGTTAGTGGAATTCATAAGCTCGGCAACCAGACTGCCAGACTCCGTTAACCGATGCCAAGCCCGGGCAAAAAAAAGACCGCCGAATGGCGGTCAAAATAATTGGGGAGAATTTTTTATTGTAGATTAAAGGGTGAATTAGCCAGCGGCAGCCAAGGGGACTTGCTCATCTGAATCTTGGGCCAGTTCGCGGCGAATCACTTCGCGCAAATAGCCGCACAGGGAATGACCACTGTTGGTCGCCAGCGCTTCCAGTTGCTCGCGTTCAGTAGGCTCCATACGGATACCAATTGTTACCATCCGGGTGCGCCCCAGGGGCGGCCGGCCTCTCTGCGTTTTGTGTTGCGTGTTCATGGAGCGCATTGTGCAAACCCCATTGCCTTGGGTCTGGTCCGGACAGGTCAGCTTCCTGTCTGTCCCCCTATTTCGTTGACACCTTGCTACGCACGAACATGTTATGAAGCGAAAAGACCAGAAACGCACGGTAAAACCGCGGCGCGGAAGCAAGGCCAGAGATTATTTGCTTGTCAGCAATACCAATTGACCGCCCTCGACCAGCTCGCGCCGGCCCCCGATAGGCCCTTTGCTAAGCCCGTGGGCCTGCACACTCAGCAGGAAGGCCTGCTGGCCGGGCGGCAAATCCAGGCGATCAGCCACATCGATGATTCCTGAACTTTCCCAGGCGCCAAAATCATCAGCTTTTCTGTCCACAGAACCGGGTGGCAGAGAGACAGCACGGTCAATGACAGCCAGACGCTGGTAGTCGTAGGGCTGGCGAGGATCAATACGCCACAGCGATGCATCAATACCCGTATCCGCGCCAAAGCTCGCCAGCTTGGTTGCCTTGTCTTCCTGCACATAGACCATACCGTCCCGCGCCCAGGTCAGATTATCCGGACTGCGAATACCGCGATCGCCGAGATCATCGCCGTCGTGGACAATGCTTAGCACAGCCGATACAGCAGGCAGGCCCTCAGCACGTGGATTAAAACTCAGATCAATCCGGTACAGCGTCCCCCAATCATCATCGGGTACCGATTTACCCTGGCCGGTGGAGGCGAAAATGACCTGCAAGCCGTCGGTCGGATTGACGTGCAGATCTTCCGGTCGGGAGAAGACGAAGGCACCCAGTTTCCAGGCAGCCTCTCGCAGGGTCGTGTCATCGCGATAGCCCCTCGCGTCGTACCCCTTGGCACCGGCCCGGGAATCCAGTCGGGCAGCCAGTGGGACAAAACTACCCGGCCGCGCAGTGCCTGTGCCACGCCAGTCAGCCGGTGACTGTTCACCGCCATCGGCAACCCACACATGCAGCTGTCCGTCGCGTAAACCGTTGCGCCCCAGAAAATCATTGCCTTGCTTTCGACCGATATACAAATATAAAGGCGCTCGACCAAACTGAATATCGTCGCCCAATAGCAGGGCGACATAGCCCTCGGGCGCAGACACGGCAGCAACGTTTTCCCATGCACCCCGACCGAGGTCCGGCACAGCCCACAGTTCTCGCTCACCGATATCCAGAGCCCAGACACTGCCGCCATGGGGATGATCTTCCCGGGCACTGACTTCTTCATTGGTCAGAAACAGATCGTCGACAAAGCCATACTGACCCGCTTTGTACCCGGCCGCAGAACACAAGGCGTTTAATCCAGCCGTTGGCCGCCTGGGCTGCTCGCTCACTTGCGTGGCAAGTTCCACACGCTTGCCCTCGCGATCGCGAATACTGTCGAAAGCCAGTCCCGCCGCGCGCAGCTGACCACTGCCCAGATCCAGGTCGAAGTAGCTGATCCGCGAGCCGCGCAGCTCTGTTCCGTTGGCCAGCTGGTAGGGGTACCCGGCCGTAGCCGGCAACTCATGATTGGCAAAAACCCTCAGGGTGTCCTTGTCCGTTCTCCATGCGCCGAGGCCATCGAGACGACCGGGCGGCTGGTATTCACCGATTCGATCCCCTACCGTTAACAAGACAGTAGCCCGCAGACCACTGTCGGGCAGAGGCTGGAGCCAGGACAGGGGGGCCTGACTGGTTTCAGTGGGTGCGGGGCTGCCCGAACAGCCAAGGACCAGCAACAAAGCAACCGAGATTATGACCGGCTTGTACAAATGAAATTCTTCCCTGGAACCGGGCTTGTCGCCGGTATTGTTTCCCTACTCATAACGGTTGCTGCTCCGGCCGAAACCGAACAGGAAAAATGTCTGGTGATCGCGCATCGGGGCGCAAGCGGCTATGTGCCCGAGCATACGCTGGCCGCTTATCGCCTCGCAATTCTCCTTGGCGCTGATTACATCGAACCCGACCTGGTCATGACCCGGGACGGTCATTTCATTGCCCGGCACGAGAATCGACTGTCGGGGACAACGGATATCTCCGACCACGCAGCATTCAGCCAAAGACGGGCAACACGCACCATTAACGACAGGGAAACTTCGGACTGGTTCAGCGAAGACTTCACCCTGCCCGAACTCCGGCAACTCAGAGCCAGAGAACGGCTGCCCGAAGTTCGTCCTGCCAATACCTCCCTGAACGACCTGTTCCCGATTCCAAGCTTGCAGGACATTATCGACATGGTGCGGGACATGGAGCAGATCCTCGGTCGAAGCATCGGGCTGTACCCTGAACTGAAGTCACCCGCCTATTTTAGAGACCGTGGACTGGATCCCGAAGGCACGCTCGTCGAGGTGCTGGAAGCCAATGATTACAGGGGAACTGGCGCACCCGTCTTTATCCAGTCATTCGAGACTGACAGCCTGAAGCGCCTGAATGACCTGACTGAAATTCGATTGGTTTACCTGCTCGCGCGTGATGCCGATACGCCGGCAAAAACCGAGGCCCAGATAAGCAATGACGGCCTGCGCCAATTAGCCGAATTTGTGGATGGTATTGGCGTGGAAAAATACGGGCTACTCATCCCGCGCGATGAAGCCGGAAATCTCAGCGGGAAAAATGCCACCGATTTACCGCAGCGCGCCCACAGTCTCGGACTGGTCGTGCACGCCTGGACGTTTCGCGCCGAGAATGAATTTCTGCCCGCCAACCTGCGCAGTGCCGGCCCCAACACAGCTCTGGGCGACTCTCTGGCTGAGCACCGACTGTTTATTGATGCAGGTATTGATGGTTTCTTCACGGAGCAACCTGATATCGCCCGGGCAGCCTGCAATGAAACCAGGCAACGCCGGGATTCAAACTGACCTACTGTATTGACGCGCCGGTTAAAAAAAAAGCGGCCCGTCAGGCCGCTTTTTTATGCCGGCATTGAACGCCCTAAGGTCGAACCAGGCGCAGAAATTCATCCCGGGTTGTTGGATCCTGGCGAAAACTGCCCAACATGCAGGAGGTGGTCATGGTGGAGTTCTGCTTCTCCACCCCGCGCATCATCATGCACATATGTTTGGCCTCGATGACCACACCGACGCCGCGGGCATCTATCGCGTCTTTCACGCACTCGGCAATCTGTTTGGTCAGAATTTCCTGGATCTGAAGACGTCGCGCAAAGTAGTCGACGATTCGAGCAATTTTCGATAAGCCCAGAACCTTGCCCTGCGGCAGGTAGGCAACGTGACACTGCCCGATAAACGGCAGCATGTGATGCTCGCACAAGGAGTACATCTCTATATTCCGGATGATGACCATTTCATCCGTATCGCTGGTGAAAACCGCATTATTGACGAGGTCTCCAAGATTCTGGCGATACCCCTGGGTCAGAAAGCGCATCGCCTTGGCAGCTCGCCTTGGCGTATCAACCAAACCTTCTCGCTCCACATCCTCGCCAAGACCGGTAATGATCTCTTTGAAGTGAGCGGATAGCTCATCAACGGACTCGGCTTCTTCAGTCACGGACACTTCCCTGCGCTTGAATGGGATCTGGGCTGACATTTTATTCCCCTTCGGCCCATCAGGCAGGCCGGCTGTTACTTGATATACGGCTCACTGGCTCTATGACAGGCAAATCCCCTGACTGAGCTGTGTCGGGCAGGTCCGCCATTATCCGCATTAGCCCTGACACAGTAGGATGTTCGAACACGGCGAGCAAAGGGATTTCCCGGCCGAATTGTTCGCGGATGCGGGCGACCAGGCGGGTTGCCAGCAGGGAATGGCCGCCCAGGGCAAAGAAATCCTCGTGGGGGGCCACGGCCTCCAGGCCCAGCAGCTGCGCCCACAGCTGCGCCAGATCTGCCTCCAGGCCCGGCCGCACGGCCCGCTCAGGCCCGGCCTG
>JBPCXH010000237.1:0-2872 GCA_051008735.1 Gammaproteobacteria bacterium | reverse complement strand
TCTGTTCGCCGCTTCCGCTGAACTGTGCACCCACACTCGCTTCAACTTCGGCAAGTCCGAGCCTGTTGCCGGTTACACGCGTGCTACGGGTAACCTGATGTGCGCCCAGGTTAAGGCGGAGAATTTTGGTGCCATCACCCACTATGCCGTCCTCGTTAAAGGCACGGATGTATTTGTTGTGTCCAGGCAATCGCGCCACCCGCCCGTGGAGGTGGCCGGTCAGCTGCATTTTGGCTCGGAAGAGGCTGCCACAGATTTTGGTGCAGCCCAGGTTGCGGCCGAGGTCTACCTGAAAGAAGAGGTCTACCTTTGCGGCGAAGGTATCGTTGATACGCGCTGTCAGTCTCAATCCGACTCGACGGACTTGTCCGGGTTCACGGTGTCCCGCGTGTTCAGCCAGGGGCTGCGTTACCGGGTCCCGGCTGGCTGGGTGCCGGCGTTCCGGCAAGCGCGCGGCAATCTTTATTTGCTTGAATATATTCCCGAGGGCGAGGTCATAGAGTCGTGGAGCGAAATGTTGACAATCCAGGCTGTGAAAATGGGTTCCTGGTCGGCCACGCCTGCGACGATCCTGAATTCCATGCGCGAGACCCTGTACCGGATTTGCCCGAAGACGGTGATACATACGCGTCTGGGTACCAAAGATATTCAGGGCTTTGAAGCTATCGAAGCGCTGCACGGTTGCGGCAAATTCACTGAGGACCAGCCTTCGGGTGCCAGGCGTGGCCAGGGTGAAGTGGCCTATGTTTTGGCTATTCAGGGTCGCAATGATATTTATCTGATTCAGAAGGCCATGCGGGTGGATTCATTTAAGCCGAAAAAGTCACCTTTGACCGCGGCGAACCTGCAGGACTTTGTCGCCGAGGTGTTGCCAATCAGCTTGTGTAAATTGCGGGAAGAAGGCAGTAGCGAATGCGAACTGGATAGTCGGTTGTTGGGATCGGGGAACTAGTCAGACCAGCCGGCGACTCGGACGGGCTAACCGGCCCGCCGACTATCTTCGTACATTCGAATCAGAAAGTCGCGGATCACACCTTCGGCTTCCTGTTGTTCCATGAGGCGCTGGGACTGCATCAGTTTTGCCATGTCCTTTATGGAGCGCTTGCCGTCAATCATTCCCATGACGAAAGCAAAAATGCGAGTGGATGCCGCCTGCATCTGGAAAGATTCGTAAGCCGGTACCGCATCGCGACCGCTTATTAGCCATTCAGGCAAGGCACGGTAGCGATCCGGGGTCGCAACTTCCCGCATTTTGCGGGCGGCGAAGCTTGCCACCCACTCCTGTCGGCCATGGCGGCTGGCCGGCGAGCACATATAGGGTATCTGGTCCTCGCGATAGCCCAGGCATTCAAAACCGCTGTCGGTTATTACCGACTGGCTTTCTTCCGGGCTGTAGTTGCTGGCCTCTTCGGGATGGCTGAAGGCCAGAGAACCAAAGTTCAGCCACTGGCCGCCGGGTGCAAGTAAGCCATTGATACGGTTCGCCAGGTCCTGCAGCTCGACGGGCAGAATGTCGATGAGCCAGGGTGTGACGACCGTGTCGAAACTGCCGGCGGTGAAGGGTGCGCGCAATACATCGCCAAGCACATAGTGGAGGCCGGGCCGAATCGGGTCAGCCTGCAACTGCCGGAGTACGGCATGATCCTGGCTGGTCCGCGGTGCGATGGGGAATTCCCAAAGCTGAAGGCCATCACCCTGGCTAATTCGGCTGGCGGCACTCAGTAACAGGGGATTGAAGTCGAGCGCGACGGTCAGGTTGGCTGTGCTGGACTGATGCAAGTCGTAGCTCAGTCGGCCGCCACCCGCGCCCAGGACCAGGACTCGTCCGGGCGTCTCGGGCAGCAGTTCACGGACAATGGACCAGCTGGCATCGTTCTCTTCACTGCCCCAACACCAGTCTCGATGCAGGTTTTGATAGTAAGTGTTGAGGCCCTGGTCCGAGGGCAGGCGTGTGCGCAGGGCCAGATAAGTTTCCTGCGCAGCCGGCTGGCCCGTCGCCAGTAGTTCCTTCAGCAAACTTTTCAAACGGGCGCATTGATCCTGGCAGGCATCACGGACATGCGTGAGTCGTGCCTGGGTCGCCGGACGAAGGGTATCGGCTGAAAGGCTTTGATCAAGCTGGCGCGTGCGGGTTTCCAGGCGGCGGAGTTCGTAATTAACTCGAGCTTGCCATTCACCCCAGGCCGCTCCGGGTTCGGCGAACAAAAAGGGCAGATCATTGATTCGCGGAAAATTGACCTGGCAGGCCGGGCACTGAAAGCTGCCATCGGCTACGGTCGCTAAAGCGGCGTCGCATCGAGGGCACGCAAGCAGGTCTTCCAGGCACGGTGCTTCAGCCATGATGAGCGGTTCCTTCATGAACCGCGAGTCTACGCAGGCCCGTGCAGGCCCGGCCGTGCAGGGCTCACATTATGTGAAACAGATCCCTGTCCGGGGCGGCTCAGGCGATGTTCTGGAACATCGTCAGGCTGTCGCGCAGTGCGGCGCTGCCCAGGCCGTGGTTGGGGAATCGCGTCGCAAACAGGTTTTCCTCGCCACGCAGGGCCATGTAATTGAGCACGAGAGTTTCCACCAGCAGGTTGACGTTATTCGCGGCCGGCGAACCGGCTGTTTCCACTGATGCATCAGACCTGAACCAGCCAATCTGATTGGTCGGTCCACGCAGCTGCGCCGGTCCGCCCGGGTTGTAGACCAGGAAGAAGGAGGCAGCCGTGGACTGGTTATCACTGGTCCACTCGCCCTTGCCACGACCGTCATTGCTGTTATCGATCACGCCGTTACTGGACAGTGAGCCATCGCTGAACACGTACATCATCAGCGGTCTGCCGAGACGGGCCGCATACTCCAGGCAGGCGCCCATGCAGCGGCCGGC
>JBPCXH010000236.1:0-2608 GCA_051008735.1 Gammaproteobacteria bacterium | reverse complement strand
ATCTCCACAGCGCCGTTGACTGCCTCCTGGATCAGCTGCATCCGGGCCATGGTCAGAGGACAAATATCACCGCAATGAGTAAATCCCAGAAATACCAGGGACCAGCGCTGCAAAAAGGCCTCGCGGCCCACGGATTGACCTGCCTTATCGACCAGGCTGAATTCCGGCAAGGCTTTTCCGCTCGGTAACAGGGTAACGGCGGCCAGAGGCTGACTAACTCCCCGGGCAGCTTCGTTCTGCGGCGCCAAGCTTGCCCAGATACCCAGGCCCACCGCTAGCAGGCAGCCGACAATCAGGCTTAACCTGGCATTCATGGAAGGAAAGCTGAAAAGGAACAACTGCGGTAAAAATCGATCGTACCGAGTGAGGTAGTCAGGCTATCAGGCCAATAGAACCAACAGCGATTAACGCACATCGGCAAAGCGGACTAATCCAGTATTTCCAACACGGCTTCCGGCGGACGACCGATCCGGGCGCCCTTGGCACTGACGACGATAGGGCGCTGTATGACCTTCGGGTTCTCGGTCAGCCAATTGGCCAAGCTTGCATCGTCCATCAGATCAACCTCGTCCCGAGCTTGCTTGTATTCGTCTTCGCCCGTGCGCATCAGTTCACGCAGGCTGATGTCCAGCTTGCCGGCCAAATCGAGCAGAGTGGAAGCTTCAGGTGGCGTCTGCAGATATTCGATGATGTCGGCATCAATGCTGCGCTCAGCCAGAAGCGCGAGCGTCTGGCGCGACTTCGAACAACGCGGGTTGTGATAAATGCGCACCTGCATCAGTCATCACCCGTCTGACGAAAATTAACACCCAGAGACCGGAGTTTTCTGTACAGATGTGTGCGTTCCATCCCGACGCGCTTGGCGAGTTGACCGACTTTGCCGCCGCTCAGCTTTAATTGTTGAGTCAGGTAAGCACGCTCGAACTGTTCACGGGCCTCACGCAGCGGCAAGGCAAGAAGATCATGTTTGACCAACGGCTCTTTCACATCCTCGACGGGTGGCTCCAGGGCAGCCTCCAGTTCATCAAGACTGATCTCTTCTTCACCCGGTGTGAGCAGGAGTCGTCTCACCAGGCGCTTGAGTTCGCCAATATTGCCCGGCCAGGGGTAATTACGCAGCCGGTTCTGGGCCGCGACGCCGAAGTGCCGATAACTCAGGCCTTCCGCTTCAACAAACAAGTCGACGTAACGACGCAACAGATCGGAAATGTCTTCGGCATGCTCGCGCAGGGGCGGAACATCAAGCTGAAACTCGCCGAGCAAAGCCAGCAGTTGCGGATCCAGCCCGTGGGCCGACGGATCCCGCCGCGCGCTCGGGCTCAGCGAAGCAATTACCCGACAGTGCAGGGGTACCTGCTGGGCGCGGCCCAGCGGCGCGTAACTGCGTTGCTCCAGGGCGCCTCGCAGCAGGGTCTGCGCTTCGAGACACAGGGCCTGCAAATCAGAAATAAACAGCACCCCGCCAGCGGCCCGGGCCAGGTAGCCCGACTCCTCACCTGCCTGTGTGATGGTGCCGAGTAATAATTGCGCGGCGTTAGCCGCCGGCACACCCGCCGCAGCCACCTTGACGAAAGGCTCTGCCGCCAATGGGCCCCTGCTGTGCAACAAGTCCGCTATGGCATAACGCCCGCTGCCGGGCTCGCCCACCAGGAGCAGCGGTTCCGTTTGGGCGGCAAACTGGCGAGCCTGCTCGCGTAATTTCTGGATACGCGCCCCGCTACCCAAAGGATCACTGCCCACGGGCAGGGCCGCATCACGGCCGATGGTGCCCGGGCCACCGTCCTGCAAGGCCCGTTCCACCGTGCGCAGCAGCTTCTGCAAAGAAAGGGGTTTTTCCACAAAGTCCACGGCACCCAGACGGGTCGCCTCAACGGCCGTTTCTACCGTGCCATGGCCCGACATGATCACCACGGGGCAAGGCGTTACACCGTCCCGCGACCACTCTTTCAGCAAGGTGATGCCATCGGTGTCCGGCATCCAGACATCCAGCAGCACCAGGCTGGGATTGTCGGCCCGAAAACGCTCACGGGCCTGAGTCGCGTCGGCAGCCGTGGCCACCCGATAGCCTTCTTCGGACAAAATTTCGTCAATCAGAGTCCGAATGTCCTCTTCGTCGTCGACAACGAGGATCTGTGTAGCCGTCATGCGTGTTGCCTCCACTGCTGATTGCGCTGGCGGTCACTCCCGGAAATCCCTGAGGGATTTTGCCTATGCATGCGCACGCGCACGATTGCGCCGCCGCCGGCGCGATTTTCTGCAACCACAGTGCCGCCGTGTTCATCCACCAGTTTTTTCACGATGGAAAGGCCTAGCCCCGTGCCCTTCGCCTTGGTCGTCACATAAGGTTCAAACACATTATCGACCGTTTCCGGGTCGAAGCCCGGACCATTGTCTGCAACCTGTAGCTCCACGCTGTCACTGTCGATTGCATCGGTCGACAAAGTCACGCATCCCGATGCCTGACCATCCAGCGCTTCCAGCGCGTTACGAATCAAGTTATGAAGAAGTTGTCGCATGCGCACTTCGTCCGCGGCGATATCGCTGATACGGTCATCCAGTTCCAGCTCGATGACAGGCTGTGCTTCGCGTGCCGGATACAGATAAGCGA
>JBPCXH010000235.1:0-4849 GCA_051008735.1 Gammaproteobacteria bacterium | reverse complement strand
TCCTGGAAAACTACCTCCAGGTTCTAGACCCCGGTAAACAGTACTTCCTCGAAGCCGATATCAAATATTTCTCACGTTACAGGCAGGAGCTTGACGATGTGCTCAGAGCCGGTGACCTTGAACCGGTATTCGATATTTTTCGCCTGTATCGACTGCGCGCTCAGCAAAATCTTAGCTACGCCTTAAGCCAGCTGGACAACGAACCGAGTTTCACTGTAGACGAGTCCTACCAGTTTGACCGCGAGGACTTACCCTGGATTAAGACGGCGGCAGAAATGCAGGATGTCTGGCGGCGTCGCGTCAAGAATGATGCCATCGGCCTGCTATTGGCTGACAAGATCTGGGACGACAAGGTCGACGACGCGGGTGAAGTCACTGAGGAAGGTGTGGCGAGTGTGCTGACCAAACGCTATGACCGCGTGCTAAAGCGCGTCAACGAGCTGGACAGCGACGATGTCTTTGACACCTTCATGAACTCGTTTGCACGTACTCTGGACCCGCATTCAAGCTATTTGTCGCCGAGGCAATCCGAGGAATACAGAATTCAGATGAGCCTGTCGTATCAGGGCATCGGTGCATCACTGCAGCTGGACGATGAACTAGTCAAAGTCTTGAATGTAATCCCGGGCGGACCCGCGGCCATGGATGGCCGAATGCAGGCCAATGACCGCATTACAGCCGTAGGCCAGGGTGAGGAAGACAGCTTGGTTGACGTCGTCGGCTGGCAACTGGATGACGTAGTGCAGTTGATTCGCGGGCCCAGCGGAACCTCAGTTCGATTGCAGGTTCTTCCAGCCAATGCTTTGCCGGGCGACGAAAAGACCGTAATCGAACTCACCCGCGACAAAATCAAACTGGAAGAACAGGCCGCCAGTGCAGAGACCCTCGAACTGGATCATAACGGAGGGACCGTGAAGCTTGGCGTGATTACCGTGCCCAGTTTCTACCAGGACTTTGAAGCCCGCAATCGCGGCGATAAAGACTACGTGAGCACAACTCGAGATGTAGAAAGACTCATCGGCGAGTTACAGGCCAAAGGCATTGATGGCCTGATCATGGATCTGCGCGGCAACGGGGGTGGTCACTTATCAGAAGCCACAGCACTGACGGGGCTGTTTATCGGTGAAGGCCCGGTTGTCCAACTCAAGGATACCAACGGCCGCGTCGAAGTTCTGGAAGACCCGTTACCCGCCGCTGCCTACGATGGCCCCCTGGTGGTGCTCGTAGATCGATTCAGCGCGTCGGCTTCCGAAATCTTTGCCGCGGCAATTCAGGACTATCAGCGTGGCGTGGTTATCGGCCAACAGACCTTTGGCAAAGGTACCGTGCAGAATTTGTACGTACTTGACCAGTACGTTCGTCGAGTACCGGATGAAGGTCTTGGACAATTAACTTTGACCATCGGCAAGTACTACCGCGTAACTGGCGGCAGCACGCAGCATCGCGGTGTTCTCCCGGACGTTGACCTGCCCTCCGTAGTTGACCCTGATGCAGTCGGAGAAAGCAGCCGAGAGCGCGCCCTCCCCTGGGATCAGATTGAAGCAACCCGCTTTGATGCACGCGGACCGCTGACTGAAACCATCGATCAGTTAAATCGCTCCCAACGCAGCCGCCTGAGCACCGATCCCGATGTGCAATTTCTGGTATCCGACATTGAGGCTATCGAAGAAACTCGCGCGCAGAGATCCGTATCGCTGAATATCGATACCCGGCGCGCAGAGCGCGAAGGACGACGAGAGGAAAGGCTGGTCAGGGAGAATATTCGCCGGGCCGCGCTGGACCTTGAGCCTCTGAAAAGCCTGGATGAGGCCGAAGAGGAGGAGCGCGCGGACGTACTGAAAGATCAGGCCGGCCTGGTGTTACTGGATATGGTGGACTTCGACAATCGCCCTTCGGTTCTGACCCAGGCAGCCGGGACCTGAGAACAGCCGGCAGCGTCCTTAGTTCAACAGAACTGCGTAGAGGTCCCAGTACTCCTCCGACAGGACATTGACCACCACAACCTGATCCCCCACTACGCCACCGACATCATCCAGCTGGCGGGGCATGGTGGTGAAGCAACTCGCCACGGGCACCGCATCAGTATCAAGCCGGTAGCGCGCGAAACTGGCGAGGTAGCGCGTTCGGCTGCGAATCCTGGCCGCCAGATCGGTACCTGACTCAAACTCTTGCAGGCGCGTCGCGATGGCGCGGCTCATTGTTCGGCACACCGAAGGAGAACCGAAATTCATGTCGCCCATTTGCCGGGATACAGCCTCGCGGGCCTGAATCGCCAAATTGTCCTGATCAAAATTTAGCAATAACTCCTGGGCCAGGGCGATGACAGCCAAATTTATCCGCCGTCGACTGGCCAAAGTCAGATCGCCGCCCGCGGGCGCCGCTTCATGCAACCGGGACGTTCGCAGCTGATCAATCCGATCACGCTCGCTACGAGCATGGCACAGAGAATCGCGTGCCAGGGACAGCTCGTCAGATGAGGGACGATCACCGAACCAGGCCCACAGACTGCGCCGGCGACGCGCCAGGCTAATCCACAATTGCTGGGCTTCCTGGACCTGAGACCGGGCTGCGGCCAGGTCCCGATCAAGCGACGCCAGATCTTCTTCGCGACTGGATTCGAAAGCCTGCCTGCCAGCCTGGTGACTGCGCTCCTGCTCGTGCGTCGCCAGGTCGCGACTCAGTCGCATTAAGCGACGCCGCCCATAGCCCCAGAGCGTTCGCAGCTGGAAGAAAATACTGGCGTTCGCTGATTGCACGGGATCGGCCAACACCCCCTCAAGCTCCTCGACACGCTGCCTGGCGCGGAGAATCTGACCTTCCTGGTCACGGACTCGCTCACGCAGGTTATCGCGTTCGGCGCGCAGATCCGCAAAGCCTTTCTTGAGTTCCGCTCGATTCCAGAAGAGATCCAGAAGCCGGTCTTCTTCGGCGGGGGAAGCCCCTTGCCGCGGAATGTTAGAAACCACACTGTCCATGAACGAATAACCTGCCGACGCTCAATGGAGCGCCTACAGCTTTCAGGCTAGCGGTTCAGGGACCGGGGAACGTTGACTGAGTCGTCAATTCGGCCTTTCAGGCCTCGACGTGGCTGAGCTCCACGCTCTCCGACTGGTGAAAAGCGTGACCCCGTTCCACCAGGTAATCCAGCCACTTGCCAAGCATCATATTTCTCGCCCAGCGGCGATCCAGCTCGCGCCCATAGGACCGTCGCAATTGCAATAAGGCATCGTGGCGATGGTGAGCGGACCAGCTTCTGACTTCTGCCATGCGCGCGTCCCGATAAACACGCACGTGCAAATCCGGATCAGCCAGTTGCTCGCCGACACTATCAAACACATAAGTTAACTGAAGATCCTGGGTGTAACGCGTGGAGTCTGCGGCCCCCTGGACCAGATGCAGTGGAAAATCCCCGGTGCAACTGGAAACTGCACGCAACTCCCCTGCCCTCAGCTCTCCAAGCAAGTGCGACAACTTGATGAAATTACTTTCATACAGCGCCATCAAACCACCAAAACTGCGCGGGCAGACGTGGCCTTCGGGTACCATATAGCTGTCAACTGACATGCTTCGACTATAGCACAGGAACTTTTTTCCAAAGCTTCCGAATGCGTCACATAAAAGACTTGCAGTGCACCTTCGAATCTGACATGAAAACACTCTACGAGACTCGCAAAATTTCCTGCCAGCCGTACCTTGATCAAAGCCCGGGTACCGCCGGTCTGCGAAAAAAAGTAGCGACTTTCAAACAACCGCATTACCTGCACACCTATATCGAAGCAATTTTTTGCACGCTGGATGTTCCGGCTGAAGCGTCATTGGTCGTTGGTGGCGACGGCAGATACTTTAGCCGTGAAGCCATGCAGATCATCGCGGAGATAGCGACAGCGCGTGGCATCACACAAATTATTACCGGCATCGACGGCCGTCTTGCGACACCGGCTGCATCACACCTGATCAGGACACGGGCAGCAGCGGGCGGCTTGCTGTTAACCGCCAGCCACAATCCCGGTGGCCCCGACGGCGACTTTGGCGTCAAGTTCAACACGGCCTCCGGCGGCCAGGCGCCTGAGTCACTGACCGACGCTATTTATCAAAACAGCCGGACAATTAACGGCTACTCAATTTGCGACCTACCCGATTTACCGCTTGCCGTGCCGGGCAAGCATCAACTCGGACCACTGAGCCTGGAGGTTACTGACTCGGCTGCGGATTATGCCGATCAAATGGAACAACTTTTCGATTTCGACAAGATGCGCGAGTACCTTGGTTCAGGTCACCGACTGGCCTTTGATTCCCTGCACGCTGTCACCGGGCCCTATGCGCGCGAGATTTTTTGTCACCGCCTCGGGGCGCCTGATGACTCCATCTTGCATGGAGAACCACTGCCTGACTTTGGCGGCTTCCATCCCGATCCGAATCCTGTTGATGCAGCCCACCTGGCAAAGCTTGCGCAAAGTCCGCAGTCACCCGATCTGATCGCCGCGTCGGACGGCGATGGGGATCGCAATATGATCTTGGGACCGGGCCTGATGGTGTCGCCGTGCGACAGCGTCGCGATTATGCTGGCTCACGCCAGTCGCATACCCGGCTATTCCCGCGGCATTGCCGGCGTCGCGCGGTCCATGCCGACCAGCCGAGCCCTGGATCAAGTGGCTGCCCATAGGGGTATCCCATGCTTCGAAACACCAACGGGCTGGCGCTTTTTCTGCAACCTTTTGGAGGCCGGACTGATCGATTTGTGCGGTGAGGAAAGCTTTGGTACCAGCTCAAGCCACACGCGGGAAAAGGATGGCCTGTGGGCGGTATTGTTCTGGCTGAACTTACTCGCAGAGCTGAGACAGCCCGTGAG
>JBPCXH010000234.1:0-4953 GCA_051008735.1 Gammaproteobacteria bacterium | reverse complement strand
AGTCCGGTGATCGTCTGGGTAATGACCGTTTGCTGCCCGTGTGCCGCGAAGGCGATGTGCTGCTGATTGCGACGGCGGGGGCTTATGGTTACGTCATGAGCTCACACTACAACCTGCGAGAGCCGGCGCCGGAATTTTGTCTGGCTTGATACGGGCTAGATGCAGCGGTTTCGGTGCTGCCCTTGGTCGTTGTTATCAAACCAGGTCACGTGTCAGGCGTTGCGCAAGCGCCAGGAAGCACGTCAATGGCCGCATCCCAGCGGGCGTTGGATGACTGCAGCGTCGTGCTGGTGTCCATGCTTTGACTATCACGTGTGAGGAGGGCGACCAGTGAGCGACAAAAACGGCGATGCCATTAGCCGAGTCGGCATATTCGTGGATGTGCAGAATATCTACTACACCTGTCGCGAGGCCTACGGCCGTAATTTCGACTACAACAAGTTCTGGGCCGCTGCGACGCAGGACAGGGAGCTTGTCACGGCCGTTGCCTATGCCACGGACAGTGGTAACGAAAAGCAGGAGCAATTCCAGAATATTCTGCGGGCTATTGGTTTCACGGTGAAGCTCAAGCCGGTGCGCAAGCGCCTGGACGGTACCAGCAAGGCGGACTGGGATGTGGGTCTTGCATTGGACGTCTATGAGGCAGCCGCAGATTGTGATCGGGTCATTCTCTTATCGGGGGACGGCGACTTCGGCATCTTGCTGGACCGTATTCGCGAGCGCTTTTCCACCCAGTCCATTGTCTACGGTGTGCCGGCCCTGACTTCTGATTTACTCCGGGCGGCGGCCACGAGTTTCGTGGCGATCGACAATAGCCTGCTGATTAATCGCTGAGTTTGCGCGCCGGGCCGGTCGGCAGCCGTCGGCGGAGCGCGGTATATTGTGCCCCGATGAAAGCCAAAGAACTCACCGCCATCCAGGCACAGCTGCAAGCCGAAAAAGCCGAACTGCAGGCCCTTGAGAGCAACGCCAAAGCCTCGGCCGACACGGTGGAACTGGACCAGTCGCGGATGGGGCGACTCACGCGTATGGACGCCCTTCAAGGGCAGCAGATGGCCCTGGAAGCCGCCCGGCGGCGGCAGCAGCAGTTGGTGGCGATTGACGGCGCCTTGCAGCGCCTGGCGGCCGGTGAGTTCGGCGATTGCTTTGTCTGTGGGGAGCAGATCAGTCAGCAGCGCTTGTCCTTTGATCCCACCAGCACCCGATGTATGGATTGCGTGGATAAAGCCTGATGCAAATCTGGGTCGATGCCGACGCCTGTCCCGGCGTCATTAAAGAGATCCTGTTCAGGGCCGCCGACCGTACCCAGGTGCTGACGACGCTGGTTGCCAACCATGGAATGCGTGTTCCACCTTCGCCTTATATTAAGTTTCTGCAGGTCACCTCGGGCTTTGATGTGGCTGACAACGAGATTGTTCGGCGTCTGTCCGAGGGGGACCTGGTAATCACGGCAGATATTCCGCTGGCCGCGGAGGTGCTGGAAAAAGGCGGCCATGCGCTGAACCCGCGCGGGGAACTGTATTCGACCAACAGTATTCGCTCGATCCTGAACATGCGTGATTTCATGGATACCATGCGGGCCAGCGGCGAGGATACGGGCGGCCCGCCGCCCTTGAGCCAGAGTGACCGGCAGAATTTTGCTAATCATCTGGATAAACTGTTGTCGGCGCGGTGAGACGCATAAATACGGGTGTTGCGGTTTAATGAGCGCGTTATCGGTGGCGCGAGCCATAACTGGCTTTCACCGGGATGAAGCAGGCGACTGGGTGGCTGAACTGACCTGTGGGCATTTTCAGCATGTGCGTCACGACCCGCCCTGGATCAATCGACCCTGGGTGACAACGGGGCCAGGACGTCAGGAGAAACTTGGCCACCCCCTGGACTGCAGAAAATGTGCCGAGGGTGCGCCGCCGGACTCTAGCCGGATTGTTTAGCCTGGCTGGCAGCGCGTCGCCGCGCCAGTTCATCCGCCACGTCTTCCAGGCTCAAATCCTGGCTCCGCAGCAACACAATAAGGTGATAGAGCAGGTCTGCGGCTTCGGCTTTCACGCGCGGTTTGTCCCCCTGGACGGCGGCAATGGCAACTTCCACGCCTTCTTCCCCGACTTTCTGGGCCATGCGTGAGGTGCCGGCAGCGAACAGCTGCGCCGTGTAGCTTTCACTCGTGGTCGAGGTCCGGCGCTTGTCGATGGTCTGCTGTAACTGCAGCAGGTAGTCGATGCCTGAGGCATTCATTCGCGTATCTCCACAGCCTGCTCGCGCAGGTATAGCTTTAAATCCTGGATGTTGATGGCGGCCGTATGGAAGACGCTGGCTGCCAGAGCGCCATCGACCCGTGCCGCTTTGAAGGCTTCGAGAAAATGCTCCATGGTTCCCGCTCCGCCTGAGGCAATCAGGGGCACCGAGCAGGCCTCTCTCACTCGTGCTAATTGCACCAGGTCATAACCCTGGCGCACGCCGTCCTGGTTCATGCAATTGAGCACAATCTCACCGGCGCCGCGTTCCTGCACTTCCCGCACCCAGTCCACAGTCAGTCGGCCGCTGTGTTTGGTCTTGTCCGGATCCCCGGTGTACTGATAAACGCGGTAACTGCCATCGGTTTCTTCACGGCTGTCGATGCCCAATACGACGCACTGGGAACCAAAGCGGGTGGCCAGTTCAGTAATGAGTTCCGGGCGGGCCAGGGCCGGGCTGTTGATGGATATCTTGTCAGCCCCGTAATTAAGAACTTCTTCGGCGTCGGCCACACTGCGTATGCCGCCGGCTACCGAGAAAGGAATATCCAGCACCTCGGCGACCCGATTCACCCAGCTGCGATCCACGGAACGCCCATCCGGGCTGGCCGTGATGTCATAGAAGACCAGTTCATCGGCGCCTTCCTCCCGGTACCGCGCGGCCAGGTCCATGATGTCGCCCATCACCACGTGATCACGAAACTGCACGCCCTTGACCACCTGGCCATCACGCACGTCCAGGCAGGGGATTATGCGTCTTGCAAGAATGTCTCTATCTCCGCGAGTGTGAGTCGGCCATCCAGCAGCGCTTTGCCGGAAACCACACCGGCTACACCAGTGGCTGCAAGGGCCGGCAGATCCGCCGCCTTGCTGACGCCCCCGGAAGCAATAAACCGGGCTTCCGGATAACGCTGCACGCACTCCGCGTACAGAGCGACATTCGGGCCTTCCAGGGTGCCGTCCAGGGCAATATCCGTGCACAACACATCGCGCGCACCGGCCGCCAGAAACTGGTCCAGCAGTGACCACAAGGTCACGCCACTGCCGCGCGTCCAGCCGTGGGTCTGGGCCATGGGTTCACCGTCTTCCAGGCGTACATCAATCGCCAGGACGATCCGTTCCGCACCCACGGCTTTGCACCAGTCGATCACTTCCGCGGGTTTTTCCACCGCCACTGAGCCGATTACCGCCCGTTCGGCACCCGCCGCCAGCAGCGCTTCCAGCCGCTGCCGGTCGCGAATGCCACCGCCGGCCTGCACCCGCAGTCCGGTGGCTGCAAACTCGCCAATGAGTGCCTGGTTAATCGGGTCGCCGGTTTTCGCGCCATCCAGGTCGACCGCGTGCAGGCGTGTCAGGCCGGCATCCAGGTAACGGCGAGCCAGCGCAACCGGGTCCTCGTCATAACGAGTCACCTGGTCAAAGTCGCCCTTGAATAATCGGACTACACCGCCGTTCAGCAGATCAATGGCTGGAATAACTTCCATGCTCACGCCTTATAACTCCAAAAAGTTTTGCAGAACCCGGGCACCGTTCGTGCCCGAGCGTTCAGGATGGAACTGCGTTGCCAGGAAATTATTATTTTCAACAACCGCCGAAAATTCACGACCGTATTCGCAGCGGCCCGTGGTGAACTCCGTCACGGGCACGGCAAAGCTGTGCACAAAATAAAATTGTGCGCCGGCCGGCAAGTTCGCCAGCAATTTTGAGTTGGGCGTCGGTTGTACGCGATTCCAGCCCATGTGGGGAACGGTGTGCTCGGCGTCGGCAATAAACTTGACAGCGCGCCCGGGCAGAATGCCCAGGCACTGCGCATCTTCTTCAGCGGATGCATCAAACAGCAATTGCAGGCCCAGGCAGATTCCCAGCACGGGCTGGGTCAGTTCCGGAATGACCGTGTCCAGGCCGGCGGCACGCAGGCGGGTCATGGCATCTTTAGCCGCACCGACACCCGGCAGAATGATGCGCCGGGCTGCCCGAATTCGGCCAATGTCTGTGGTTAGCTCACCGCTAACGCCCAGGCGAGCCAGGGCGAAGGTCAGGGAGGCAATGTTGGCCCCGCCGCCATCAACAATGGCGAGCTGGTTGTCGCTTGCGTCGCTCACAGCGTGCCTTTGGTGCTCGGCAATTGTTCGCCTTCCAGGCGGATAGCCTGGCGCAGCGCCCGGCCTGTGGCCTTGAAGCAGGACTCCACCATGTGATGGGTGTTGTCGCCCAGCACCGTGACATGCAGGGCAGCGCCCAGGCTTTCAGACAGGGAGCGGAAAAAATGCGGCACCATTTCCGTGGGCAGACCGCCCACTTCCTGGCGGCCAAAGTCCCCTTCGAATACAGCATAAGGTCGGCCGGACAAGTCCAGGGCGACCTGGGCACGGGTTTCATCCATGGGCAACAAGAAGCCGAAGCGCGCGATGCCGCGTTTGTCACCCAGCGCTTCACGCACGGCTTGTCCCAGCGCCAGGGCAGTGTCCTCGACCGTGTGGTGTTCGTCGACTTCCAGATCACCGTCGCAGTTCAGTTTCAGAGAAAAGCCGCCGTGTTTGGCAATCTGCTCCAGCATGTGATCAAAGAATCCAATACCGGTGCTGACTTCGATGGGGCCCTCGGCATCCAGGTCCACATCGACGCGAATGCGAGTTTCTTTGGTTTCCCGGGTGACGTGTGCAACTCGTGGCCGATCGACGAGTTGGCGGACGATACCACTCCAGGCCAGCGGGTTGTC
>JBPCXH010000233.1:0-5212 GCA_051008735.1 Gammaproteobacteria bacterium | reverse complement strand
GTGGCGGGCGTGCCTCACCGGCTGCATTTTGTCGGCGCACCGGCCATTGACCTTGAACGGATCGCTGAGGATGTTGCGACCATCTGTAGCTGTCATGCCGATTTGTTCAGCGCGCCTCTGCCCATGGCCGCCTACGATTTTCTGGTCACGGTGCTGCCTAAGGGTTACGGCGGACTGGAGCACAGTGATTCCTCAGCGCTGGTTTGCAGTCGTGGGGATCTGCCAATTCCGGGTGAAAAAGGAGTCACGGCGGGCTATAGAAAATTTCTTGGCCTGGTCAGCCATGAGTATTTTCATCTGTGGAACGTCAAGCGCCTGCGGCCTGCAGAGTTCGCTCCCTATGACCTGCAGCGCGAAAATTACACTCGCCAGCTGTGGTTGTTCGAGGGAATAACCTCTTATTACGATGACCTTGCCTTGTTGCGCAGTGGCTTGATCAGCGCTGACAGCTATCTGGATATGGTCAGCAAATCTTTTACCCGCGTTTATCGAAGCGGGGGCCGGCGTCGCCAGACGCTCGAAGAGGCCAGCTTCGATGCCTGGATCAAGTTTTATCGACCCGATGAGAATGCGCCGAACGCGTTGCTCAGCTACTACACCAAAGGAGCGATGGTCGCCCTGACTCTGGATCTTGAACTGCGTCTGCGCACCGAGGGTCGCGTGTCTCTCGATGATGTCATGCGGGCCTTGTGGCAGGAATACGGGGCCGCCAAAGGCTTGGCTGACGGTGCGTTCGAGCGCGTTGCCGAATCGGCCTCCGGCTTGCGGCTGGATGAATTCTTTCAGCAGGCTTTGCGCACGACGGTCGATCCGCCCGTTGGCATCCTGCTGGCCCAGTTTGGCGTTCGGCTGGAATTGCGTGCGGCCTTGTCGCCCAAAGATACGGGCGGCAAGCCGGGCCGACCGGAGGAGCAGCCGCCGGCCTGGCTCGGGATCGGCACACGACAGGAATCTGATCGGCTGATGGTGGCGCATGTGCATCTTGGCGGGCCCGGCCACAAGGCCGGTTTGTCAGCAGGTGATCAGCTGCTGTCCCTGAACAAAGAGCGTGTGAATCAGACTCGCCTGACCGCCAGTCTGCGTCGTTTGCCCCTGGACAGAGAGGCGCAGCTGTATGTTTTCCGACGCGATGAGTTGCACGAATTCAGCATCAGGCCGACGCGCGCACCCCGCGATACAGCTTGCCTCAGTCTGGACGAGACGGCTGATGCCGGTACCCTGGCCCGACGGGTCGCCTGGCTGGGCGAATAGGCAAGGCGGTCAGGGCCCGGTGCTAGAATTGCCGGGTCGCACGGTCGGATAAAACATGCTGGAACTTGGACTGAAAGTGCTGGCCAGTTATCTGCTGGGTGCCGTGAATGGCAGCCTGCTGCTGGGGTGGCTTAAAGGCATTGATATCCGCACCCAGGGCAGTGGCAATGCGGGCGGTACCAATGCACTGCGCACGCAGGGCTGGCTGTTTGCCGTGTTAGTGATGGGCATTGACGTGGGCAAGGGTTTTGTCGCGCCGTGGTTGCTGCCCGGTCTGGTTATCCCCGGGGTCGGTTTGGATCCTGCCGTCTCGCGTGAGTGGTTATTGCTGGCCTGCGCCGGGGCAGCGGTTTTCGGGCACTGCTATCCCGTCTGGTTCAATTTTCACGGTGGCAAGGGTGCAGCGACCGCCGTCGGCGCCTTGCTCGCAGTATCGCCATCCATGCTGCTGGTCGCGGGTCTGTTCTGGGGCGGGACATTGGTGCTCAGCGGGATGGTGGGTCTGGCAACTATGGCGGCGGCTGTCAGCCTGCCGATAGTCTGCTTGCTGACAGTGGGTTCCGGTCCCTTGATGCTTTTCCTGGTATTGCTGGCCGTATTTGTTCTGTTCACTCATCGTTCCAACATTCGCCGCATTCTTCGGGGCGAGGAGAATCGAATGGAGAAGGCCATGCTGTTGAGACGCTCGCGCTGACTCCATGGCTAGCTCCCTGGCGTTGATACGGTTACTGGCTGACGGCCAGGTTCATGCAGGTCCGGAACTGGCTGCCAGCCTGGGTTGTTCACGCGCCGCCGTCTGGAAACAGCTTCAGGCTATGCCGGAGCTGGGCCTCACGGTTTCAGCCATGCGTGGGCGTGGCTATCAGTTAAGTCCCCCTCTGGAGCTCCTCGACGCGGCCAAAATCAGGACGGCGCTAACGCCAGACTGCCAGGCGCGAATCGCTGGCTTCGAGCTGGCCCCGGTGATGGCATCAACCAGCCGTTATCTGGTGGCAAAGCGGGCGCCGCCGGCAGGCAAGGTGCAGGTCGCTCTGGCCGAGTTCCAGACGGCTGGAAGGGGTCGGCGGGGTCGTGACTGGGTGTCGCCATTTGGCAGCGGTATTTGCCTGTCCCTGGGCTGGACTCTGGACGGGGCCCCGGGTGGGGTTGCGGGCTTGAGTCTTGCCCTGGGTGTCGCGGCAGAACAGGCCTTATCGGCGGTGGGTGCCGCGGGCGTGCGGCTGAAGTGGCCAAATGATCTGGTTGCCGGCGGGCGCAAGCTCGGCGGATTGCTGCTGGACGTCGCAGGCGAGGCTGATGGGCCGATGCATGTGGTGGCTGGAATCGGTATTAATGTGTACCCGCATGCGGCGCTGGAGACAGCCCTGAATTCTGCTGATGCACTGGTGCCCGTTGCGCTGGCCGGCCTTTGTGAGGCGTCCGTGTCACGCAATGAAGTGGCCGCGAGTCTTATCAATGGCCTGACGGGCGCATTGGCCCGTTACCAGGCCGACGGTTTCGGGTCCTTCGCTGATCGTTGGCGGGAACTGGACGTTTTGCACGGAGAGCTGGTCCGGGTTCAGGTGGGCGCAGATGCCTGGCAGGGCCGGGCCCGGGGTATTGGCGCAGACGGGGCCTTGCTGGTCGAGCGTGATGGTCAATTGCAGGCGGTGATGTCCGGCGAAGTCACGGTGAGGACCCAGGCATGATCTTGCTACTGGATATCGGCAATAGCCGGACCAAGTGGGCGGTGCTGGCTGATAGCGGACTGGGTCTGTCGGGCGAACGGGCTCACGCCGGCGGGGCTGAATTGTTACCCGCCGACATCCCGGTCAATCCATCCCAGGTCTATGCGGCCAATGTGGCCGGTCCTCAGGTCACAGAGTCCCTGGCATCAGCTGTGCGCTCGCGCTGGAGCTGTCCGCTGGTCCTGGCCAGAACCCCGGCTGTCCTGGGTCCCGTTCGAAATGCTTATACCGAGCCTGCCCAGCTGGGCGTGGATCGCTGGCTGGCGCTGGTGGCTGCCTATGAGCGGCATGCCGGCGCATTGTGCGTTGTCGATGCGGGCACGGCCACAACCGTCGACCTGATAGCGGCTGATGGCCAGCACCTGGGCGGCTTTATCGTTCCCGGTCTGGATCTGATGTCTGACAGCCTGCTGACGGCCACGGGTGATCTGGCCAGGCTGCGCGAGCGCGCTGTTGCAGACTCGCGGCCGGCGCCGGCTTGCAGCACGGGCCTGGCCATTCGCGACGGTGCCCGACTGGCGACGGCTGGCCTGGTGGACCGGGCCCGCGGCTTTCTGCCCCGGCAAGCTCAGTTGCTGCTAACCGGCGGACGCGGCGAGTCCCTGGCTGGGCTCACCGGCGGCGAGTTTTTGCCCCGCCTCGTGCTCGAGGGGCTGGCAGTGACCTGGCGGGCCGGCGCCGCCGAGAACTGAGCATGCGTAACCTGATCTTATTGCTGGTGCTTGCCAACCTGCTGGTCCTTGCCTGGCAGCGCTGGATTGTGCCGCCGCCGGCCGCCGACGCCCTGGCCCTGCAGGCGGTGCGGGAGCCTGAGCTGGTCTTGCTGAAATCGACCATAGACTCCGGGCAGGCCGTTGCGGCCTATTCCGGATCAGCTGCCTGTGTCCGGATTGGACCATTTACCGATGCCGAGGCAGCGGCAGATGGCGCGGCGGTCCTCCGGGCCCGCGGTTTGGCTCCGTCCAGCCAGGTTGAGGCAGCCGAGGTTTGGGTCGGTCACTGGGTTCAGGTGCCAGGCCTGCAGGGCCGGCAGGCAGCTGTAAAGGCGCGGGAAGCCTTAGTAGCGGCGGGCGTCCAGGACGCCTATGTGGTGCAGGACAGCCCCGGCTACAAGATTTCCCTGGGGGTATTTCGGGAGCGGGCCCGCGCCGAGCGGGTTGCCCGGCTCGCCCGGGGGGCTGGCTTCACGGTGGATACCACTGACCGCGTCCGGGCTGGGGAAGAGCACTGGCTGGTGCTGCCGGCTACGAATGGCGCCGTCCCGGGCCTCCAGGAACTGGCCCCCGGTGGCGATCGCATCCTGCGCAGCGAGCCGGCAGCCTGTCCCGGCGGATAGCAAGGAGCCCGGCGATCCCCTAGAATCGGCGGCCGCAGCGCCGGAATAGCTCAATTGGTAGAGCAACCGCTTTGTAAGCGGTAGGTTGGGGGTTCAATTCCCTCTTCCGGCAAATTCCCGGGTGCCAGCGATTTGCCACGGGATTGCCCCAGAGTCGTTAACCGAGGGTTTTTCAGCTAATTCGCTTTAGCTGTTGACACGCAAGCCTACGAATCAGAAAATTACCGGCTTGGTCGACGGAGGGGTACCCAAGCGGTCAACGGGGGCAGACTGTAAATCTGCTGGCTTAGCCTTCGCAGGTTCGAATCCTGCCCCCTCCACCAAATAGATGGTGAAGCGCAATGGGACCGCAGCTTTCATGCTGATTGACGGCATGAATTAGTAAGCTGGATCTCGTCAGTCATGGATGACTGAATGATTTTAATAAGTGGTTCGCCAAAGTCAGGGACGGCGGCAATGAACTGGCCGAATGCGGGTGTAGTTCAACGGTAGAACCTCAGCCTTCCAAGCTGATGATGTGGGTTCGATTCCCATCACCCGCTCCAGTTGAGGGCAGTTTCGGTAAAGCCGCGGCGAGAGTTGAATAGTGAACGAACCGAGCCTGGTCTGAGAATTACGGCCCACATAGCTCAGGCGGTAGAGCACTTCCTTGGTAAGGAAGAGGTCACCGGTTCGACTCCGGTTGTGGGCTCCATATAACAGTTTAGATCGAGTGTCTGGAGAGACCGATGTCGAAGGAAAAATTCGAACGTACCAAGCCCCACGTGAATGTGGGAACTATTGGCCACGTTGACCATGGCAAGACGACGCTGACGGCGGCTCTGACGAAAGTCATGGGTGACAAGCACGGCGGTGAGTCGAAGGCCTTCGATCAGATTGATAATGCCCCGGAAGAGCG
>JBPCXH010000232.1:0-14924 GCA_051008735.1 Gammaproteobacteria bacterium | reverse complement strand
AAGCCCCGATCTCCCGGGTGTGCAAACGGTCATACATGATGCCCACGCACAGAAACAGCGCGCCTGATATGAAGCCGTGTGAAATCATTTGCACCACGCCACCGGTGATGCCCATACCGATTCCCGTGACCTCCCCGGTGCGGGCCAGTATCGCCCAGGCGATAAAAAAGCCCAGCGTGACAAAGCCCATGTGGGCGATGGACGAGTACGCGATCAGTTTTTTCAGATCACTCTGCACCAGCGCCACGAAACCAATGTAAACCACCGCGACCAGCGACAAGGCGATCATCAGCAGGGCCAGGGACTGGCTCGCATCCGGCGCGATAGGCAGGCTGAAGCGAAGAAAGCCGTAGCCGCCCATCTTCAGCAGCACAGCCGCCAGGATCACGGAGCCACCGGTGGGCGCCTCCACGTGCGCATCGGGCAACCACGTGTGCACCGGCCACATGGGAACCTTGACGGCAAAGGCAAACAGAAAAGCCAGAAATATCGGCAACTGCTCGGCCATGCTCAGGGGTACGGTATGAAAACCCAGGATGCTATAGCCACCGGTCTGCAGGTAAAGATAGATCAGGGCCAGCAGCATGAACACCGAGCCCAGAAAGGTATACAGAAAAAACTTGATGGTGGCGTAGACGCGGCGCTCGCCACCCCAGATCCCGATAATAATGAACATCGGAACCAGCATGGCCTCCCAGAAGACATAGAACAGCAGCCCATCCAGAGCACTGAATACGCCGATCATCAGACCTTCAAGAATCAGAAACGCTGCGAAATACTGCGCAGGCCGGGTCTTGATAATCTCCCAGCCGGCAATGACCACGATGGGCGTCAGAAACGTGGTGAGCAGCACCAGCGGCAAGGACAAGCCATCAATGCCAAGAAAATATTCCGCTCGAAAAGCAGGAATCCAGGGCATGCGCTCAACAAACTGAAAATCTGCTGTGCTGTTATCAAAGCCAATATAAAGCGGCAGGCTTAACAGGAAAGTGAGCGCCGCAATCGCCAAGGCAAACCATCGATGCGACGCACCCAGACGCTCTCCGGCAAACAACATGAACAAGCCGCCAAAGACAGGCAGCCAGATCAACACGCTCAGCAGTCCGAATCCGATGTCGATCAGCCCGCTCCTGTCGGCGTAAACAGCAGCCAGAAGCCAAGGACGGCCAAACCGATCACCATGGCAAAAGCATAGTCATAAAGGAGTCCGCTTTGCAGGCGGCGGATCATTCCCGAACCCCACGCCACCAGTCGGGCACTGCCGTTCACCAGGGTGCCGTCGATAAGCCGCACATCACCCACGCGCCACAGCACATTGCCCAGGGCTCTGCTGCCGGCCGGCAGGAGTCGCTCAGCAACCCAATCTGCGTAATATTTGTTTTCCAGCAAGCGCTGCACCGGCCCCGTCCGTTCACGAACCCAGGCAGCCGCAGCGGGTCGATACAGATAGCCGAACCACGCCACGAAAACGCCGGCCAGGGCCAGGTACACAGCCGGCTCTTTGAACCCATGAAGCACAAACTGGAACGGGCCGCGCCAGTCGGCGCCCAACCGTCCGACCACATCATGCACGGGACGCACGAAGAGACTGCCCCCAAAAAAATCGCCGAAAACAACCGGTCCTATGGCCAGCCAGCCAAGTGCCAGGGACGGAATAGCCAACAGGATGAGAGGCAGCTTGACCACCCAGCCCGGCTCGTGGAGATGAGCCCGGGCTTCCACATCCAGTCGCTCCTCCCCGTGGAACACCATGAAAAACATGCGGAAGGTATAGAGCGAAGTCACGAACACGCCGAGCAATATGCATGCATAGGCATAGCCGGCGCCCGGAATAGTAGCCAGGTGCTCGGCCTCGATGAGCGCATCCTTGGAAAAGAAACCAGCGAAGCCGGGAAAGCCGATCAACGCCAGACAACCGATCAGTGAGGTCCAGTAGGTCACAGGCAGGTGGCGCCGCAAGCCCCCCATACGCCGCATATCCTGCTCATGGTGCAGCGCCATGATCACCGAACCCGCAGCGAGAAACAGCAGCGCCTTGAAAAATGCATGGGTTGTCAGATGGAACATGCCCGCTGCATAAGCTGACGAACCCTGCGCCACCATCATGTAGCCCAGTTGTGACAGGGTGGAATACGCCACGACTCGCTTGATATCGAACTGCACCAGGGCGATCAAACCGGTGAACAACGCGGTGGTGGCGCCGATAATCAGTACGAAACTCAGAGCTGCTTCAGCAAACTCGAACAGCGGTGACATCCGCGCCACCATGAAGACCCCGGCCGTCACCATGGTGGCAGCGTGTATCAAGGCGGAAATAGGCGTCGGGCCCTCCATGGAATCGGGCAACCAGACATGTAAGGGCACCTGGGCGGACTTACCCATGGCGCCGATAAATAACAGGATGCAAGCGGTTGCCAGTGCCGGCCATTCCCAGCTACCCACCAGCATGCGGCGATCCTGAAGGCCTTCCGCCGCAGCAAAAATTTCAGCGTAGTCCAGGCTGTTGGTCAGATAGAGCAAGGCCGCAATACCCAGCAGAAAACCGAAGTCTCCCACCCGATTAACCAGGAATGCCTTGAGATTGGCGAATATGGCCGTAGGCCGCGTGTACCAGAAACCAATCAGCAGGTAAGACACAACGCCCACTGCTTCCCAGCCGAAGAACAACTGCAACAGATTATTCGACATCACCAGCATGAGCATGGCGAAGGTAAACAAGGAGATATAACTGAAAAACCGCTGATAGCCGGCGTCATCATGCATATAGCCGATGGTGTAGATATGCACCATCAGTGACACAAAACTGACCACCACCATCATCAGCGCACTCAGGCGATCCACCAGAAAACCGATTTCCATCCGCACGCCATCAGTAACCAGCCAGGTGTAGACACTGATGTTTTCGGCCGGGTATCCGTCGACCACCTGCCGCCACAAAACCCAGCAGGACAGAACGCAAGCCACGCCAACACCCAGAATAGTGACCGTGTGAGCGCCGGCCCGACCAATTAAGCGACCAAACAAGCCGGCGATAATCGCCGCTGCCAAGGGAAACAGAACAATAGCCAGATATGTATTGATCATGCCTAGCCCTTCAGGACATCCATCTGCTGCACATCAATACTGCGCCGGGATCTAAACAGGACGACGAGGATGGCCAGACCTATAGCGGCCTCTGCCGCGGCCACGGTCAGGATAAAAAACACAAAGACCTGGCCCGTGGTGTCATCCAGAAACCGCGAAAACGCGATGAAGTTGAAATTCACTGCCAGCAACAGCAGCTCAACGCACATCAGCAGCACAATCACGTTCTTGCGATTAATAAAAATACCCGCTACCGCGATGACGAATAGCGCCGCCGACAGGCTCAGGTAATGCTCAAGCCCGATCATGCATCACGCTCCGGCTCAACCTTTACCAGGCGCACGCGATCTTCGCGACGGACAGCCACCTGCTCCGCCACATTCTGCACCTTCAAACCTGGCCGCCGTCGCATCGTCAGGACAATGGCAGCCACAATTGCCAGAAGCAGCAGAAAGGCAGCCAGCTCGAAGGCGTACAGGTGCTCGGTATACAAAGCGGTCCCCAGCACCTCGGTATTGCTATACCCGGCCGGTCGCGGCGTCAGGCTGCCGCCGTCAGGCAAGCCGTCGGCCCTGAACCAGATCACCCCAATCAGCTCGGCAGCCAATATGAGCGCCACGAGACCACCCAGGGGCGCGTAACGGGTATACCCCTCGCGCAGCTGCACGAGATTCACATCAAGCATCATGATCACGAACAGGAAAAGCACCATTACGGCACCGACATAAACCAGGACGAGAACGACGGCCAGAAACTCGGCTTCCAGCAGCAACCACAACACTGAACTGGTGACAAAGGCCAGCACCAGATAAAGAACTGAGTGAATTGGATTACGCGAAGCAATAACGCCCAGCGCCGAGCCAATCAGCACGCCAGAAAGCGCGTAGAAAAAAATAACTCCCGCCATAACCGTGACTGTCCCCTGTCAGCCAGATGTCCTATCGGTACTGCGACTCAGCAGCCCGGTCGCGCGCAATCTCATCTTCGTGACGATCCCCGACTGCGAGCAACTTGTCCTTAGTCATAATATTTTCACCGCGCTGTTCCATGTGATACTCGAACAGGCGCGTCTCAACAATGGCATCTACCGGGCAGGCCTCTTCACAGAAGCCACAGTAAATGCATTTAAATAAATCAATGTCATAGCGAGTGGTCCGCCGTGTCCCATCGTCTGCAACGTCCGAGTCGATGGTAATGGCTGCGGCAGGACACACGGCTTCACACAGCTTGCACGCGATGCATCGCTCTTCCCCGTTCGGATAACGACGCAGCGCATGTAGCCCACGAAACCTCGGCGACTGGGGAGTTTTTTCCTCCGGGTACTGAATTGTGACCTTGCGAACAAAGAGGTTGCGTAAAGTCACCCGTAGGCCAATCAGCAGCTCCCACAGGGAAAACGTCTTCAGCAGGCTAATAACACTCATTCAGCTTCCCCAGGGACCGACTTCAGCCACAAGCATGGCACCTTCCACAAAAATCCAGACGATGGTGATAGGGATGAAAATCTTCCAGCCCAGCCGCATGATCTGGTCATATCGATAACGCGGGAAGGTCGCCCTGAACCAAAGAAAGCAGAACAGAAAAAAACATATCTTGAAAGCCAGCCAATGCAGGCCGGGCGCCGCCAGCCAGGTGTCTGCCAGAAACTGCGTGGCCGCAAACGGCGACTCCCAGCCCCCCAGAAACATCACCGCAGTCAATGCGGCGATCAGAATCATATTGGCGTATTCGGCGAGGAAAAAGATCGCAAATGCAACGCCGGAATATTCCACATGAAAGCCGGCGACGATCTCTGACTCACCTTCGGCCACGTCAAATGGCGCACGATTGGTTTCGGCCACCCCAGAGATAAAATAGACCAGGAACAGGGGGAACAGCGGCAACCAGTACCACTGCGTCCAGCCACCTGCCTGCGCCTCGACAATGCGACCCAGATTAAGACTGCCACTGGCCATGAGCACACCCACCAGCGCGAACCCCATGGCTATTTCATAAGCAACGATCTGTGCGGCCGAACGCATGGCGCCGAGCAGCGCGTACTGGGAGTTGGAGGCCCAGCCCGCAATGATCACGCCGTACACCCCCAGGGAAGTCAGCGCCAGCACGTAAAGCAGGCCAGCGTCCACATCGGCCACGGCGAAGCCTGGAAACAGAGGTATCACGGCCCAGGCTGCTAAGGCCGGCACGATAGACAAGACAGGCGCGATAAGAAACAGAAACCGGTCGGACCGTGACGGCACAATGACCTGTTTGAGCAGCAATTTGATGACGTCGGCAAAAGGCTGAAAATACCCCCCCGGTCCGACTCGGTTGGGCCCGATCCGGTTCTGGATCGCGCCAATGACTTTGCGTTCCGCCAGGGTCAGGAAAGCCACAGTCAGGATTACCACCAGGACCAGCGGCAGGATAGACGCCGTACTGCTCAACACGCCCTGAGACAGGGGCGACAAACTCTGCCAGAAAGTGTCCAGCCAGGCAGTCATGCCGCCTCCCCGTCGGAGGTGTCAGCATCCTGCGCCCCACCGAGGGACTCCTGCGTCAACTGCAAAGCCGAAGCCCGGCGCAGCAGCGCATCAATCTGATACATGGGCACATCAAGATTGGGATCACCCTCTGCGGCTGCGGTTCGTTCCGGCAAAGGCAAGTCAAAACTCTGATTGTCCGGCTCCAGTTCAGCGGCTGCTTCGGCAACTTCCGCGGCAAGCTCGGCTGCGGTGTCGTAGTCGCAATCAGGCAAGCCCAGCAAATTGCCCAGCACACGCAGTACTTTCCAGGCCGGGCGACTCTCACCGGGTGCAGCAGTCGCGGCGGAGAAACTCTGCCAGTCCCCGGCCGCGTTGACGAAGGTGCCATCAGTTTCCGCAAAGGTGCTCACGGGCAGGACAATGTCCGCGCCGGCCCGGACGGAATCTGACAGAAATGCATTCAGAACGATTCGTTGTCCTGCCCCACGAAAGGCACCGTCGGCTGCCGCCGGGCTCGCGCAATCGTGTTCAGGTTCGGCGCCCAACAGCACCAGCGCCGCTGGTGGCTGCTCGAACAGCTCAGCCAGATGCTTGCCGGGCGGCTCAGCGGGTGCCCCGGCCAATCCACGATGAGGCAATACGCCGGCCAGGGATAAACCAACGGCGTTGGCACCCTCCGGGATGTAGCCCAGAGTTGACCCGGTCTGCTCAGCCAGCTTGCCGGCCTGCTGCCGAAGCCCGGCAAAATCCGGGTGCCGCATGGCGATTTGCCCCAGCAGGATTGCGCTTCGCTCCCCCTGGCTAAGCAGGTCAAGCAGTGCCTGATCAGCGGCAGCCGCGGCCAGCTCGTCGGGCAGATCAGCAGACTCGCGGTAACCGGCCAGTGGGAATAAATACTCAAACCGGGCCGGATTGACGAAATAGACACGGGCGCCTTTCTGCGCAGCCTGACGAATTCGATGCGCCAGCAAGGGTGCTTCGCGCCGCAGATTCGAGCCGACAATCAGAATGGCATCCAGACCAGCCAGTTCCGCGATGGGCATGCCCAGCCCGGGAAAGAGCGGGTCTTCATCCTGCAAACGAAAATCCCGACGCCGCAGGCGATGATCGATACTGCCCGAACCCAGCAAACGCATGATTCGGGCCAGCAGGTAGCCCTCTTCAACCGTCGCGCTGGGCGAAACCAGGGCGGCAGAATCTGAGCCGGCACTTTGCAGAGCAAGCACGGCGGCCTCAAGTGCCTCCTCCCAGCTGCACGCCTGCAATTCACCATCGCGCCGCAACATAGGCTCGGTAACGCGATCATCGGCATAAATACCCTGGTAACTGAAGCGATCGCGATCAGTCGCCCAGGTTTCATTCAGAGCCTCATTCGCTTTAGGCACAACGCGTCGAATTTCGCCGCCCAGAACATGGGCATACAGGTTGGCGCCCACGCAATCGTGGGGTGAGATCATGTCACGCTGGGTCATTTGCCAGGCACGCGCTGAAAACCGGTAGGGCTTGTTATTCAACGCGCCGACCGGGCACAGATCGATGATATTGCCCGCTAGTTCGTGGTCGACACTGCGCTCTACATAGGTGCCGATTTCCATGTTTTCGCCGCGGCCGATAGTCCCCAGTTCCTGTATCCCGGCGATTTCCTCGCCAAAGCGCACGCAGCGCGTGCAATGAATACAGCGCGTCATATCCGTCGAGACCAGCGGGCCGATGTCCTTATCAGCCACCGAGCGTTTACCCTCGTTATAGCGCGACACCCCCCGACCGAAGCCCATTGCCAGATCCTGCAGTTCGCACTCGCCCCCCTGGTCGCAGATCGGGCAATCCAGCGGATGGTTGATGAGCAAAAACTCCATTGTCGCTTTCTGCGCCGAAATAGCCCGCGCCGACTTGGTTCTGACCTTCATACCCGGGGTCACGGGCGTGGCACAGGCAGGCAATGGCTTGGGCACGTTTTCCACTTCCACCAGGCACATGCGGCAATTGGCAGCGATGGACAACTTCTCGTGGTAACAGAATCGCGGCACGTACACGCCAGCGGCATCAGTCACTTCGATAAGCATCTGCCCAGGCTTGGCGGTGACGGGCTCCCCATTGACCTCAATTTCGATGCCTTCATCTGTCATGGCGTGTGATACTCCATCGTCAGGCCGCTGCTGCTTTCGCGTTGACGATTGACTGGCCGCCATGCTCGATCATGTATTCGAACTCGTGCATGAAATGCTTCAGAAAACTCTGCACAGGCCAAGCTGCCGCATCGCCGAAGGCGCAGATAGTGTGACCTTCAATCTTGTTTGCCACATCCAGCAAAAGATCCAGGTCAGCAGGGCCTGCCTCGCCGGCCATGATCCGCACTAACATGCGATACAGCCAGCCGGTGCCTTCGCGACAAGGGGTGCACTGGCCGCAGGATTCACGGAAGTAAAAGCGTGAGATCCGGCGCAGCACGCTGACCATGCAGGTGCTGTCATCCATAATGATCATTGCGCCGGTGCCCAGGGCGGATCCACCATCGCGCAGCGAATCGTAATCCATGTTCAGATTTTCGATCGCAGCGGCCGGCATAACCGGCACGGAGCAGCCGCCGGGAATCACGGCTTTTAATTTTCTGCCATCGCGGATACCCCCGCACAATTCCATCAATTCCTGGAAGGGAATACCAAGTGGCAACTCATGGTTACCGGGCTTGTTGACGTGACCTGATACAGAAAATATCAGTGTCCCGCCCGAATTCTCCGGACCGAGACCGGCGAACCATTCAGGACCGCGCCTCACAATGGCTGGCACCGAAGCAAAACTCTGGGTGTTGTTAATTGTCGTGGGCTTGCCATAGAGGCCAAATCCCGCTGGAAAAGGCGGCTTAAAGCGCGGACGACCCGGTTTGCCTTCCAAAGACTCAAGCAAGCCGGTTTCTTCGCCGCAGATGTACGCGCCGGCGCCGACATAAGTGTGCAAATCGAAGTCGATACCTGACTTCTGAATATTCTTGCCCAGCAGTCCGTCGGCATAGGCCGCTTGCAGAGCAGCCTCAAAGCGCGGGATAGGCTCATCAAGGAACTCGCCGCGAATATAGTTGTAACCAACGGTGGCACCCATCGCGAAACCCCCGATCGCCATGCCTTCTATGACTGAGTGCGGGTTGTATCGCAGGATGTCCCGGTCATGGCAGGTACCCGGCTCGCTCTCATCCGAGTTACAAACGACGTATTTTTGCCCGTCGCGGTCCCGGGGCATAAAACTCCATTTCAAGCCGGTCGGAAACCCGGCACCGCCCCGCCCTCGCAAGCCGGAACTCTTGACCAGTTCGATCACCTGCTCGGGCGTCAACTCTCCCCTGAGGATTTTCTCCCAGGATTCATAGCCGCCTGCAGCCCGATAAGTCTCAAGACTCCACGGCTCATCACTGCCAAGGGTGGCAAAGCACACCAGATCTGATTCAGTGGCCTGATTCATTCCAGTGCGTCCAGAATGTCATCAACAAGCTCAGGTGTAAGATTCTCGTGGTACTTGTGATCAACCATCATCATGGGAGCACCGGTGCACGCAGCCAGACACTCCCACTCCTGTTTGAGATAGATGCGTCCGTCACTCGTGGTTTCCCCGGGCTTGATACCCAGCTTGCCCTGAACATGCACCAGCAAATCATCGCTGCCGCGAAGCATGCAGGAAATATTGGTACAGACCGAGACGCTGTGCCGTCCAACCGGCTGCGTCTCAAACATGGAATAAAAAGCGGCGACTTCATAAACCTGAATCGCCGGCAGATCCAGATAACGCGCCACAGCCTCCATGGTTTCAGGCGTCAGATAATGCTGCTCATGCTGAACTGCGTGCAATGCCGCAATAACAGCTGAGCGCTGCTTGCCTTCCGGGAATTTGGCTTGCCAGCTATCAATTTCTTCGCGCACATGCTCTGAGAGATCGACTTTTTGAATGGCCTCAGGCATCAGCGGTCAATCTCCCCGAAAACAATATCCTGGGTGCCGATCACCGCAACGACATCAGCCAGCATATGACCCTCAACCATCTCCTGCATCGCAGACAGATGAGCAAACCCGGGCGCACGAATCTTGACTCGATAGGGCTTGTTAGCGCCGTCCGAAACGATGTAAACACCGAATTCGCCTTTGGGATGCTCTATTGCCGCATAAGCTTCGCCAGGCGGCACGGTATAGCCCTCGGTGAAGAGCTTGAAATGATGGATCAAGGCTTCCATGTCATCTTTCATGTCTTCCCGGGATGGCGGGGCAAACTTGGGATCCTCGAGCATGACCGGCCCCGGGTTCTCCCGCAGCCAAGCGATGCATTGCTGGATAATCCGGTTTGACTGGCGCAGCTCTTCAACGCGCACCAGGTAACGGTCATAGCAGTCACCGTTCGTGCCCACCGGTATATCAAAATCCACGTCCGCGTAAGTCTCGTAGGGCTGCTTCTTGCGCAAATCCCAAGCCACGCCGGAGCCTCGCAGCATGGGCCCGGTAAAACCCAGCTGCATCGCGCGTTCAGGCGTCACGACGCCGATATTGACCGTGCGCTGCTTCCAGATCCTGTTATCTGTCAGCAGATTTTCATACTCATCAACGCAGGCAGGAAAGCGCTCGGTAAAATCCTGGATGAAGTCGAGTAGCGAACCCTCGCGTGCGGCATTCATACTCTTCAGACTTTGGTCACTGCGCAGCTTGCTGGCTTCGTACTGCGGCATTTGCGAGGGCAAATCCCGATAAACGCCACCGGGACGATAGTAAGTCGCGTGCATCCGCGTTCCGGATACCGCTTCATAGCAATCCATTAAGTCTTCCCGCTCACGGAAGCAGAACAGGAACATACTCATGGCCCCGACATCCAGGCCGTGCGCACCCAGCCACATCAGGTGATTTAAAACCCGCGTGATCTCATCAAACATCACGCGGATATACTGAGCCCGAATGGGCGCGGCTATGCCCAGCAGCTTTTCAATTGCCAGCACGTACCCATGTTCGTTGCACATCATGGAAACGTAGTCGAGCCTGTCCATGTACCCGATGCTTTGGTTATAGGGCTTGCTCTCGGCAAGCTTCTCCGTCGCACGGTGCAGCAAGCCCACGTGCGGATCGGCACGCTGAATAACCTCGCCATCCATTTCCAGGACCAGACGCAACACACCGTGGGCGGCAGGATGCTGAGGCCCGAAATTCAGCGTGAAATTCTGGATCTCACTCATTATCACGCCCTGACTGAAGATCGGGCGTATAGCGGTTATCGTCACGAATAACTCGTGGCACTAATGTCCGCGGCTCGATACTTACCGGCTCATACACCACACGTCCCTGTTCAGGGTCGTACCGTACTTCCAGATTTCCGCTGAGGGGAAAGTCCTTGCGAAACGGGTGCCCGATAAATCCATAGTCCGTGAGAATGCGTCTTAGATCCGGGTGGCCTTCGAAAAGGATACCGAACAGATCGAATGCCTCGCGTTCGAACCAGTTGGCACCGCTCCATACAGGCAAAACCGATGGCACGACGGGTGGATTAGCAGGCCCGGTATATAGCTTCAACCGTAATCGGTGATTCAGGCTCACTGACAACAAGTGATAAACAACAGCAAATCGTCGCGGATCATTGGGTGCAGTGACATCCGGCACAATGACCTCATGGGTGGCTGCACGACTGAAGCCACTGCCAGTAGCCGACTGCGTATCCCATTCAGCTTCGCCGTAGCGCAGATAGTCCACACCGCACAAATCAATCAGCGTTTCAAACTGGAAGCCTTCCTCTTCACGCAAGGCAGTGGCAACACGGAGCAGTTGTTCTGCATCAACCTCATAAGTCAATTCACCGCAGCTTGAGTCAACAGGCCGCATTTGATCCTCGAAGCGCGCAGCAATTCCGCCCGCTAACGCGGCTTGGCGCGAGGTCATGGGCTTATCACCGTGCGATGGTCTGCGTGCGGCGGATCTTTTTTTGCAGCTGGATCACGCCATAGAGCAATGCTTCGGCTGTTGGCGGGCAACCGGGAACATACACATCCACGGGCACGATCCGGTCGCAGCCCCGGACCACTGCATAAGAATAATGATAGTAGCCACCGCCGTTCGCACAGGAGCCCATGGAAATTACCCACTTGGGGTCCGGCATCTGGTCATAGACCTTGCGCAATGCAGGGGCCATTTTATTCGTCAAGGTACCGGCGACGATCATGACGTCCGATTGCCGGGGACTGGGACGAAAGATCACACCGAATCGATCCAGGTCATAGCGAGCCGCGCCGGCCTGCATCATTTCCACCGCGCAGCAGGCCAGGCCAAATGTCATCGGCCAGAGTGACCCGGTCTGCGCCCAGTTGATCAGGGAGTCCAGCTGAGTCACGACAAAGCCACGTTGCTGGAAGGTTTCAGGGTCACCCAGGGGCCAGGCACCCGCCACATCCTGGCGAGCAATTGTCGAGTTGTCACTCAATCCCACTCGAGCGCTCCCTTTTTCCACTCATAGATAAAGCCCACCACCAATACCATCAGGAAAATTGCCATCGCGATCAGACCCGTCAGGCCAATCTGATCCAGGGACACCGCCCACGGAAACAAAAATGCAATTTCCAGATCAAAAATGATGAACAGAATCGCAACCAGGTAGTAGCGAACATCGAACTTCATCCGGCTTTCTGCAAAGGGCTCGAAACCGCATTCATAAGGAGAAAGCTTCTCGCTATCAGTATCGCTCCGCCCCAGGAACAGACCAATCCCGAGCAAGGCCAAGCCGATCGCCAGTGCAATACCAAGAAAAACCAGAACTGGCAGATACGTCTGAAGCAACAATCAGTCCTCACGCCCGATCGTCTATTCTAACAACGCACAAGGGACAGACAAAACGACAATTGATGATCAGAGACTGGCCGGCCCGGCTTGCACAGCGACCGACCAAACCCTGGGCGGAGTGAGGCCGGGCGGAAGCACAGGCAGGGCACAGATGGCCGGTCTCGAAGGTCCCTTCTACCCCCCCCAGCCAGACAGGCGGGCCAGCAGGCCCAGGCCGATATATCCAATTACTTGTATTTAAGGGCTGGGAGGGCCCTTGAATTAGTGTCGATGGCCAGCCTCGGACCACCAAAGCGCCAACAGGCTCAGCAGGCCGGCAGCCCGGCAAGCCCCTGCCGGATGTTCCCGTCGGTATAAATTTAAGGGCCCTATGGGGCCCTTAAATTGGTGCCGATGGCCGGACTCGAACCGGCACGGCTTACGCCACTACCCCCTCAAGATAGCGTGTCTACCAATTCCACCACATCGGCTAAGTGAGCAAAGAAACTACGGAGCGGGCGCCTCGGCTCCTTCCGCGGCAGGCATCTCAGGCAAAGCAGGCATTCCCGCCGGGTCCTCCGCTTGCTCCGGTGCAACCGGCAGCAGTTCGGATTCCTGGATCTGGGGCTGATCCAGCAGACTGCGGGTGACCGGGCGCTGAGCGCCGATATAAGCCAGCGAGAGACTGCTGACGAAAAAAAGCGTGGCCATCACGGCTGTAGACCGTGACAGAAAATTAGCTGAACCCTTGGCACCAAAAACGGTGCCAGAAGCGCCGGAGCCAAAAGCCGCCCCTGCGTCGGCGCCTTTGCCTTTCTGCAGCAGCACCAAACCGATAATTGCCAGGGAGACCACCACGTGTCCCACCAGCAATAGACTATGTATTGTCGTCATGAATCCCTTCCTGAAGCAGCCTGACAGATCGTCAAAAAGTCCTGAACGTCCAGAGACGCACCGCCGATCAGGCCGCCATCAATATCCTGCATTGCAAAGAGTTCGGCCGCATTCGCGCCTTTCACGCTGCCGCCATAGAGAATTCTTGTTTCAGCGCCAATTCTAGCATCGGCGGCAGCGAGCTGGTTCCGAATACCCGCGTGCACAGCCTGCGCCTGCTCCGGGCTTGCCGTGCGTCCGGTTCCAATGGCCCAGACGGGCTCGTAGGCCACAATTGCGCCATCTATCGCCTCGGGCCCGGCCGAATCCAGCACCGCAGCGACCTGGCGGGCCACCACCGCTTCGGTGGTGCCGGCTTCGCGCTCGGCCAGGCTTTCACCCACACACAGAATCGGCACCAGCCCAGCGGCCCTGGCCGCGCTGAACTTGGCGGCAACCCGCTGATCGGTATCGCCGAACAGCGTCCGTCGCTCCGAATGGCCCACAATGACATGAGTACACCCCACATCACGCAGCATGGCGGCAGAAACCTCGCCGGTATAGGCACCACTGGCTTGTTCGGCAACATCCTGAGCGCCAATAAGCAGGTCCGAATCGGCAGCCATTGCTACTGCCTCGGCCAGGTAGACATGGGGCGGGCAGGCCATAACCTGCGCACTCAAACCGGCCAAAGCTTCCGTTAACCCTTCGAGCAACGGGCGATTGCTGGCGCGGCTGCCATTGAGCTTCCAGTTACCCGCAACAAGTGGTCTACGCATGAATAATCCAGACAGGGCTACTACAGTCCGGCCAATTCTCGGCTCGGACGGACCCCGCGGTCGCGGGGAGCGCGAAGGTTAGCGGGCCGCCGGGGCGAAATCAACGCCGCTGATCAGGCAGCCGTCAAGGCCTGAATACCGTCTGCCAGTGAGCGGGCAACGGAATTGACCTCGGTCTCATCCTCGCCCTCGACCATGATTCTGAGTAAGGGCTCGGTGCCGGAGGCCCGAACCAGGATGCGGCCTCGGTCAGCCAAATGCTTTTCGGCATCGGCCACCGCGGCCTGAATGGGCTCTGACGACTTCACATCAACCCGCTGCGAGGTGCGAATATTGATCAGGGTCTGGGGGAATTTCGGCATGGGCTTGACCAGTTCAGCCAGAGTGCTATCGCCCTGGGCTATAACACTGAGTACCTGCAGGGCCGCAACCAGGCCATCACCTGTGGTGGTCTTGTCCAGACACAGCAAGTGACCGGAGGTTTCGCCGCCCAACTCTCCGCCCGCTGCCCTCAGCATTTCGATGACGTAGCGGTCGCCCACCGGGGCCCGGCGAAAGGCAACACCCAACTCGCCCAAGGCACGCTCAAGACCCAGATTGCTCATTAAGGTGCCGACCACAGGCCCCTTGAGCGAATTGGCACGGTGGCGAGCGGCGGCCAACAGATAGAGCAACTGGTCGCCATCGACCAAATTGCCCTGCTGATCCACCATCAGTAAGCGGTCTCCGTCCCCGTCGAACGCGACCCCCAGATCAGCCCGCACACCCTGAACCGTCAGCATCAGGAGCTCAGGGCTGGTTGAACCACAACCATCATTAATATTCTTGCCATTCGGGGAGCACCCGATGGGGATAATTTCGGCGCCCAATTCGGTCAGTACCCGGGGCGCAACTTTGTAGCCCGCACCGTGGGAACAATCCACCACCAGCTTCAGCGAATCCAGCCGAAGGCC
>JBPCXH010000231.1:0-6630 GCA_051008735.1 Gammaproteobacteria bacterium | reverse complement strand
ACGGCTGCCTGCGCCATGGCCCGGCAGGCGGCATCGTCGGATACGTCGGCCTGCACGCAGATCGCCTCAGCGCCTTTGCTGCGGCATTCGGCGGCGGTTTCCTCGGCCTCATTTTTGCTGCGGGTGTAATTGATCACCACATTGCAGCCCTTTTCGGCCAACAGAATTGCCGCCGAGGCACCAACGCCGGTGGCTGAGCCCGTGACAATGGCGACTTTCCTCTCGCTCATGCTTCTACTCCTGAGTTTGCCTGCGCGAGAGCTGCGGGGCCCTCGCCGAAAGGTCGCGAATCTTAGCAGACAAGCCCGTCCGGCGCGGGATCGGGGCTGCCGGCCCAAGGCTGCCGCCGCCGCCGCAGAAGTGCTACTGTAAACGCGCCCGGGTCATCGGCCCGCGGAATCACGTACAAGAATTAACGCGAAGGGGAGTTAAGCCGATGGCTTTCAAGGACATGCGCGAGTATCTGTCACTGCTGGAGGAAGATGGCCAGCTGAAGCAGGTGGATACGCCGATCAGCTGCGAGTATGAGAAAAACGAACTGCAGTCGCTGATGCGCTATCTGCACGAGACGAATGGCCCGGGTGTCGTGCTGAATAACCTGGAGGGGTACAACACCCCGGGGATTCCCGTCGTCTACAACCCCTTCGGCACCCGTGAGCGCACCGCGATGATTCTGGGTGAGCGCGACCCGCTGGCTGCCAAGCTCAAACATGCCGACGTGCTGGCTGATCAGTCCAAGTGGCTGGCACCGGTCCAGGTCGATGCCAAGGACGCACCCTGCAAGCAGGTCGTTATCGAGGAAAAAGACATCTCCCTGGACAAGCAGCTGCCGCATAACTGGATCGGGCAGGAAGGCTCCTCTTATATCTGCGGCGCCATCGTGGTGACCAAAGACCCGGAGACGGGTGCGCGCAATGTAGGCTGGTATCGACTCACGCAGCTCTGGGAATGTCGTCATCCCACCGGGGGCTCTTATACGGAGCGTCAGCAGAAGCAGCAGCTGTCGATCTTTGCTTTCTGGAACCCGCCCATGAATCACATTGGTATTCACCTGGCCAAGGCCAAGGCCATGGGTAAGCCGCTGGAGGTTGCAGTCGCCAAGCTGTGTGATCCCGCCGTGCACCTGGCTGCCTGTACAGGGACCCCGTTTGGCAGCGATGAGCTGGCCTTTGCCGGCGGTCTGCGGGGCGAGCCGGTGGAAGTCGTCAAGTGTGACACCGTGGATCTGGAGGTGCCGGCCACGGCAGAGTGGGTTATTGAAGGCGTGTTCCAGCCCGACGCAGACGATGTGACTATCGGCTGGCACTCAAACTCAATCGGGTACTACGACAAGCTGCAGATTTTCCCGGTGTTTGACGTCAAACGAATTACCCATCGTAAGGATCCTCTGTGGTACTCCACCATCGAGATGATGCCGCCGTTTGATCATAACTATCTTGGCTTGATGCCCGTGGAAGGCGAGGTGCTAAGTGACCTGCAGCGCAAGATTCCTGAGGTCAACGACGTTGTGGTCACGCCTAACATGACCTATATCGTGCAGCTAAAAGTAGACGGTGCGCAGAAACCGCATCCTGAGTTCGGCAAGTTTGTACTGCATGCCGTCTGGGGCGCTGCCGGTCGCTGGGGCCGCACGGCGAAAATTGTCATCGTGGTCGGGCCGGACATCGATCCCTACGACCTGCAGGCGGTGGAGTTCGCCATTGGTAGTCGGGTGCAGCCTTATGAAGATAGCATCATGAATCGCTCGGGCCAGGCCATGATTCTGGATCCCTCAGCTGCCAAGGGTCCCCAGGGCTTTCCCATGACCAGCTCGCAGCTGGGTATCGATGCCACGGTCAAGATTCCCGAACGTTTCACGGACTACGCGCCAGTCAGCCAGGCTGATCCGGAGGCTGTTGCTGCCATTGGTGAGAAACTGAAGGACGCGCTGCGCTAGAACGAATACCGGGGTCGGACCCGCCGGGTCCGGCCCCTGATCGTCGGCCACTGGGGCTGCGCGCAGTTGGCTGGCCCTGCTGCTCGGCAGCTTGCTCCCGAAGCCGGTTATCCTCAGCTCCATGGCACAAACCCTGACTCAAAAAATCCTGGCCCGCGCATCGGGCCAGTCAGCCCCGGCACCCGGCGAAATTGTCACCTGCGAGGTTGATCTTTGCCTGTTACTGGACTCGGGCGGGCCCCGGCGCATCTGGCCGCGGCTCAAAGAGCTGGGGGCGGGTGTCTGGGACCCGGACAAGGTGGTCCTGGTAACCGATCATTTCACGCCTGCCGTTGACGCGCAGTCCGCTGAAATTCTGCGCCTGACGCGTGACTTTGCCCGGGAATTCGGCGTGCAACGTTTTTTTGATATGCAGGGCATCGGGCACGTGCTGCTGGCCGAGCAGGGTTTGCTGGAGCCGGGCATGTTTGCCGTCGGCGGCGATTCCCATTCCAGTATGGGCGGTGCATTCGGCTGTCTGATGATGGGCTTTGGTGCCATTGAAATGACGGGTGTTGCCGTGACGGGCGAGATCTGGATTCAGATGCCGCAGACGGTCCGTATTGACTGGAGCGGTGCATTTGGTCCGGCGACCTCAGCCAAGGACATCATGCTCAAGTTATGCCGGGACGTGGGTACTGACAATGCCGGCCGTGTTATGGAATTTGGCGGCGACAGCATCACGGGCATGTCCATGGCCGAGCGCGGCGTGCTGTGCAATATGGCGGCAGAACTGGGTGCGGAAACCGGCGTGGTGGCGGCAGACGATCAGACTCTGGTCGCGTTGCGAGCCGCCGGGCGACAACCGGCGGAGAACGCTCTTGACTGGTGCAGTGATGCGGATGCTGAGTACGCCGCGGTTCATCAGTTTGCAGCGGCCGATCTGGAGCCCCAGGTGGCAGCGCCTCATTCACCCGCCAACTCCGGCCCGGTCTCAACCCATGCCGGCACGGCCATTAACCAGGCGTATATCGGGGCCTGTGTGGGCGCCAAGCTGGAAGATCTGCACATGGTCGCGCAGGTCCTGCGGGGCCGGCGTGTCGCCGCCGATACGCGTCTGCTCGTTGCGCCTGCCTCTCAGCGCGCGTACCGGGATGCCGCTGCTGACGGCACGCTGGAAATTATTAGCGCGGCCGGCGCTTATTTATTGCCTACGGGCTGCGGTGCCTGTGCAGCTCTTGGAGCCGGCATTCTGGCTGAGAACGAGGTTTGTATTTCGTCCACCAATCGGAATTTCCAGGGCCGTATGGGCGCCAATTCGGCTGAGGTTTATCTGGGCTCGCCTTACACTGTAGCGGCGTCGGCCGTCGCCGGGCGCATTACGGATCCCCGCGAGATGCTGGCATGAGCCTGGTGATCAGCGGTCGAGCCTGGGTCTTCGGGGACAACGTCAATACGGACGCGATGGCGCCTGGTCTGTATTTTAAATCCCCAATGGATGAAATGGCGCGGCACTGCATGGAAACGCTGGATCCGACCTTCGCTGGCGCGGTGCAACCCGGCGATGTGGTGGTGGGCGGTTTGAACTTCGGTATGGGTTCGGCGCGGGAACAGGCTGCCATGGCCTTGCAGCACCTGGGTGTTGGCGCTGTGCTGGCGCGCTCATTCGGCCGGATTTTTTACCGCAATGCCCTCAACTTTGGCATTCCGGCACTGCTGTTGCCGGCCGACATGGAAATCCTGGCCGGCGATCACTTGCACATCGATGCGGCAACAGGTGAGTTAAACAATGTGCGCGCCGGCCGTGCCGCGCAGGCAGAGGCCTTGCCGCCGCACCTGTTGAGCCTGGTCGCTGCCGGCGGATTAATGCCCTATTTGAAGACGCGACTGGCTGAGGAGGCCGGGAATGGAAAATAAAGCTGCACGACAACTGGCCCACGCCATGGCCAGTTCCCAGCCCATCATCGCGCCGGGTTGTTACGACGCGCTGACCGCCTTGCTGATTGAGCAGGCGGGTTTTTCCTGCGCTTATCTCAGTGGCGCAAGTATTGCCTTTACTCGCCTGGGCCGACCGGACCTGGGTCTGACCACCCTGACGGAAGTGGCCGAGACCATCGGCTGTATTCGCGACCGCGTGTCACTGCCCTTGATTGTGGACGGTGATAACGGCTTCGGTAATGCCTTGAATGTGCAACGTACCGTGCAACTGTTCGAGAACCGGGGGGCGTCAGCCATTCAACTGGAAGACCAGCAAATTCCCAAGCGTTGCGGTCATCTGGAAGGTAAAAGTCTGATCCCCGCCGCTGAAATGTGCGGCAAGATTCGCGCTGCGCTGGATGCCCGGCGCAGTGAAGACACCCTGATTATTGCCCGTACCGATGCCGTTGCCGTGGAGGGGCTGGAGGCCGCTCTGGAGCGAGCCGAGGCCTACCGGGAAGCCGGCGCACAAATTCTGTTTGTTGAGTCGCCGGGCAATCGAGACGAGTTGGAGCAGATCGGTGCTGCCCTGGGTGACCGGATTCCACTGCTTGCCAATATGGTCGAGGGGGGCAAGACGCCTGTGCTGCCGGCGGCAGAATTAGGCGAGCTGGGGTTCAGGATTGTGATATTTCCCGGTGCGATGGTTCGTGTGCTCAGCCGTGCCGGGGCGGAGTATCTGGACGTTCTCAAGCGCGATGGCACCACGGACAGCCTGCGCGATCGCATGAACGATTTTAATCAGATCAATGATTTGATCGGCACCGATGTCCTGTTGAGTCGGGCGGAGCGCTACAAGTCCTGACCCTGCGAATATCTGGTTATTCGCCGTAATTACAGAAACTTAGCTTGTATTCGCGCGAATCCATGTCAGAATAATGGCGTGTGTGTGAGGCCTTCTGTATCACGTGTAGAAGGCCAAAGCCCGGCTAACGGGAGCCGGGTTAATCGGAGGCCAGTGTGGATCACAGTTCGACCCTGACAGGGTTGCATCAGTCGCTGGGCGGGCGAACCGCCGGTGGCCTTGATGTGCTGTACACCAAATTAGCCGTTGATTGGCAGAATCTGCCCGATGAAGACACCGAGGACCTAGTCCGTCGCAGCCTGGAATCCCTGCGTGAATCGATTGGCTGCGATGCTGTATGTATCGCCTTGCTTGATCCCAGCGGTGAAAGCTTCGAACGCGTGCTCACCGCGCGGGCCACTTTCGCCCAGTGTAATCCTGAAGTATTGCAGTCCTGTCTCATGGCTGATTTACCGTGGTTTCAGGACGGCCTGGAGCATCTGCGCCTGCGGGGTATCCTGGACAGCGCGCAGCCCTCGCCCGAGCAGGAAGTTGATGGGGCCCGCCTTGCTGGTCTGCGTATCAGTTCCATGCTCACCATTGGCTTTCACGTGCGCGGCCGGCCGGCCGGTTTTCTCGCTTTTTGTTACGGTCAGCCACAGCCTGCCTGGAGCGCAGATCACCAGTTGTTACTGAAATTGCTCGGCTCAAGCTTCGCGGCCGGCCTGGCCCAGTTACGTGATGATCGAAGTCTGCGAATGCTTGAAGAGCGTGAAGCGGTCATGATCCGGACGGCTAACGACGGTACCTGGGATTTCGATGCCCTTAACAACGTGATGCGCTTTTCACCCCGCTGGAAAGCCATCATGGGCTACACCGATGAAACTCTGGCAGAAACGCCGCCTGACTGGCGGCGCCTGGTGCACCCCGATGATCTGGCCAAAGTGCAGGCCAAGTTGCGCGAGCACCTGGCTGGCAAGCGGGAAATTTTTGAAAGCGTGCATCGCATGTGCCGCCGTGATGGCGAATGGCGATGGGTGCTCTGCCGTGCCAAGGGCCTGATGGATGAACGGGGTCGTTTGCGGCGCCTGATAGGTGTTGAAACGGATATCACGGAGCAGAAGATCTATGAAGAAGCGCTGTTCCGGGAAAAGGAAAGTGCCCAGATCACTTTGCAGTCCATTGGTGACGGGGTGGTCACCACCGACGAAGAATGTAATGTTGAATACCTGAACCCCGTCGCCGAGGAACTGACAGGGTGGCGTGTCGACGATGCAACCGGTCGGCCCATCGATGAAATATTCCGGGGTTTTCACGAAGAGACCTGCGAACCGCTGGAAAATCCACTGGCAGTGTCCATCCGACGCAATCGTTCCATTAAATCTGTGCGGCCCACTTTACTGATTCGGCGCGATGGCAACGAAATATATATTGAGAATACGGCCTCACCGATTCGTGATGACAAAGGTGAGGTCACCGGCGGTGTCCTGGTATTCCATGACGTCAGTGAAGCGCGTGAACTCAATCGCAAGCTGAGTTATCACGCCAGTCACGATATCCTGACGGGGCTGGTTAATCGACGGGAATTCGAGAGCCGCCTGGAGCGGGCGCTTAAAAGTGCCAAGGCCAAGGAAACATCCTACGCTCTGTGCTATATCGACCTGGATCAATTCAAGATCGTCAATGATTCCTGCGGGCACAATGCCGGTGATGCACTGCTTAGCCAGTTGGGCGCCTTGCTCAAGGGGAAAATCCGCTGGCGCGATACCTTGGCGCGCCTGGGTGGCGACGAGTTTGGTTTGCTACTGGAAAGTTGCAGCCTGGATGAGGCCATGAGCACGGCCGACAAACTGCGCGAGGCTATTAGAGAGCATCGTTTCAGTTGGGATGGTCGCAATTTCCAGTTGGGTGCCAGCGTTGGCGTTGTGCCCGTGTCAGCGGAGACAGAAGATGT
>JBPCXH010000230.1:0-2784 GCA_051008735.1 Gammaproteobacteria bacterium | reverse complement strand
TCTCATTACCCTCAAGTTCCAGGCCCTGGCCGTTCATTAACCCGGCCGTCTGGCCGGCCAAAGCTTCCATGGCACTGCGGCCGGCGCCGGAAACCGACTGATAGGTCGCCACATTGATCCGTTCAATACCAACCGCATCATGAATCGGCTTGAGGGCCACAACCAATTGGATGGTCGAACAGTTGGGGTTGGCAATGATATTTCGGGGCGGGTAACCCGCAATGTCCTCGGGGTTCACCTCGGGCACGATCAGCGGAATATCCGGCTCATTGCGAAAATGCGAGGTGTTGTCCACCACCACGCAACCGGCGGCGGCTGCCAGGGGCGCATACTCTTCAGAGACGCTGCCACCGGCGGAAAACAAGCCGATGTGCACGCCGGCAAAGTCAAACTCTTCGAGGTTAGCGACCTTGAGCTGGCGATCGCCGAAGGGCACCCGCTTCCCTGCAGATCGCTCGCTGGCCAGGGCATGAATATCGCCCACGGGAAACTGCCGCTCCGCCAGAATTTCCAGCAGGGTCTCACCCACCAGGCCCGTGGCCCCGACCACAGCTATGTTATACTTTGTTTCCATAATTTTATATAAAACAGTAATTTAAACTATTTTATTCAGGTAATTTCTATTCTTCGGGAATGCTCGCCGGCACCACTGGGGTGGCCGACTTGATGCCCTCGTTCTGAGCCCGATGACGCAGCCAGTGATCCATCAGCACGATGGCCAGCATCGCCTCGGCAATGGGCGTTGCCCGCAAACCCACGCAGGGGTCGTGACGGCCCGTGGTCGATATCTCGGCCGCCTGCCCGTCACTATCAATGGTAGCGGCCGGCAGGCGCAGACTCGAGGTGGGCTTGAGCCCGATACTGACAAGGAGGTCCTGACCGGAGGAAATGCCGCCCAAGGTGCCCCCGGCCGAGTTAGAACGAAAACCCTCGGGACTGATCTCATCCCGGTGCACGGTCCCTTTCTCAGCCACTGCCCCAAAGCCGGCGCCGATTTCTACGGCCTTCACCGCCCCGATGCTGAGCATGGCATGGCCGATGTCCGCCTCCAGGCGATCGAAAACAGGCTCGCCCAGACCAACGGGCATCCCCGTCGCTTTCAAATTGATACGGGCCCCTATGGAGTCGCCTTCTTTGCGCAGCGCATCCATATAGGCCTCAAGCTCAGCAATCCGCTCCGGCTCAGCACAAAAGAAGGGATTGGTGTAGACGGCAGCAAGATCCGGGCAATCCAGGACAATCGGCCCCAGGGCCCTCAGCCAGCCCTGTATTTCAATGCCCGCCTGGACCCGCAGGTATTTGCGGGCCAGGGCACCGGCGGCCACGCGCATGACGGTTTCCCGAGCCGAAGACCGGCCGCCGCCGCGATAGTCGCGATGGCCATATTTCTGCTGGTAGGTGTAGTCGGCATGCCCGGGCCTGAACAGATTCTTGATCTTGCTGTAGTCCCGCGATCGTTGATCCTGATTTTCCACCAGCATGCCGATCGGCGTGCCGGTGGTGACGCCTTCGAAAACGCCGGACAGGATGCGCACCTGATCAGGCTCCCGGCGCTGGGTGGTGTGCCGGGACTGCCCGGGACGGCGGCGGTCCAGGTCGGGCTGCAGGTCGGCTTCGCTCAGGGCAAGACCGGGGGGGCAGCCATCAATGATGCACCCCAGGGCCGGGCCATGGCTTTCGCCAAAGGTCGTGACCGTGAACAGCTTGCCAATACTATTGCCAGACATATCTTTAAAAAATAGTTACTTAAGGTATATAGCTAAAGTTAATTTTACACTATTGCGCGGCCGCGAGATCGGTAGCCGTCAATAAGGCGATGCCCTCCCCGCCCGCTTCGAATTCCGGCCAGAGAAAAGGCAACTGCGGGAACGCGGCTTCCAGCGCTGGCCAGCCGACCCCGACCTCCAGAGCCAGCAAGCCACCCGGCGCCAGCAGCGCTGGCGCATCTTGCAGTATCCGCCGAGCCGATGCCAGACCGTCAGGGCCGCTGGCCAGGCCCAGTCCGGGTTCGTGCAAATACTCCGCCGGCAAGTCCTGCACCTGGGCGGCCGGCACGTAGGGCGGATTGGTGATGATCAGATCGTAATGGCCGCTAATTCCGTCCAGCAGATCCGCCTGCACCAGCGTCAGCCGTCCTTCCAGGCCATGAGCAGCGCGGTTTTCCCGCGCCACGTCCAGCGCCGCGGCGGAAATGTCTGTGGCCACGACCTGGCTTTCCGGCCACTGCAGGGCTGCGGCAATGGCGATACAGCCGCTGCCGGTGCCGATCTCCAGAATACGGCGCACCGGGCCGACTGGCCGCCAGGGCATGAAGTCGTTCAGAATGAGTTCGGCGAAAGGGGAGCGAGGAATCAGCACACGCGGGTCGACACGCAAGCGCAGGCCGGCGAACCAGGCCTCCCCGGTGATGTAAGCCGCTGGCTCGCGCTCGTCAATGCGACGCTGAAAATAGCCCTGGATTTGCGCAAGCTGCGCCTGAGTTAGCCGGACATCCCCGGCGCCGGGCGCATCGTGATCCAGGCCGGCGGCGTGCAATACCAGCACGGCGGCCTCATCCCACGCATTGTCGGTGCCATGGCCGAAATACACGCCGGCCTGCTCCAGCTGGTCAGCCCGATGGCGGATGCTGTCGGCAACGGAGACCGGCGCCGGGCCTTCTGCTTGCATGCTGTGTATTTCGCTCGCTACCGACGGCATCATTGCCACCGCTTAACTATTGTAACCAGCACCGGCGGCCCTGATGACAGAACTGTATATCGCTTTCCAACGCATCCTGCCCCAGAT
>JBPCXH010000229.1:0-8085 GCA_051008735.1 Gammaproteobacteria bacterium | reverse complement strand
GAGCCGGTTATTTCAAATAGCCAGCTTTCCAATTGATCCAGCCGGTTGTCCCAACTGTTTTCAGCTGCTACCTGGCGTCGCTCGGCTGGCGTGCCGACGCCGCCAACCAGAGCCTGTTCCAGGGCTTTGACCCACTGATCAGTGCTGCCTGCAATGGCCACAACTTTTTCAAACTCTCGGTTCACTTCAATATCAGCGCCAACCACAGGGCGACCGGTAGCCAAATACTCATGCAGCTTCAGCGGATAGACATCCGTCCACCAGCCCCCTTCGGTGGACCGGTAGCACAGGGTATTCACGTCCATGTGGCCCACATAGTCAGGCAAATCGCGGTAGGCACGAGGGCCTAAAAAATGAACGTTAGCAAAGCTGTCGCATCGCGCCAGCCCCTCGCGCGTTTCCGCCGATAAGTTTCCTTCGGTCACTCTCTGCCCGATGAAAATCCATTGCCACTCAGGGCGTCGCGTTGCCAGATCGGCTACCAGCTGAAAATCGACCTTGTCATTGAGTCCACCGATATAGCCGATGCGAGGACCAGGAATGCCCGCAAGATCTGACGGACACTGACTGAAACTGGCAAAAGCGGCTGCATCGGCACCGTTGGGTAACAAATGCACTGATGGATTGCCCGGCAGGGCTGCAGCCATACGTGATGAACTGGCCAGAATCAGGTCGGCTCTTGCTATCAGGCTTTTTTCCATTTCAGCAAGTTCGTCACTCCACGAACCCATTAGCCTGAAATTGTCATCACAGTGATAAACTACACGCTCCGGTTCCAAAGCATCGACCAGGGGCCAAAACAAAGGATGAAAAACGTAAACCAGGGGCACCGGGCCACGAAGTCCAGCCAACTTCCTCAGGCCCGATGCATGTCGTCGCAGAATAAAACGATCCCAGTGCGCCACGCGCGGCCACCGCATCTGCCAGCGACCGGGCTTGTAGACCCTAACGCCGTCTCGATCATCATGCCTGCTTAGCCAGCCAGTGTTTCGCCAGTTAGTCTGACCAGCATCCCAGACATTAAACGATCCGGTTGAGTAGCAAGCAGGCCAGCCACGCGCGGACAATCCGGCCATCACGTGCTGGCGGGTTTGCCATTGCTCATTCCAGGCGTTGGTGCCCAGACCTATAATAGGAGTTCGCACTGCGGTTCCCAGCCAGACCAAGACAACTAAACGGCTACTGCTTGAGCTTTGGCAGGCAGGAGCTCGTCAATAGTCCGGCCATCCAATCCCTGCACTGGCATACCGAGGAAGTCGCTAATGGTGGGCGCGAAATCCAGGCAGGTCACAATGGGGCCGACGTCACCAGCGCGAAGATAAGGCGCCCGGGCCGCATACATGCCACCGGGGCGATGATCGCCGGTTCGGCAGTAATCGTATTGCCCGGTTACCGGGGCCAGGGTCGGCGAACTGACCGCAGCGACCGGCGCAGTCGCCGCCCACTCGATGAACAGATCTGGCAGCTGCGAACGTGCCTCGCCGGGATAATGCTCGTCGGCGCGGTAAACCCTATCCACAATGGCCATGCCTGTCTCTTCATTGCGCAGAGCCAAGAATTCGTTTGTCAGTCGGTCCAGCAGCGCCTCGTATTCCGCACCCGGCTGCACTCGACCCGCAGGCTCCCGGCCCATCAGGTTGACGCGAATTGCGCCGCTGGCGCTATTGTTTTGAACCGGGAAACACAGGCTCGCCGCTCGATCAATAAGCGATTGCGGCCGACGGTCACCAGTCACCCAGTCGACGGTTCTGCGACGCAAAGGCTGCAAAAGCATCTTCAGTGGCGCCGGCAGGTTTTGCCAGGCGCCGGTAAGGATCGGGTCCAGACGATCACGCAAGCCAGGAGGACGGGGAACTTGAATGCGCTGCGCAGACACATCCAGACCCAGCAGAATAGGCTCTAATAAATGCTGGGCGCCATATTTAGGCCCAATGCCATGATTGGCCAGCAGTATCACGGTGGTATCTGCACTCACTGCCTCCAGTATCTCCCCCAGAGCCTCATCGATGGCCTGATAAACCGTCAGCAGTAGATCACTGCAAATGCCAGCCACTTCAGCATGCCGGGGATGTTCGATGTCGTGGGTGTGCCAGAACAAATGGCCCGCACAATGCGCCTCCGTGAAAACCTGGGCAAACAAGTCCCACGGCTCCTGCTTTAGATAATGGAGCGTGAGTTGCGTTTTGCGTCTGATTCCGTCCAGTAATTCATCACGAAACTCAAGCAAGGCCTGCGCATCACGGTCTGCATCACTTTCACCGCTGACCGGATGACGGCCAAAACGCTCAAGAATCTCTGCCTTCAGTTCGGGTGTAGATGTCTGAAAACCATAGGCAGCATCGTGAGCACCCCACTCCACTGTCTGCAAACCATTTATATCCTCACTTATACGGCTATGCGGAATATCCAGCATACACAGGCGTTTCCCTGCCATGCTCAGTGCATCCCAGAACGGCGGACGTTGGGAATAGGTCGCAGCTTCGCAGCGATAGGTCTCGTAGCTTCCGGGCCGCAGTTGCTCCCAGGAGTGGATACCATGATGGCCCGGATGACTGCCACTGATAAAAGAAGGCCAGTGAGCACCCACATAACAACCGGGCAGTGCCTGCGCCTCGCCAACCAGGCTTTCGCCAAGAAAGCCCCTCAAATGAGGCAATTGACCATTGGCACACCAGTGCCTGATCAACTCGGGGTCGCCGGAACAAAGACCAAGAAAAAGGAGTTTAATTTCGGTGTCGGCCATGGCAGAAAACCCTTACTGCTCCTAGGCTTATTTTAATTTGTTAATAGATAGAATAACGGGTTGCAGAGCGGCGTACAACGACCTGAACCGGCGGGTGGCTAACGCCCGAGCAGCCGACCGAAAAAGCCCTGCAGTAAGCGCATCCGGCCATCACCCGACATGGACAGCTCCCAGCGGAATCGCCTCAACATAAGACCATCGCCACGCAGAATATGCTTGGCCAGGAAGGCGCCGCGGCCGTGTGTATAGGCCTTAGCCAACTCCCGGGCCTGGGCCTCGCCGCGACGCCCATGGGCGTGTCGCAAACGTACGGACGGTTCATATCGAATGGCGACCATGTGGCGCAGGGCTCGATAAAACAGATCAAAATCTTCCGAAGATAGCGCCGGGGTGCCACAGCCCAAGCGCGGATCAAAACCACCGATAGCCCGGAACTCGTCGCTGCGAATAGCAAAGTTGCAACCAATCATGCGGGCGGTCAGGACATCTATATCCGTGATATCCATGGCATCGGAAAATGGTCGAATGGACGCGGGCAGATCAAGAGAATCGGCCAGGTCCACACGACCACCGATGACACCGAGACTGGGCTGGTGCGCGATGACCGCCAGCAGCGCCGCGGGCCATTGCGGATCAACCAGACAATCATCGTCGGTAAAAGCCAACCAGTCGCTACGCGCCGCTGCTGCACCCAAATTTCGGGCGGGGGATACACCGGGCCGAGACTCCTGCAACAGCATCACCGGATAAGCGGCTCGCCGGGCAAAATCTTGCGCCACATCGGGAGTAGCATCCATGGAACCGTTGTCCACCACAATCACCTCCCAGGCCACCTGGGTGGCCGCCCACGACTCATCCAAGGCGGCCAGACACCGGGCCAGGGAGTCGGCGCGATCACGGGAGGCAACGATCACGCTTAGCTCGGGCAAAGACTCAGCCATGTCGCTCCCAGATGATGAGCTGGTTATTAGCAGGCATGGCCGTGTCAGACTGCAGATGCAAGCCCAGGCCACGTGCCAGTTCGTCGACCGCTTCGAAATCACGAATACCGCTGGTCGGATCGCGACTACGCAGACTGGCATCGAAGCTGGCATTACTTGGCGAGGTAAATTCTTCGGCATAGCGAAATGGTCCGTAGAGACACAAACGCCCGCCCGGCTGAAGCACCTGGTCCAGACCACTAAAGAACAACCGCACATGGACCCAAGACATGATATGCATAGTATTGGCGCTGAATACCCCGTCCACCGGCGCTACGGGCCATGGCTGCGTGGCCACATCCAGGTTAACCGGGGGAGCGCAATTAGTGCCGGCTTCCGCCGCAATTCGCGCTGCCAGGGCAGGCATGGCAGACGCCCGATCACTCGGCAACCAGCGCAGGGGCGCAAGAGCTTGAGAAAAATACACAGCGTGTTGCCCGGTCCCGCTGCCAATTTCCAGAATACAGCGGCAGTCAGCAAAGGCCCGGATTAACGCGGCCAGAATGGCTTCCTTGTTGCGCTCGCAGGCAGGTGAAAAAGCCATAGCGGCATCGACTGAGCCAGTTCTCATGATGGCCGACCCTAGCACGACAACCACGGCAATCGGAATCTGTGACGCCGTTCCTAAAGTTCCGCGCGCGCGCGACGATACTGAATGCTGACATAACATTTCAGGGGAGATACGCGCGATGGGCTCATTGGCTAGGGATCACTCGGATCCGGAATTACTGGGATTTATCAAGGAACTGCTTGAAGAAGGCAGCCTGAACAAGAATTGCGAAAAAATTACTCGCACCTTACTCCAACAAGGTACTCACAGCCTGAGCGCCGAAGAACGCGTCGTACTCGAAACTGAAATCATAGAACCCTACCTGGGTGATTGCGAAGGCTGCGGAACAACGCCAAGCTGGGCGCAAATGCTGCATGTCTACGACACGGGTCTGTGCGCCACTTGCTTCGATCGCCTGGAAGGCGAGCAAGTACCGGCTGTACGTCCTGACTGGATGCCCCTGGCGGCGTTCACCAACGAAGACGACGAATTACCTGCGAGTGATGACCTGGGGGCCCTGACGCCTCAAGGCGCCTAGGCAAGCTGCCTGACGCCGGCCGGTACCGGGCTCTTACAGCAAATCGAGCGTCCGGTACCTGCTCGGCACCGGTAGACTGTCGTCCCATGGCCCTCGCCAGAGATGACAGTCGGGTAAAGCAACTCGACACCCGACCGGACGACGGTGACACCTTTGAGGTGGCGCCGGGCGTGCAATGGCTGCGCATGCCGCTGCCATTCGTTCTGAATCACATCAATCTGTGGGTGCTGGATGACGGCGACGGCTGGTGCCTGGTCGATACCGGCATCAACGCCTCAAGTACCCGCGCCGTCTGGAAGAAACTTCTGGCCGGCCCTCTGGCCGACCGCCCCGTGACCCGAGTCATCGTCACTCATCTGCACCCTGACCACGTGGGCCTGGCCGGCTGGCTGACAGCCCGCACGGGCGCCCGACTGCACATGACCCGCGGCGAGTACCTGTCGGCCCGGGTACTGGCGGCTGACGTTGCACCACCGCCATCCGAAGCCCTGGATTTTTATCGCAGCGCCGGCTTTGACAGCGGCCAACTGGACAATTACGCCGAGCGCTTTGGCCGCTTCGGCCGACTGATATCGCCCCTGCCCGTCAGCTACGCCCGGCTGGCAGACCAGGATAAATTAGAAATCGGCGGCCGACACTGGCAGGTAATCATTGGTCGCGGCCACTCACCCGAACATGCCTGCCTGTATTGCGAAGAACTGAACGTGCTGATTGCCGGCGATCAGGCCCTGCCAACCATTTCATCCAACGTCAGCGTCTGGCCCACGGAACCCCACGCCAATCCCCTAGGGGACTGGCTGCACTCCTGCCGCGAATTGCCGACCCGGATGCCGACTGATGTGCTGGTACTCCCAGCGCACGGGCGTCCCTTCCATGGCCTCAGACCCCGCCTGAACCAGATTATTACCGAGCACGAAGCAGGCCTGGACGCAATTCGCCGCCTGTGCAGCGAACCCCGCCGGGCCGTGGACTTGTTCGGCGCCCTGTTCCGCGGGGCCATCAACAGCGGCAACGAAGTCATGGCAGCCGGCGAAGCGATCGCCCACCTGGCTTACCTGGAGGCGAACGGTGAACTTCGAGCAGAGGCCGACGAATCAGGCGCGCGTTGGTACCAGCTCAGCTGAAGATCAGGCCTGGCCGGTAATGCGCTTGGCCATAACCTGCATGAAACTGTCCACGGCCGTGGCGTATTCATTGACCCAGTGACTGCAGTGCTGATCGGCTTCAATGGCCTGCCACCAAGTCGCCAGACGCCCTTCACCCTGGGTCGGATCGGCCAGCACATCAAAGTTCGCAAAAACAACTTTCTTGATGAGCATGACGTACGGCGCGGCCGAACAATCGCCCAGTGAGGGCTGGTCGCCGACACAGAACGGACCCGACCCCATGTAGTGCTCCAGGTAGCCAAAGCCCTTGCCCATGGCTTCTGCCGTGCTGGCCAGTACCTGCTCATCACGTTTGGCCGGGTTCATTTGTTGAAAGAAGGTGCCGGTATGAGGTGCCAGGTACAGATCCACTATGCGAGAAATCAGCCGTGACGTGGCCCGGTCCATGGGGTTACCCGGTAAGCCAGACTTACCTTGGCCCAGATCTTCCAGGTACTCGCAGATGACCTCCGACTCGGCAATGCACTGACCATCTACGTCCAGGCTCGGGATTTTTGCAATGGGCGAAAAAGCCATGTACTCGGGTGAACGCGGAGAACCACCACCGGGCGTTGGCTCAAGGGGCAGATCAATGCCCTTAATCGCGGCAAACATCATCACACGGGTGACGTAGGGGGATGCGAGAGCGCCGTAGAGTTTCATGGCTGATCCTTGTTATTGAGGTCGCGCTTGTCGACGCGGGGCGGTGATGTTCGGCCATTCTGGCGGCCGGGGTCAATGGCAACCGGGCTATAATTCGCGCCCCCTGAAGCCTGGATAACACGTGCCATGGATATCGATATCATCCTGGAGGCTGACGTCAGCCCGCAGCAGATGAAAGAACTGGCGGTGGAGTCAGAGCGACTGGGGGTACGCGCCCTGTGGTCCTCCAACTACCACCAGAACTGGGATGGCTTCCTGGCCCTGGCGCCCGCCGCCGCGGCAACCTCCAAAATCCTCCTCGGGCCGCTGGCCGTCAGCCCCTGGGAAATGCATCCGCTGAAAATGGCCAATGCGGTCCTGACCCTGAACGAACTGGCTCCCGGTCGGGCCATGGTGGCTATCAGCGGCGGTGGCGGTGTACTGGGTGCCATCGGCTGGCGCCTCAATAAAGAGGCAGACATCTGGCCCTTCAAGGACCCGGAAGCAGGCAATCGCTATCCCGAGCGGCGGGTACGCGGCGTGCAGGAATGTATTGAAGTGCTGGAGATGGCCCGTAACGGGAAAATGCACTACGCCTACGACGGGGAAATCTTTCAGATCACTCGCCCCTTCAAGATCGATTGGGCCAAGTCATCGGGACCCCTGATTTACGGTTGCTGCAGCGGTCCGCAAATGATTCGCATGGGTGCACGCCTGGCCGACGGCATTCAACTCAGTGACTTCACGGTAGAGATGATGCCCGGCGCCATGGAAAACGTGCAGGCAGGGCTCGCCAAACGCGAAAAACCAGCGGAAGATTTTCGGCTGGGCAATTTCTGGGCCTGGCACATCAAGGAAGACCCTGAGGCGGCCATGTATGAAGCCCGTCGGGAACTGATCTGGCGAGGCTGCATTGCGGCCAAGTACAAGCACGAGATCCGGCCCTTCTGTCACGACGACGCGGAAGTGGACCTCATTTGCGATAACTGGGACAACATCCTCAAGGCCTACTGGACCCGCACCGGTCAGATCGACGGGGTGCCGGAGGATCTGATCAATCGGGTGATTGCCGGGCTGTCATCAGCCGGCGGCCTGGATCAGCTTGAACCGGAACTTGAACGTATTCGCCAGTTCGCCGACAGCGGCCTGACAGAGCTGTCCCTGCGACTGTTCGACGACCCCATGGATGGCCTGAAGCTCATCGGCGAGCATGTCATGCCCCTGGTGCGCTAAGTCCCGTCCCAGGTCTGCCCGAAGACCTTGTGCGCACCGTCGCACAGGGGTGACTCATCGGTGAGTTTGCACTGACACAGGTAATAGGTATCGGTGTTTTGCGCCGTGAACCGGACCGGGCTGAAGCGCGTGCCGGCGTGGGCCCCATCACAGAAAGGCTGATTCTGAGACAGGCCACAACTGCACCAGAAATAAGTCTTGCCGGCTTCCAGGGTCACCTCTGCCGGCTGCCGGGCAGCGATGGTTGGCTTGGT
>JBPCXH010000228.1:0-6398 GCA_051008735.1 Gammaproteobacteria bacterium | reverse complement strand
CGGCTGAGGGGCCCACCCGGGCCGACTTTCCTGACTGCGCTAAACTCTGGCCCATTCACTTGGACCCTGAACTTACCGTTCGACGGAGACAACCGATGAAACCAATCAATAAAGCTTTGTCTGGCCTTGCCCTGCTGACCCTGGCCGCCTGCGCACCTGATAACGCCGCGCCGCCGGAATCAGCAGCCGCTCCCGATTCGGCCGCCATGCCCCCCGCGGAGATGGCGCCGGCTCCCGCCGCCTGGAATGCCGTCGAGCTGGCTGCTGCACTGGCCGCCGGACGTGCTGAAGCGGAGACTGCCCGCGACGCGGCCCGAAAACCGGCCGAAGTTCTGGCCTTTGCCGAGGTGGCTCCGGGCATGACCGTGATGGACGTGATGGCCGCCAGTGGCTGGTACACGGAAGTGCTGTCCGTGGCCGTGGGTCCCGACGGCACGGTCTATGCCGAGAATCCGCGTTGGCTGCTTGAGGCCATGAACGGCGCACCGGACAAGGCATTGACCAAGCGCCTGGCAGGCGATCGTCTGCCTAACGTCGAGCGCAAGGACGCCGGCCTGGAAGACGGTACGGTACCGGCAGACAGTGTCGACGTTGCCCTGACGGCCCTGAACTTTCATGACACCGTCGACCGCTCCGGCGAAGAGGCAGGTGTCCGGCAGCTCAATCAGGTGTATGCCGCACTGAAGCCCGGTGGCGTGCTGATCCTGATTGACCACTCCGGTTCGCCTGAGAATGACAACAAGAAACTGCATCGCATGCTGGAGTCCGACCTCAAAGCCCTGGTGGAGCAGACCGAATTCATCATGGAAGCCGAAGGCGGCATGCTGCGTAATCCGGACGATGATATGTCCGCGATGGTGTTCGGCAAGGACATTCGCGGCAAGACCGACCGTTTCGTCTGGAAGCTCCGCAAGCCGGCCTGAGTCCGAGTACAGCGGAGAAGTGTTTTTCATTGCTGCCTGCAGGGGTGAGATTCGACGATGAGTGTTAATGCCTGGCTGATCATTATCGGTTTATTGTTTGTTGGCGGGATACTGGTGTTCTCCGTCGTGCGTTTTCTGACCCGCAAGCGCGTGCCTTACTGGGAAGCCGAAACTGCGTCGACGGACTGGTGGGCGGTGCTGGGTGTGTCCCAGTCCGACGATCTGGACGTTGTTCATGCCGCCTACGGCGACAAGCTCAAGGCGGTGCCCAGGCAGGCGCACAAGCAGGAAAACGAAACACAGCGACGGGCCCGGGAAGCGCACCTGGAAGCTTTGCGGGTGGCCTATCAGCAGGCACGCCAGGCCAAGGTTGGCGCCTAGCCGACGGCAAGAAGCGGCGCGCTTGTCTGCTGCCGGCCGCACTCATCCCGCCCCAGTGCATTGGGTGTCCACCCGTCTGGAAGCGACAGTGATAGCAGGCTGATTTGTTAATATTCGCCGATCGTGAAGAGCCTGCCTTTAATGAAACAAGAGATTAGCTACCAGCTTCAGGGAGGTCTTCGCGTCAGCGTGGCTCTGGCCCTACTTGTCCTGGGCGGCTGTGCGACCGTCAATTTTGACTACCCGAAAACCGAGTCCACCTACGATCGGGACACAGCGGATACTTATCTGGCGAAACGTGTGGCCCCCAGCGTGGCCGAGCACCCCGGCGAGTCCGCTTTTCTCATGCAGTCCGATGGGGTAGAGGCTCTGGCTGCCCGCGTACTGGGCGCTTTCCACGCCGAGCGGACTATTGATGTTCAGTATTACCTGATCAAAGACGACCCCATCGGTGTGGTATTTATCGAAGCGCTCCTGAAAGCAGCCGATCGTGGCGTGCGCGTGCGCCTGCTGCTCGATGATGTGTTCACCAAAGGCTATGACAAAGGCATGGCTGCGCTGGATGAGCATCCGCATGTCGAGATCCGGATCTTCAATCCGGTGGCCCGGGGTGGTTCCCGTGTGCTCAATGGCTTGTCCGAGGCACGCCGTGTGAATCGCCGCATGCACAACAAAACTTTCATTGTCGACAATTCGGCGGCGATTATCGGCGGACGCAACATCGCTGCCGAGTATTTTGCGGGCCGGAAGAGCGGTAATTTCGGTGATCTGGATGCTGTCTGTTACGGCCCTATCGTTTCCGAGTTGTCGCAAATGTTCGACGAGTATTGGAACGATCGCCTGGCTGTGCCCATGCTTGCCCTCGTCGACGTGCCCGACAACTCGCAAGAGATTATGGCGGATTTGCGCGCACGGTTTGAGGAGTCGCGCAAAGCCCTGGACAAGACGCCCTATGCCCAGGCCTTGCTGGGTTCCTTCTGGAAACTGGACAAAGTCGGTGCCAGGGAATTTGACTGGGCACCCTATGAGCTGGTGTATGACTTGCCGGAAAAGGGTCGTAACAAGTCACTGGATCCGGATCAGACCATCGTTACGCCGCTGCGCGAGGCTGTGTTGTCCGCAGAGGACTCCATCATGATCCTGACGCCCTATTTCGTGCCGCGTAAACCCGGTATGGAACTGATGCGCACACTGGTTGAGCGAGGCATTGAAGTTAAGATCATTACTAATTCTCTGGCCGCGAACAATCAGCCGCTGGTTCATTCCGGCTATGCTCCGGTACGAAAGAAATTGCTGGAGATAGGGGTCAAGCTCTACGAGGTCAGGCCTGATGCCCCGGCCGGTGGTGTGTCTCGGGTCAGCGACGAACAAGACGCTAACAACACTATGCATATCAAGACTTTCATTGTCGATCGCGAGACGGTCTTCCTGGGTTCTTTCAATTTTGATCCGCGTTCGGCTTACATCAATACAGAATCGGGCGTGATTATTGACTCGCCTGAGTTGGGCAGCTGGGCTGTCGATGCAGTCGACGAAGTGCTGGCGGCGCGGACCTACGAGCTTGAATTGAACAGCCGGTATCAGCTGCGCTGGAAGACCCAGGAAAAGGGGCAGTGGGTGACCTACAAAAAGGAGCCTCAGACCACGGCCTGGCAGCGGTTCAAGGTGCGCTTCTTCAGTCTCCTGCCGATCAAAAACCAGCTCTAGGCTGCGTGATTGACCCGTCCTGACTGGATTTGAGGGGTCGGGACCTGAAACTCCCGGCTGAATCCTGCACTATTTGCTAACGCTTAATTCTGTCCCCGAGAGCCATGCGCACTATTTACTTAGTGATAGCGACTACTTTTGCCACCGGTGCCTGCAGCAGCTGGCGCAGTCAGGAGCAGGGCGCTGTCATGCCCCACGGTAATCATGCCGCTGTGGTTGCCACCACCGTTGAAGATTGTCGTGCCCAGATCACGGTGGCTCAGTCCATGGATGAGCTGGGGCTCCCGGCAGGGGGGCTGGAGATTCTCAGCTGGAATATCCACAAGAACGGTGCGCAGGACTGGGCTGAAGAGTTGGCCCGGCTCGGCGACGGCAAGGACCTGGTGCTGATCCAGGAGGCCCACCTGACGGCGAATATTCCGGACGCTCTGCCCGACACAGCTCACTGGGCTTTCGCACCGGGTTACAGCAATCGCCAGGGCCCCACGGGCGTCATGACCCTGAGCGCCGCGCCTCCCATAGCCCAGTGCAGCCTGATTACCCATGAGCCCTGGCTTGGCACGCCCAAGGCCACGTCGATCACGCAATATGCGCTGGCGAATACGAACCAGAGCCTGATCGTCGCCAATCTTCATGTGGTCAATTTTTCCCTTGGGCTAAAAACTTTTCGTCAGCAGCTGGACGAGGTGCGTGCGGTGCTGTCAGTCCACGACGGTCCTATCATTCTGTCGGGTGACTTCAATACCTGGAGCTATCGACGTTTGGATGTACTGCGCGAGCTGGCTGCTGACCTGGATTTGACCGATGTGGGTTTCGAAGAAGATGCCCGTAAACGACCCTTTAACCATGCCCTGGACCACATGTTTGTGCGGGGCTTGCAAGTGGTGGATTCAAAGACCGAAATGGTCGATAGCTCCGACCACAATCCTCTGGCTGCGGAGTTTTTCAATGAAGATGCTGTTGGCTTTTAGTCTGATCCTTTCGGCGTCAGTGGTGCATGCTGAGGGTGACCCTGAAATCACCTATCTGCTGACAACCGTGGAAAGCAGCGGCTGTACCTTTATTCGCAACGGTGACGACCACGCGTCTGCTGATGCCGCCGATCATTTGCGGATGAAATATAAGCGGGCCGGAAAACGAATTGGCAGCGCAGAAGATTTTATCAAGCGCATCGCCAGCAAGAGTTTCCTGAGTGGCAAGCCCTACACCATCCAGTGTGAGGGGGATGAGCCTGAGCCAACGGGGGAGTGGCTGAGCGAGCAGCTGGCGGAGTTTCGTTCAGCCAGCCAGGGCTAGAGATTCAGCCGTCCTGGCGGATCACTTCAAGAAATTCATTCCCGTAGCGCTGGAGCTTGGCCTGGCCCACACCGCTGATTTCAAGCAGTGCGTCGGCATTATCCGGCCGGTCACTGAGCATCTGCCGCAAGGTGCTGTCATGGAAAATTACGTAGGGCGGCACGCTGTGTTCCGCAGCCAGGCGCTGGCGACAGTCACGTAGCGCATTCCACAGTTTGATGTCCGTGATGGCCACTTCCTCACCGGCGCTACTCTTGCCTTTGCGACGGCGCGCTTTGGCCACAACCGGGTCTTCCCGCAGCGCCAGCTGTTGCTCGCCGCGTAGCACGCTGCGACTGGCCTCGGTCAGCACCAGCGCGCCGTAGCGTTCCGGGTCAACGCGCAGGCAACCCTGCACTACCAGTTGCCGGATAGCCGAACGCCAGGACTGCGCTGCGCGGTCCGCACCAATACCGAACACCGTCAGTTGCCCGTGGCTGTGCTGCTGCACCTTGTCTGTGTCCTTGCCTAACAGCACGTCAACAACATGGGCCGCACCGAACATTTGCCCGGTGCGATACACGGCGGATAACAGCTTCTGTGCATCTTCAGTGCCGTCCCGAGTGGCCGGTGGCTGCAGGCAGTTGTCGCAGTTGCCGCAATCTTCGTCGAGCGCTTCGCCGAAATAGTCCAGCAGCGGTCGGCGGCGACACTGGGTGACCTCGCACCAGCCCAGCAGGGCGTCCAGCTTCTGCCGCTCGTGCCGCTTGTATTCTTCGCCGGCCGTGGATTCATCGGCCATTTGCCGCAGACGCACCACGTCTTGCAGGCCGTAGATCATCCAGGCTTCAGCCGGCAGGCCGTCGCGGCCGGCCCGCCCGGTTTCCTGGTAATAAGCTTCCAGGCTCTTGGGTAAATCCAGATGGGCGACAAAGCGCACGTCGGGTTTGTCGATCCCCATGCCAAAGGCAATGGTAGCAACGATAATTACGCCGTCCTCGTTCAGGAACCGCCGCTGATGTTCCGCGCGCGTGTCGGCACTCAGGCCGGCGTGATAAGGCAGGGCCGTGTAACCCTCTGCCTCAAGCCACTGCGCCGTGCTTTCCGTTTTTTTGCGCGACAGGCAGTAGACAATGCCGGCCTCATCGCGGTGCTGGTTGATAAAGCGAGCCAGCTGGCTGCGCCCGTCAGTCTTTGCCTGCACCTGATAGCGGATGTTCGGCCGGTCGAAGCCGCTGACCAGGGTTTCGGCATCCGTCAGGGCCAGCCGCTCGATAATTTCCGTTCGGGTCAGGGCCGTGGCGGTTGCAGTCAACGCCATGCGCGGCACGCCGGGGAACCATTCAGCCAGCCCGCTCAGGCCCAGATAGTCCTGCCGGAAATCATGGCCCCACTGGGACACGCAATGGGCCTCGTCGATGGCAACCAGGGAAACCTGCATCTGGCTCAGCAGGGCTCGCGTGCCCGGCTGAACCAGTCGCTCGGGCGCCACATACAGCAGTTTCAGTTCGCCGCGCCGCAGGTCACCAATCACGGCATCCTGCGCCTCCCGGGACAGGGAAGAATTGAGAAAAGCCGCTGGCACGCCCAGTTCATGCAGCGCACTGACCTGGTCCTGCATCAGGGCGATCAGGGGTGAGACCACCAGGGCCGTGCCGGTGCGCAGCAGGGCCGGTATCTGGTAACACACGGATTTGCCGCCGCCGGTGGGCATCAGCACCAGGGAGTCCAGACCGGCCAGGGCCCGGTCGATGGCGGCCTGCTGCTGCCCCCGGAACTCGTCGTAACCGAAGACTTCCTGGAGAGTTTGGCGGGCGGGGGAGGTCACCGAAGCGAGGATAGCAGCCCGTGCCCGTCAGGCTGCAACTTTCTTTCCCCTGCTAGGCTTGGACAAATGAATCGCATCAACCCGAAGAAACTGCTGCAGAGCAAGTGGACGGCCGTGACGCCGCTAAACAAGGAAAAACACTTTCTGGTTACCGGGGTGGTGTGCGATGAGGCCGGCGTGGCCCGGAGCTGCATCCTGGAGGCCGTCCACAGCCAGCGTGAGACAGAGCTGGACTGGCGCGAGTTGAAGAATGCTGAGCAATGGCTGATGGGCTGGCAGTGAGG
>JBPCXH010000227.1:0-3706 GCA_051008735.1 Gammaproteobacteria bacterium | reverse complement strand
TCGCTGGTGGACGAGGAGCGCCAGTACTTCAAGGCCCGGGTCGGCCTGAAGGCCCGCGAGACGCACCGCGACCAGGCCTTTTGCGCCCACGCGATACTCGAGTCCGATGTCATGGTGGTCGAGGACGCCTGCGAGGACGAGCGCTTTGCCGACAATGCCCTGGTCACCCAAAACCCCCGCATTCGTTTTTACGCCGGTGCGCCCCTGATCAGCGATGACGGGCACAAGCTGGGGACGCTGTGCATGATTGACGTCAAACCCCGCACCATTACGCCCGAGCAACAAGCGATTCTGCAGGCCCTTGCCCATCGCGTGATCACAGAAATGCAGCTGCGCCGGGCCAATCGCAAACTGCTCGATACCCGCGACAATATTGATCGCCTGTTCAATGCACTGAGTGACGGTGTCGTGGTGATTAACGGGGCCGGCGAAGTCAGCTTTGTCGACGACAAGGCGGAACAGGTTTTTGGTATCAAGCGGGCAACGGCACTGGGCGATGCCTGGGCGACTGTCCTGGACCTGGACCCGGACGCCACCGCCACCCTCGAGAAGCTGCTGGCCGGGACCCGTCGCGGCCCGGTCAGTGTGCGGGTGGCACGGCTGAATACCGCCATGGAAGTGCGCAAGTCAGAAGTGCCGGACAGCCCGGATGACATCGCCTTGCTGGTCTCCGACGTCACCCGGCTGCAGCAGATGCGTGAAATCCTGGATGCAGACACCATTCAATACGGCATCGTCGGCAAGTCGCCGGCTATTCGGGAGGTGATCACCCAGGTTGAACGGGTGGCGCCCCTGGATATTCCGGCACTGGTCAGCGGTGCGACGGGCACCGGCAAGGAACTGGTGGCGAAGGCCATTCACCAAAACAGTCCCCGCGCGGCCGGCCCCTTTGTGGCGGTTAACTGCGCGACACTCAGTGAGTCTTTGCTCGGCAGCCAGTTGTTCGGCCATCGGCGAGGCGCCTTTACCGGCGCCATTGATGACCAGGCGGGTTTGTTCGAGTCAGCCGGTGGCGGCACGATCCTGCTCGATGAGATCGGCGATATGCCCCTGGCCATGCAGGCCAGCTTGTTGCGGGTGCTGGAAACCAAAGAGGTGGTGAGGCTGGGTGAGTCGACACCCCGCGCGGTGGATTTCCGGCTAATCAGTGCCACAAACCGCACGCTGCGCGAGATGATTGACGCGGGTGAGTTTCGCGAGGACCTGTATTACCGCATCCGCGGGCTGGAAATTCAGCTGCCGGCACTGCGCGAGCGGCGGGAAGACATTCCGTTTCTGCTGCGGCACTTTGCCCACGTCGACGCGATGCTGGTCGATGCCGAGCCACCCACGTTTACCAACGACACCATTGCCATGCTCATGGATCACCACTGGCCGGGCAACGTGCGCGAACTGCGCAGCGCGGTCAGTTTTGCGGTGCTGCACAGCACCCGCGGCACCGTCAGGCGCCGCGATCTGCCGCCGGAAATTGCCACCGCCAGACCGACGCCTGCCGCCCGGACGCGTCGCCCCCAGTCAGATCCCCGACAGGCCATCAAGGCGGCGCTGGCCGAAACCCAGGGCAATCGCTCCGAAGCCGCCCGCCTGCTGGGCATCAGCCGGGCGACTCTCTACCGCCGCCTGCAACAACTTGGCTTGGAGGGTGAGTGACGCGTTGTCGGCGTGAGGCACCGAGTGCGGCCGGGTGCGGGGCACACCGCAGGCATGTTCGCGCTGGGTCGACAGTGCCTTGCTGCGATTCACGATGCGCTCGCTATAACTGCCCGAGTCCGTCAGCTTCAGGGGGGTGTGCCACCCGTTGGCGGGCAGGAACACTCCCCGGCCCGTTAAGCCCGGGTGCACGACCACAACGCGACGGGCTCACGATACGAGCCTCCCGGGGGCTAGGGTGAATACCAGATTTGATGCCTATTCACCGGCTCATCCCGACCAACCGTCCGGATGAGCCGAGCAACGGGGAGCAATGGGGAATGACCGACTACAGTGATCCAAAACGCAGCGTCGAACTGCTCAAACAACTCCGGGCCTATGGCTACAGCGACCAGGAGTTCGCCACCCTGCACCACTTCGGCAAAGACAACCGGGAAACCATCCAGTCGCATATGGACTACTGCGCCAACGTGCGGCGCTTCCGGCCGGGTAGCAATAACGCCTTCTTACAATCTAAGCTGGAGCAGGAGCTGCAGCGCTTAAAAACCAATTAGGCAGGTAAACGATGAACACACCGTGGCAACTGATACTTGTGCTGGCCCTGCTGGCCCCTGGCGGTACCACCGCACTGGCCGACGAGGTGTACCGCAGCGCCGACGGCGAAAAACGCATCTACGCCCGTGATCGCGGCAGCCGGCAAGCGCTGGTGGATGACACCGGCAAGGTGGTCGGCTACCTCGATAAACGGGGCAAGGACGATGTGATTCGCAGCCCCGACGGCAGTGAGCGCATTTATCTGCGTGATCGGGGTGAAAACCATCAGGCGCTGGTGGACGACTCGGGCAAGCTACTCGGCTATCGCAAGCGCACTGACAGTGGCACCTGGCGATACACGGAGCCGGATGGGACGCTGGTGGGGACCTCGCGCGAGGAAGACTGAGTCAGGCAAGGCATTTAGAAGCCTGCCGCCTGGCTAGCCTTCAGCGCGCTCCATCTGCAGCCCGACCAGATCCGCGCCCGCGGGTCGCTGATACAGGCGCAAGCCGAACTCGGGCAGGATGGCGCAGGTGTGGTCGAAAATATCCGACTGAAGATCTTCGTAGGCGACCCAGTCGGTGTCGTTGCTGAAGCAATAGATTTCCATCGGCAGGCCTTCAGGGCCGGATTGCAGCTGCCGGACGATCAGCGTCATACCCTGATGAATTTTCGGGTGATGCTTGAGGTAGCTGACGAGATAGGCACGCAAGGTGCCGATGTTCGTCAGCTTTCTCAGGTTGACTTCGCTCTTGCCGTCCGCCGGCAGCGCGTCGTTGTAGGCGGCAAGCTCGCCCTGCTTCGCCGCCATGTAGTCTTTCAGTAGCGTGAACTGCGTGAAACGCTGCACCTCATCATCGGTCAGAAAGCGAATCGAGTTCACATCGATGTCGAGCGAGCGCATGATCCGCCGGCCACCAGACTCCGACATGCCGCGCCAGTTCTTGAACGAATCGTAGACCAGCTTGGAAGTCGGGATCTTCGTGATGGTCTTGTCCCAGTTCTGCACCGTCACGGTGAACAGCTCGACGTCGGTCACATCACCGTCGGCGCCAAACTGCGGAGCCTCCAGCCAGTCGCCGACGCGAATCATGTCCTGGCCGCTCAGCTGCATGCTGGCCAACAACGACAGCAGCGTGTCCTTGAACACGAACATCAGTACGGCAGACAGCGCGCCCATGCCGCTGAGCAGAATCAGGGGCGAGCGGTCGATCAGCGCGCCGACAATCAAAACACCGCCGAAGAGATAGAGCACAATCTCGGCGATCTGAACGAAGCCTTTGATGGGCCGGCCGCGCGATAAGGGCCCGCGATCGTAAATGCGGTTGCCTGCCTTGAGCACCGCGATCAGCGTGAGTGTGACCACCAGGATCATCCAGGCATTGGCCACGTTGTGAATGATCTTGATGACGACGGCGGACACCCCGGGCACCCAGCTAACACCGGTGTGAACAATCACCGCCGGCACAATCTGCGCGACGCGCCCGAAGGTGTTTTGCTTGACCAGCGCATCGTCCCAGTG
>JBPCXH010000226.1:0-5164 GCA_051008735.1 Gammaproteobacteria bacterium | reverse complement strand
CGCCAATGCTCGGACTGGTTGGTGTACCAGCAGCGCGTGTCCAGGCAAATATTGCCGCCCAGGGTCGCGGCGTTGCGCACATGTTTCGAACCCACGGAAAACAACGCCGAGTGCAGAGCCGGGTATTGATCGGCCAGCATCGGGTGATCAGCCAGTTGGGTCAGGGTGCAGCCCGCACCCAGGCGCAGGCCGCCATCGGCTTGCGCTTCAATGGCCTTGAGCTCCGGCACGGCATTGAAGCTGACCAGGTACTTCGGCGTATCCAGTCGGAATTTCATATTGATCAGCAGATCTGATCCGCCGGACATGATGGTGGCGTCCGGACCGTACTCCTTCAGTGCCGCCAGGCCCTCGGCCAGGGTCTTGGGTCTTAAGTATTCGAATTCAGGGAGCTGCATCGAGGCATTCCATTCGAGCGACCGCCATACCCGGTCGCGGTGGGTTGATCCTGCCCGAACCATTCTCAGGCCTGACGCCACGTGGTCAACCAGCCCAAGGCCTCCTATCCAGAAAATGGACGCCGGGAGCCGGCCCGCCGCTCCCCGCCTAGCTGTTCTCGCGTTCTTTATTCAGGGCAAGCACAAAGTCTTCATCCACTTCGGTGATGCCGCGCAATTTCGCCTGCTTCACAATGCCGCCCAGCACATTCTGTAAAAAGGCATTGGGGATGCCGGTGAGTTGCTTGCAGGCATCCCAGGTGAACTTCACCTCGTCGTCCAGGCGGTTAGCTTCGTAGTGCACCAGTTCATGGTTCGGCCCCATATCGGGGATGGGCAGCTTGTAGGCCGGCTGGGTTTCGCCGAACCAGAAGGTACTGCCGCCGCGGAAACCATAGGTCATCGGAATGCGCGGCATCTCGTCGCCGCTGCCGTCCACCAGACCCATCCACTTTTCTTTCACCAGGATATTGTCGATGTTCAACAAGAGGTGCGCCGAGGGCGAATCACGCAGGATCGGATTTTCGTTAATGCGGTCGATATCCAGGGTGCATTCGTACACCTGGTAAGCCTCGGCCAGGATCTTCGGATAAATGTCACTGGACTCGCGCCCGGGCGTCGGGCTGTCGATCAACTCAAAGGTGTTGTACTCCATCTTCTGGGTCGTGGTCTGTCCCGGATAACCGAACTTCAGAATAGTGTCGATCTTGTCTTTGTCGTATTCAATAAAATTCAACGCGCACTTCTTGGTGCGATGCACGTTAGTCGCCGTGTTCGAGGTATTGCGACTGATGACCATCCAGGAGCGGCCGGTATTCACCTCAAAAGGAAAACTCAGCTGGTACGGCCCGATATTGGTCTGCCCGTCTTCACTCACCGAGGTAATCAGCGCGAAGGTACTGCCCAGATAGGAGCTGCGCTGGTACCAGTTATCCCGCATGGGGCTGGACACGAATTGATCGGGGGTGGCGGACTCGGGCATCGGGCTATCCTGATTATTTAAGTGGCCAGAAGGATAGCAGCGGCGGCGGCAGGCGCCGGGCTGGCCGGCGGCATGGCCGATGGCTGGACAGATTCCCGGGATGGCTAGGGAGAACGGGGCCTGTCGTCATGACAGGCCCCGTTTTTTGTCGGCCTACTGAGCCCGAGATCGGGCTCGTTCGGCTCCTGCCGGGAACATAAAGGGGATTGTTCCCAATGCAAGCTGACGTCCGGAAGGAACAAGGGCCATCAACTGATTGCGCCCTTCAGAGTCAGGTCTGGAGACCGAGCGAACCCGAACCGGGGATTAACGCTGTGTCCCGGTCTGCTGGGCACTGACTGAGACGACTCGTGTCGTCCCTTGCTGTTCCTGTAGTGCCGCGACGCGAGTAAAAGCACGCTGCAGATTGCGCCGCGCCAGGGTCTTCGAATCCCGCTCTCCCAGGGCATTCTCGAATTCCCCGATGGCGTCTTGATAGCGTCCCATGCTGATCCAGAGCACGGCCCGATTGTTACGCGCCAGACCCGAAGACCAGCCTGTCTCCACGGCTTCATCGCAGCGCTTAGAAGCTTTATCAAAATTGCCCATCATGGTGTGGGCGACGCAAAGATCGATCAGCACCGGAGTCCGATGAGATCGGGATTGCCGCTCGCCCCCCAGGCGCAGTTGCAGTCGCCGGATCGCTTCGTCGTAGTCGCCCGATTCCACTTCTTCGGCGCCATAGACATCAGCGGCGTGCAGTTCCATCTCGAAGGGATCAGCGCGCGTTGGCGTGGTGACCAACAGCAGCACGACTGCGAGGGCAGCGCCCACGCACGGGCCGCCGTATGCAAAACCCTTGGGTAACGTAAAACGATGTGTCATTTCCTCTACCTCCGCATTGGTGAGCCGGCCTTGCTTGCCGACCATGGGAGGATGGGCGCTTCGCCCGCGCCAGTCCGTCAAAGTGTTGACAGATAGGTGTAATGGATCCTCAGCCCGCTCTGCTGGCCGCCTCCAGCGCAGCCAGGTCGCGAAGATGAATGCGGCCACGGGAGATCGTCAGGAATCCCTGCCGGCTCCACTCTTGTAAATGCTGATTCACATACTGACGCGAGGTGCCGAGGGCCTGGGCAAGATTCGCCTGGGTAACCTTGATTTCCACCGCCTCATGCGCGTTGCCTTCACGGTAACCGGCCAGATCCAGAAGGTGCCGGGCCAGGCGCGCCGGCACGTCCCCCAGAATGGCCTCCTCCGCCAGGCGCGCGGTCTGCCGGAGGCGCTGGCACAACAGGGCAATCAGGTGCCGGCCAAGTTGCGGTTCCTTGTCCAGCAGGGCGAACAGGGGCGCCCGCTGAATCACCATCAGTTCCGTATCGCCCTCGGCCGTGGCTGTCCCGGTGCGTGGATCACCGTCCAGCAAGGCGATTTCACCAAAGCACTCTCCCGGCTCAAAGGCATTGAGCTGAACCTGCTTGCCGTCCGCGCCTCCCGAGGTGATGCGAATGCCACCGGCAATGACGCCGTATAAGGAATCGCCCGGGTCACCCTTCAGAAAAATGATTTCACCGTCAGCGAAGTGGCGGCGATGGGCCAGGGCAGTGATTTTGTCCAGGGCTGTCGGTGGCAGGTCGTGAAACAGCTCGTTCTGTTGCAGCAGCAATCTGGCGGTGTTTGCGGACATTTTCGGCCCCAGAGCGCGCGATTGCAGCCAGATCGCACGCTGTGTCAACTATTTGACAGCTCCGGACAGCCCGCAGCGCCAAACTGTCCGGGCTGACTGTGCCATTGAAGGCTGCTGCGCCATCGGACCGGCTGTTTGTGATGTACCAGAAACCCAAATCCTATCAAAAACAAGATATATTGTTGCGAAGCACAATAAACGCGATCGGTGGCCATCTCGATTTTTCAGGCCCTCGACACGAACGCGACAAAGTGGGTCTGGCCTTGGATGAATACCGCCATCTGACCTTTATATTCTGCGATCTGGTGGATTCCACCGGTATGTCGCAGCATCTCGACCAGGAAGACTGGCGGGCGCTTCTTATTGCCTTTCAGGACTGCACGGCGGAAGTCATCCGTCGGCACGGTGGCCGAATTCACGAGCAACAGGGCGACGGCTTTATCGCCTACTTTGGCTATCCGGCGTCTTACGATGACACCGCCCGACGCGCCGTGCACAGCGGGCTCGATATCGCCCAACGCTGTCAGGAACTTTTCACTCAGCAAAACGCCAGCCTGCAACGCGCCGGTCACGGCCCGGTGCAGGTCCGCATCGGCGTGCACACAGGTCCGGTGGTAATCGGTGAGATGGACGGCAAAGACACGGCCACCGGATTCACCATCACCTACTCGGAACGACTGCATGGCGTGGCGCCGCTGAACGGCGTGGTCATTAGCCGGGAAACCTTGCATCTGTTGAAGAATGCTTTCGATGTGGAGGCCATGCCCGGGCAGAAACTGAAAGGCATCGCCGAACCACAAACCGTTTACCTGGTGCAGGGTGAAGCCACTGCAACGGCGTCCCGCCTGACGCAGTTCGCCGGCCGCGAACGCGAAATGGCGATGCTGCGCCGGGAATGGCGTGCGATCGAACACGGTCGGCCCCGTGCGGTGCTGGTCACGGGCGAAGCAGGCATCGGCAAGTCACGCCTGCTCAGTGAGTTCTGCACCCGGGTTGAGTCCGCCCCTGCGACCGTGCTCGAGTGGCGCTGTTCACCGTATTTTCGGAACACCGCCATGTATCCGGTGGCCGAAGGTCTGCGCGCTATTGTCGACACCTCATCGGCCGCTAAAGATCCCCTGGACGCCATCGAAGCCCTGACGCCGGACGGCCTGTCACCGACACAGTTCGTTCCGGCAATAGCCAGCCTGTTGTCGCTGGATAGCACACCGCGATTCCCGCAGCCGGCCTTTACGGCCGAAGAGCGCCGCCACACGATCCAGACGGCAGTGCTGAACTGGCTGGCCGGCGAGGCGCGCCGGCAGCCGATTCTATTGCTGATCGAAGACGCAAAGTGGATCGACCCGTCATCCCTTGCCTTTCTGGAACAACTGACCGATCAATCAGACACGGGTCCAATCCTGGTGTTGCTGGCTTATCGTACCGAACCGGCGGAGACCTGGACCTGCCCCTTCGCTGCCCGGCCCATTGACCTGGGGCGCCTGCCCGAAGCCGCGGCCCGGGACATAGTGCGCTCCCTGTCCGGTGGCGCGGCACTGGCCGAGAAGACAGTGAAAAAGCTCGTGCGGCGAACGGACGGCGTGCCGCTGTTTATAGAAGAGTCGGCCGTGATGCTGATCAGCTCCGACGCGCCCGAGGGCAGTGAAGATCTGCCGCCCAAGGCGGACAAGTCCGCGTCTGGCGTCCCCGCGCGTCTGATGGACCTGCTGGCTGCGCGCCTGGACCGGGTCGGTAAGGCCCGGATCACCGCAGGCCTGGCCGCCACGATCGGGAGGGAATTCAGTTTTGATCTGCTCAACGCTGTGGCCGATGCAGATGCCGAGGCCTTGCGCCAGGATCTGGACACCCTCGTGAACGCGGGGCTGGTAATCAGCCAGGCGGGCAGCGAACGCCACGAATACAGCTTCAAGCACGCACTGGTAAAAGATGCGGCCTACGGCAACCTGGTGAAGTCACGACGGCGCTCGGCGCATTTACGTATTGCCCAGGCCCTGCAAGAAGACAAGTCGATCGGCGTCGCTGCACTACCGGAACTCCTTGCCTATCATTTCATGACCGGCGGGAACTACGCTGCGGCCATTG
>JBPCXH010000225.1:0-2524 GCA_051008735.1 Gammaproteobacteria bacterium | reverse complement strand
GCCGCGAGGCCTTTTTGCAGCGCTGGTCCCTGGTATTTCTGGGATTTACTCATTGCGGTGATATTTGTCCTCTGACCATGGCCCGGATGCAGCTGATCCAGGAGGCAGTCAACGGCGCTGTGGAGATGGTTTTTATTTCCGTGGATCCGGGTCGTGATACCCCGGAAATTATCAGGCAGTACGTAGAAAACTATGCGCCGGACTTTCAGGGTATGACCGGCACCCCCGATGAGCTCAGGAAGTTTGCCGGCGCCGTGGGCGCTTCATTTGATGTATATGAAGCGCCTGATAGATACACCGTTAATCATTCATCTGCCTTGTTCCTTATCGGTCCTGAAACTGATTTACGTGGAGTTATTACGCCCCCGTTTGATGTGCCACTCATAGTGCAGGATCTGAAAGCCTTGCTTTGAGAGGCCGAGGATTCGCGCCACATTCAAACAGGAGTCTCACCCCTCCGGATGACTCGGGGCCGTGTTAATAATCAGGCCCCATACTGCTATCGTATGTCGTCATGAATGAAACCAGCATGGAAAAATTGCCCGAAGGCAGTCGCTTCATCGATCTCAGCGACTATGGTCGGCCGCTGGCTCTTCACCTGGTTCGCTTCCTGGTGCCCTACACGTCAATTACTGCGATCACGGTAACCCTGGCGGCGACGGTGGCCGGGCTGATCGCCGCCGTCCTGATCTGGAACGGTCTGTGGTTAATTCCCGCAGCTTTGCTGCTCCCCCTGAAGAGCATGCTTGATGCGGCGGATGGCTCGCTGGCCCGGGCTCGGAATACACCGTCCCAGGTGGGGCGATTCCTGGATTCATTCTGTGATTTTTTTGTGCACCTGGCTTTGTTTATCGCCATTGCTCACTTTACGGGGCAGTCTTATCTTTACGCTGCGGCCGCTTTTTTTCTGGCCATTTTTCAGGTGTCCGTCTGCAATTACTATTACGTCATTAAACGTCATGCCGCTGCGGGTGATTGCACCAGCGAAATAGATCAGCGCGAGCTGCCCAAACCATTTCCGCCGGACAACCCCAGCGCGATGAAATTTCTGCATCGCGCCTACCTGGTGCTTTACTGGTGGCAGGACCGGCTGGTCTACCATTTAGATCCGGCGGCGACTCAGGGAGGCGCCGGGCTGACGCCGGCCTTCATGACCGCCGTGAGTCCGCTGGCCATGGGCTTTCAGCTGCTGTTGATCGGTGTTCTGATTACTCTCAATCAGGCCCAGTGGATTCTGTTTATCTTTACAGTGCCCGCCACGCTCTATGCCCTGGCGGCAATCGGCTATCGTCGGTGGCTGCTCGATCGGCGCGCGGCAGCGGTGGCTTGAGGAGCAGCGCCCCGTGACGGTAATCACGCGTTAAAAGCTCTGAAGGGGGGGGCGAAAACCCTTCGCCACTGGCCCTGGAGCCAGCTACTCATTGATTTAACTGGCTTTATCCCCAAGGGGTTCCTGTAAGCCGAATGTATTTAGCTTCGTAGTTCGGGTGCATAGCCCTGACCGATTTCGCCTCATCCGGTCCTCTACCTGGCTTTGCACGGGCCCGTGCGTCAGGCCTGGCCCAGGCCCTGGATCCGGGCTGCCGTTCAAGGTGCGGCATCACGGGCCGCTTTTCCCAACCTGCCGGATTTTTGACGGCACACTGTCGCACCCCGAAATTAGCTGGAGATCACTCATGACGCTGCGCCTGCTGAAGTCCCCCGGTCTGACCACCGACAAGGACCCTGACCTGGATCTGGACGATCCGGAAACGAATTTCATGTCATTGATGAAACTGCGCGGCGATCTGAGCGGCGATGATTTCTTTTTTGCCTTCCCCGGGCAGGCCTGGGCAATGGTGCCCCAGGAGCAGAACTACAAGTGCTTCCGCACCTTCGGTTTTGGCTCCGGCAGGCTGGAGGAAGTTGATGAGGGCTATCGTGTCCTGAGCCGTGAAGTGCTGTTCTACCTTGATCCGGTCACGGGCGAAATTCTCGAAGAGTGGAACAACCCTTTCCTTGAAGGTCGTAAGCAGGAAGTCGTTCATATTCAGAATGATCCGGTCAACGGTGTGTTCGCGCGCAAGGGTCAGGGGCCTATGGCACCGCCCTATCCCTATGTCAGCTGCGGCGACATGGTTGCCTTCCAGTGGAATTTCTTTATCCAGCATCCCGCGGCCATGAATCGTAAGGATTATCCGTTGTACTCCTCAGGCGACATCGATCAGCACGCGGAACTGTGGGGAATGATTGGCAGTAAGAAAGATATTCTTAACCCGGATATCACCTCGGCCTATTGCACCATGTCCTGGAGTCGCGTTGCTGACTGGCTGCCTTTCATGGCCATGGGTAATGCCCCGGGCAAAATGGTTTTTCACAGCCATTCCCTGAAACTGATGGACGGCCCCAAAGAGCTGCCTCGACCGATTCTTGATTACGTGGAGAAGAATCACAGCGAGTACCTGACCGCCCCGACGGAATGGAACGGCCCGCAGATGACCAGCTCTGCCGCGGTCTTCAAGGCACGTGTCGATAAGGAACGCGC
>JBPCXH010000224.1:0-4987 GCA_051008735.1 Gammaproteobacteria bacterium | reverse complement strand
AACAGGGTGTTGTTACTTTTTACCTCGGTGCTGGCCATGAACTGTTGCACGGCCTGGCAGAAGTTGGCGTCGGTGGGATCAGGCAGCATCGTGGTCTGGGCCCAGGCAGGCTGCAGAACCATGACCGCGACAAATAAGGGCAAACGGGACATAGTAAGTTCCGAGGGTCTTAAGTTGCTTCGGATAGTACCGCAGGCCTCGTGATGGAGAAGCCGCCCGCTAAACCACAGATTGCCCGAAACCTCGGGCCGGCTAGTCCGGCTGACAGCCCGGGCACCAGAACAGGGAGCGACCGGCGTACGCGTGTCGTTCGATGTCGGTGCCGCATTGCCGGCAGGCTTCACCGCCGCGGGCAAACACCCAATGACGATACTTGCCGTAGCGCTGGCCGGCACGTTTCAACGAGGCGGCCAGCGCTCGCGTGACTGTCACGCCACGCAGGGCATAGGCGCGCCGGCTGACCGTCAGGGTCGCGCGTGCCAGGCGCATGCGGCCGGCCCGGTTCATATCCTGCGGCCGCACAGCCGGATGCACGCCCGCGGTGAACAAAATTTCCGCGCGCAGGTAATTGCCGATACCGGCCAGGAACGCCTGGTCGAGGTACAGGGCCGCGACGCTCCGGCGCTGAAACTTCGGCTGTTCCAGACGGTTGCAAATGTCCGTTGGCCTTAGCGACGGATCGAGTACGTCCGGACCGAGCTTGCACAGAAACGGATGCTCGCCCAGTTGCTTGCCGGTCAGCACCTCGATGTCAGTTGCGCTGTACAACCAGGCGGAGTGGCGGTCGGTATGCAGTGCGACGCGCAGGCTACGCCGGGTACTCGGTGTGCGGTCACGCGGTGTGACATACCAGCGGCCATATAACTGGTTGTGACTGTAAAGAGTCAGGCCATTGTCGAAGCGTGTCAGCATGGATTTACCGCGCGTGTCGACCGCCGTCACGTTGGTGCCTATCAGGCGTGGCCGAAACGGCTGCAAACGGGGCAGGTTTAATTGCGCCTCTACAATTTCGCTGTTCACCAGCACCTTCGCGATGCGATCCGCCGCAAGGCGAATTTCCGGCCCCTCAGGCACGTTTCCCCCGTGCGCGCCGGCAGCGTTCCGAACAATAGCGAACCTGGGCCCAGCAAGAGGCCCATTTACGTCGCCACGCAAACGGGCGCCCGCAGGTGGCACAGAGCTTGGTCGGTAAGTTCGTCTTGGCGTGCATAAGGGAACACTGTGAAGAGTATTCAGGGTTTCGCGGCCCGCCGGGCTTCGGATGAGCGCCCGCCCAGAGCAGACGCTGACACAAAGGATGAGCAACAAGCCTTGTTGCGCAGCACCTCCCTGCTGCCGCTTAGCCCTGCGGGCTGCTTGCCAGGGCTGGCTCAGGACAGCGCGCTACGACACCTGTGCGGCCCCGGGGCGACTCAGGCAAATCGCGCGATGGTTTCGGCTGCGCGGGCCACGCCGCATGACTGCAGGGACTGCATCAGCTCCAGGGAAACGCTCGCCACATCGTGCTGGCGCTCAATCTCCTCGACCATGCAGGTCCACAGCCCGGCCGTCATTTCCGCATCCCCCAGGGCCCGGTGATACTGCTCGGCCGGTGGCACCCCGGCCAGACTGACCAGGGTCGCCAGCTTGTGGTTGGGTGCGCGGGGATACACCCGCCGGGCCACTCGCAGGGAACAAATAAATTCATTGTTCGGGTACTGGCCCATGCGCTCCAGTTCACTGTCCATGAAGCGCTTGTCGAAGCTCGCGTTGTGGGCGACCAGCGGCAGATCACCGACAAAGTTAATAATCTCCGGCAGCACCTGCGCGGCTTTGGGCGCGGTGCGGACCATGGCGTCATTGATACCCGTCAGGTCCGAGACAACGGCCGGAATTCGCAGCTGCGGATTGATGAAGCTTTGATAGCGATCAACAATGCGCCCGCCTGACAGGATCGCGATGCCGACTTCGATAATGCGATCGCCGGACTCCGGCGACAGGCCGGTGGTTTCGAAATCGATGAAGGCCAGTTGAGATGACATAATGTGGATTGTAGGGGAAAAACAATCCGTGGGAATGACACGCTGGTTTGCGCATTGACCCGCCCAGTCTTCGGGCGCAGGCAGAACCCCTGCCCGGCCAATAGCAGCAGAGCCGGGTCTGTCACTCCGCGCACCCACACCCTGTTCATCGCTTCACCGCCCGTTGCGCATTTAGCCTGCTTTCGTTGACGCCATTCCACGCACGAAACCCGAACGCCGGGAGACTTTAGCGAGTGTCTTTGGCAGTATGAAAAGAAAAAAAGAATTCGGCGCCGCGCGCGCAAGACCTCGCGTGAACCTGGCGCCGAAAGCTCTGACCAGATTATGCAACATAATCCGTTACTGACTTCCTTGTGCTGCGGCCTGCTTGCCGGCGGCCTCACCGCGCCGACCGCCTGGTCGGAAACGACCCTGATCTTTGCCGGCGACACCCACTTCGGCGAGAACTACCAGGAAGGCTTTGCCGAAAACGGTGAAGGCAATGTCCTCGTAGATGAAGGCTACCCCTGGACCATCGAAAACTTCACCGCCTTTCTCACCGGCGCCGATGTGGTCATCGCCAACCTCGAAACGGCCGTCACGGACCTGCGGGACCCGCCCTTTCCGGAAAAGAGCTACTCCCACTACGCCGACACGACCCTGACGCCCCAGAACCTGGCCGCCAACAACATCGACGTGGTGTCCCTGGCCAACAATCACGCCCTGGACTATGCCGAAGCCGGGCTGGTGGACACCCTGGCAGCGCTGCAGGCCCAGGGCATTAGCTCCTTCGGCGCCGGACTGAACAAAGCCCAGGCCTCGGCCGCTCACATCGAGCAGCTCCAGGTAGGCGGCCAGACGGTAACCCTGGCCTTCATCGGCGCTTATGCCTACCGACCCTCCTATGACGCCAACTACGACTTCTATGCGGGGGACAGTAGCTCGGGTGCCTATGCCGCCTGGCTGGAGGACATCGAAGCCCAGATCGTCCAGCTGAAGACCGACTACCCCGGCGCCTTCGTGGTGTTCTTTCCTCATTGGGGCGCCAACTACGACTGGAAAAATGCCGACCAGACGGAACTGGCCCATGATGTCATCGATGCCGGGGCCGACATGATCATCGGCCACGGCGCCCACATGCTGCAGGAGGTGGAGTACTACCGCGAGCGCTGGATCATCTACAGTCTCGGCAACCTGGTATTTCTGTCCAAGGGACGTTTCGATTCCACCGGCGCCCCGCCGTATGGCCTCACCATGGAAATGGTGCTGGACGAGGTCGGTGCTCAAACGGATGCGAAGTTTCGACTCTATCCGCTGTTCTCGGATAACCGCATCACCGGCTTCAAGCCCCGCTTCGTGACCCAGGCTGAATTTAATGATGCGAAGGCCGAACTGCTGGCGCGACAGGACTCAGGCACCTGGGCCGGCAATTACACGGAAGGCCAGAATACGGACGGCAATTACTATATTGAATTTCCCTTCGATGTACTCCCGCCCGCAGCCGACATCGCCGCCACACCCCGCGTGGGCGACGCACCCCTTGCCGTGAGCTTCGATGGCTCAGGATCCACGGACCCCGGTGGCTCCGTGGTGGGCTGGCAGTGGGACTTCGGTGACGGCACGGCGGGTACCGGCGAAACCCAGAACCACACCTACACCACCCCGGGCGTCTACGATGTGGTCCTGACGGTCACGGCTGACGACGGCTCCGTGGATACGGACCGAATCAAGGTCGTCGCCACCCAGGACGGCGGCGGCACCAACGCCGATATTGTGATCAACGAGGTACTCTTCGATCCGCCGGCGGGCGATGCGGGTGATGCCAACGGCGACGGCGTGCGCAGCCCCCGGGGCGATGAGTTCATCGAACTGGTTAATACCGGCACCGACAACATTGACCTGAGCGGCTGGACCCTGCACCAGCGCGACGACGTCACCGTGTTCACCTTCCCCGAAGGCACCAGCATCCGCCCGGGTGAATATGTGGTGGTCTTCGGTGGGGTAGGCAGCACCGGCTTCCGGGGCTTCGGCCAGAACCTGCAGCTCTTCGCGGCCAACCCGGGAGAAGAAGACGAAGGCTTTGCCGGCGACGGCCCGTCGAACCTGCAATTTGGCAGTGACAACGTGGTCCTGCGCGATAGCGATGCCAACGATATTGCCGAACTGGCCTGGGACTCCCCGCCCCTGACGAGTGTCACGATTGATATCACGAGCCTTTCCGGCAACCTCAACCAGTCCGTGACGCGCGACCCCGATCTGACCGGGAGCTACGCGGAGCACGAGGCTACCGGCATTGGCCTGGGCTTTTCCCCCGGCACAGACAACTCAGGCCAGCGCGGCACACCCGCCAACCAGGCCCCAATAGCCCTGATCGTCGCCACGCCCGAAGTGGGCACCGCGCCCCTGACGGTAAACCTCGACGGCGGCGACTCCAGCGACCCGGACGGCACACTGGTGGACTGGGAATGGGACCTCGGGGACGGCAGCAGCAATAGCGGTGAAGTCATCGACCATGCCTATAGCACCCCGGGCATCTACACGGTCACCCTGACCGTGACGGACCACGAAGGGGTCACGGCCACCACCGAAGTCGACTACAACGCGGCCTGGGATGTGGATGGCGACGGACTCAGCGGTCCCCTGGAAGACACCCTGGGCACGGACCCGAACGACGCGGATTCCGATGACGACAACATGGATGACGGTTATGAATACACCTACGGCCTGAACCCGCTGGTGGATGACGGCGCCCTGGACCCGGACAACGACGGACTCAGCAATCTTGACGAGTTCAATGGCGGCACGAATCCCTTCGTCCTTGATCCCACTGGGGATGCGAACGGTGACGGCAGCATCGATGTGCATGATCTGCTGCGCGTTCAGCAGCATCTGACGGGAGTGATAGCTCTCGATCCGCAATCCGTCGCGCGAGCTGACGTCTACCCGGCGGGTGCGCCTGACGGCGTGCTCACCGTCGCAGATCTTTT
>JBPCXH010000223.1:0-6331 GCA_051008735.1 Gammaproteobacteria bacterium | reverse complement strand
GCCTGAATCTCAACCTGGCCTTCCAGCTCGTTCGGACCCAGGGTGCGGGGCATCTGAATGACTTTGGTAATTGCTGCATCGCCACTTATGGCAATGGCAACCTCTTCGGTATCAGTGCCGGAACGTTTCACTGCCCGGCGAATCGCTTCACCAACAGCTTCAGCATCAACGATCGTCTTCTCGTTAATCGCATTCGGTGGCGTCGGTTCGGCCGAATAGCACTCAGCCCGGAACGATTTGCCCGATTGCGAAAACTCCACGATCTTGATCGACGACGTGGTGATGTCGAGTCCGATCAGCGGCTTGGAACGAGAGCCGAATATCATGCATTTTTCCCTTTTGCATCCGCAGCTTGCGAAACCAACATCTCTAGGTGCCTTAGGTTGGCATTTAACTATATATCCGCGGACAGTGGAAGTACTGTGAAATCTGTCGCATAAAGCACACACTGCCCCGCCGGGCTTAAACCAGCCAGAAACAGCGCTGCGTAACGCATTGGGGAATTTCGCCGGGGCTGGAACCCGGATAGTCGAGCCTATCGGAGGCCTCAGGCAGTGTGCCCGGACCTTCGGCAGCCCCGCTATCCTAGAATCTAGCCTCCCGGGCGACGAATTCCCTGTTCCGTCGCACCCGCACTATCCCTTAGACCGGTGGCTTTGCGCCCCTGCCTTTCAACAGGTTTGCCCAAAATCCGCCGCCAATATGCATAATCGATCCTTCCAAGGCAAGGGAATGTCTCCGCTTTTCCAATGAGTTTCTGGCTCCGGCTTCTTCCGGTGCTGGCAGGGCTGGCAGTCACTGGTATTTTGACCGGCCTGGCCCTGGTTACCGGTGCCTATTATTTCTTCCGTCCCGACCTGCCTTCAGCGGAGGCACTGCGGGATGTGGAGTTACAGATACCCCTGCGCGTGTATTCCCGGGATGGACGCCTGATTGACCAGATTGGCGAGAAACGCAGAATACCGGCCGACTTTGAGGAAATTCCCGAGTCTGTCATTCAGGCTTTCCTCGCGGCAGAGGATGATCGCTTTTTCGAGCACCCCGGCTTTGACTATCAGGGCATCCTCCGCGCGGCGGTGAACCTCGCCGTAACAGGCTCGCGGAGCCAGGGCGGCAGCACCATTACCCAGCAGCTGGCTCGCGTGTACTTTCTAACCCGCGAGCGCACCTTCGTACGCAAGGCCAAAGAACTCATTCTGGCGATTCAGATTGAGCGAGAATTTACCAAGCAGGAAATCCTGACCCTTTATCTGAACAAGATTTTCCTGGGACAACGGGCTTATGGCGTCGCCGCGGCCGCCGAAGTTTATTTTGGCAAGCCTCTCCAGGAGCTCACGGTAGCGGAGGCTGCCACCATCGCCGGTCTGCCCAAGGCACCGTCGAACCTGAACCCGGTGTCCAGCCCGCTGCGGGCCACCGAGCGCCGCGCTTACGTCCTGGGCCGCATGCTGGATCTGGCTTTTATCAGCGCGGACGAGTACACGACGGCTTCAGCCACCCCCATGGTCTCCCGTTTACATGGGCCCAGTGTGCAGCTGAGCGCACCTTATATATCTGAGATGGTGCGGGCCCAGATGGTCGAGCGCTTTGGGCTGGAAGCCTATACAGAGGGCTACCGGGTCATCACCACCGTTGACAGCAAGCTGCAGGCGGCGGCGAACACCGCACTGCGCGAGGGCCTGCTGGAATACGATCGCCGGCATGGCTATCGCGGCCCGGAGGTACAGGATGCGTTGGCCGGTATAGCCGCGGACCCAAATGGACCGGGTGGTTACAACGAAACAGAACTCGCGGCCATGCTGGCCCTTCGCCCGAACTACCAGGCACTCGACGCCGCCGTGGTGCTGGCTGTGAATCCGGATAACCGGGCCCAGGTCTATATCCGTGATCGTGGCCTGGCAACCGTGTCCTGGAAAAACCTTGATTGGCGCGCCTGGATCACAGACAACGCTCTGGGCCCGCGCCCTGACTCGGCGGCAGAAGTCGTCGCCCCGGGTGATGTTGTTCGCCTGATGTACGCCGCTGACCGCGGCTGGGTGCTGACCCAGTTGCCGGGCGTGCAAGGTGCCCTGGTCGCCCTGGACCCGGAAGACGGCGCTGTCGTGGCACTGGCCGGAGGCTTTGACTTTACTGCCAGCAAATTTAATCGGGCCGTGCAGTCCCGCCGCCAGCCGGGCTCTTCCTTTAAACCGTTTATTTATTCCGCTGCCCTGGACAACGGCTTCACGCCAGCCACGCTGGTCAATGATGCACCGGTCGTTTTTGACGACGCCAAACTGGAAGAATCCTGGCGACCGGAAAACTATTCGCGCCAATTTTATGGACCCACGCGGCTGCGCGAGGCCTTGGTGCGCTCCATGAATCTGGTATCCATCCGGGTATTACGAGGCTCGGGCATCGATAACACCCGTGAGCATGTTCGCAACTTTGGTTTACCTGAGACGGCTTTGCCCCGCGACCTGTCCCTTGCGCTGGGTAGCGGCGGCGCTTCACCGCTGAATATGGCTGCCGGCTATGCCGTATTTGCCAGCGGCGGCTATCGGATTACGCCTTACGTGCTGGACCGGGTTCTGGATAGTGAGTCCAGACAGATTTTCGCCAGCGATCCGCGCCGGGTATGCCGGGCCTGTGACATCTCGCCGGAAGAACAGCTGGCCCTGGAAATACAGGAGTTCGGTGACCCTGATCCGGAAGCCAGACCGCTGACCCTCAATCCCGATGCTGTCCGCAGTCCCACAGATTCGGAAGTCCCCGACTACGGCTCCCCAGAAGAGATGATGGCCCATGGCCTTAGCTGGCGACCCACAAGCGCCGACGCACCGTTATTTGTGCGCCGCTACCAGAAGCCCGCCGAACGAGTGGTCTCAGCCACGAATGCCTATCTGATCTACGACATGATGCGCGACGTAATTCGGCGCGGCACCGGCCGACGCGCCCTCGAGCTGGGCCGCAAGGACATCGCCGGCAAAACCGGTACGACCAACGAGCGCCGGGATGCCTGGTTCAACGGCTATAACGGTGACCTGGTAACCACCGCCTGGGTTGGCTTTGACCAGGAGCGCTCCCTCGGCGCGCGCGAGGAGGGCGGTCGCACAGCACTGCCGGTCTGGAACACTTTTATGGCCGAAGCCCTGGCAGGCACGGCAGACGCAACCATCCCAAGGCCGCCGGGTATTGTCACGGTGCGCATCGATCCGGAATCGGGTCTGGTGGCACCCGCTGGAGCCAGTGGCGCAATTTTCGAAATTTTCGAAGCGGGCAAGGTGCCTGAAACGCTGGCCGAAGAACCAGACCCGGTTTTTTCCGACAGCAGCGGGCCAGTCATTGACGGCGGCCAGGACGAGGCACTTTTCTAGAGCCGGCTGCGAGCACGCGCAGTTGGCTAGCAGGCAGAGGAAAGACAGATGGGATCCAGGCGAAATCCTCCGCGGCCGGACAATCGGCGCGCCAGCATTGCTGATGAAGCCGCCCGGATCATTATTGAAAGTGGCCTGACGGATTATCGAGCTGCCAAGGCAAAGGCCCGGGAAAAACTCGGCCTGAGCAGCGGGCCACTGCCCAGTAATGAAGAAATCGAAGCCGCTCTGTCAATTCGCAACCGTATTTTCCTCGGTGACGAGCACACGACACATGTGCAGCAGCTACGAGAAGTGGCCAGGGATGTGATGCTGCGGCTGGAAGTCTTCAATCCACGACTGGTGGGGGCAGTACTCAGCGGCACGGCGACGACCCATGCCTCTATCGATCTGCATCTGTACTCAGATACTCCCGAGAATGTTGGCATGCATCTGAGCACCTTAGACCTGGAACACAAAGCCATCCAGTTCCAACATCGATGGCGACGAGGTGAGCCGGAAGCCATCCCCGGTTACCGGTTCTATGCCGAAGAAATGGAATGCCTGGCCACGGTGTTTCCCGATCGTCGCCGGGCCCACGCCCCCTTAAGTCCGGTGGATGGCAAACCCATGCAGCGGGCGAGCTACCGGGAAGTCAGCAAGCTTATCGACGGCGGACTTGCCGTCAACGCTTGGTGATTGGCTGGTAGTCTCGCTTGGTGGGGCCCGTGTAGAGCTGCCGCGGCCGACCAATGCGGCCGTTCGGATCGGCGATCATTTCCTGCCAGTGAGAGACCCAGCCAACGGTACGCGCAATCGCAAACATCACTGTAAACATGGAAGTGGGTAAACCGAGCGCGCGGTAAATAATGCCGGAGTAGAAATCGACGTTGGGATAAAGCTTCTTCTCAATGAAGTACTCGTCCTGCAGCGCAATTTCTTCGAGGCGAAGGGCCAAGTCTAATAGCGGCGTATCCACTCGACCCAGCTTGGCCAGTACTTTGTGACACGCCTCGCGAATCAAAGTCGCCCGCGGATCAAAATTCTTATAAACCCGATGACCAAAACCCATCAGGCGGAACGGATCGTCTTTATCCTTGGCCTTGGCCACGTAATGCTCGATGCGGTCCACTGAACCGATTTCCTCAAGCATCCGCAGAACTGCTTCGTTGGCACCACCATGAGCCGGCCCCCACAGGGCGGCAATGCCGGCGGCTATTGCCGAGTAAGGATTCGCGCCGGAGCTGCCTGCCAGACGCACTGTTGAAGTACTGCAATTCTGCTCGTGGTCCGCGTGCAGAATGAAGAGAAGGTCCAGCGCCTCTTCAGCAACTTCGTCGATCTCATAAGGTTCCGCAGGAACCGAGAAAAACATATGCAGCAGGTTGCCTGCGTAGCTCAGATCATTGCGGGGATAGGAAAAGGGCTGCCCCACGGAATGCTTGTAAGCCGCAGCGGCGATTGTCGGGATTTTTGCGATGATTCGCTGGGCAAAAATATCCCGATGGCGCGGATTCTGAATGTCTGTGGTGTCGTGATAGAAAGCAGACATGGATCCCACGACGCCAGCGACCATGGCCATAGGATGCGCGTCGTAATGGAAGCCGTTGAACAGCCGCAACATGGTCTCGTTAATCATGGTGTGCGTGCGGATGCTCTGGTCAAAGACATTAAGTTCTTCGCCCGACGGTAATTCACCGTGCAGCAACAGGTAGGCAACCTCGATAAAGCTGCTGTCTTTAGCCAGTTGTTCGATGGGGTAACCGCGGTACATCAGGACGCCCTGGCCGCCATCAATGTAGGTGATCTTGCTTTCGCAACTCGCTGTCGAGGCGAAGCCGGGATCAAAAGTGAATACGCCCTCGCCCGCATAAATACCGCGGATGTCTACAACATCAGGACCGATGCTGCCCGACACAGTCGGCAGTTCCTGGTCCTTGCCCGTATTAGGGTTCTGGAGTCGAAAGTTTTTCTGGCTCATCTAATTCCCTGAATCCCGCTCACCCAAAAGTTCCCCGCCCGGAATGGCACAGTGGCGCAGCCGTACCCCTCTGCGCTACACACGCTCTTGTTATCAGGGCTTGTCGGGCCGGGTTGCGCCAAACTCGGACGTACCCGACGAAGGGCTAACTAGTATAAGTGAGCAGCCCGAGCAGTGCACGAGCGCGCAGCTTATGGGCGTCAGCCGGACAAGCCGTACTTGCGGCGGAATTTGTCGACGCGGCCCGCTGTATCCAGCATCTTCTGCTTGCCTGTATAGAACGGATGGCAAGAAGAGCAGACTTCCACATGCAGTTCCTGGCCAAGCGTCGAGCGCGTCGCGAACTCGTTACCGCAGCTGCAGACAACCTTGATTTCGTCGTATTGCGGGTGAATGCCAGTTTTCATGGGGTCTTTCCGTGGCCTGGGGCCGGTCGCTGGATCTGAAGGGCCGCGAAGCATAGCGGGCCGGCGGCGGTGGATCAATGGCTGACGGCAAAGGGGCCGCGAACCCGCCCGAAAATGGAACCGTTTCGGCCTGACTGTGGATAACTCTGTGTATAGTTGCGCCCGCAGGGCTGCAAAAGCCCCATTTTGGTGCAAATGCGGCAAAACGGTGGGAATTCAGGCACTTGCAAGATTCATTTTAAAACAACAACTTACAAGCGTTACCCCGGTGGGCGAATAGCTCTTGGTGCTTATCTCTATGAATTAACGGGATTCTGCCCGGATTGTGCATAAATACCGCACTAGCCGCGCCGCTGGAGCTGATCCCGCAGGTCCAGGGCAGCCTGGCCACGATGACTGCGAGCATTTTTTTCAGCGGGCGTAAGTTCCGCAGAATGCCGGCCGCTGGCCGGGTCGATAAACAACGGGTCATAGCCGAAACCCCCGGTCCCTTTGGGGGCAAGGCCGATCCGCCCCTCCCAGCTGCAATCCGCCACCACAGGCTCCGGATCATCCGCGCTGCGCACGAAAACCATCACACAGCGAAATCGGGCTCTGCGCTGATCGGC
>JBPCXH010000222.1:0-5591 GCA_051008735.1 Gammaproteobacteria bacterium | reverse complement strand
GCAGGATATACACGGCCATTCCTTCGGCGTAGTACTCCACCGGACTGCCGATAGGCCCGTTCTTGCCCACGGTGCACAGCACACCCATCCAGTGGGTCGCCAGCATGTGCTCAATCCGCGTGGCCATTTCGTTACGGGGGAGCTGTTGGGTGGGCCAGGGGGTCTCATGCAGCCACGGAGTTGCAGTCATTTCTTGCTGCTCCAGAATATAAAGGTCAAATTCTGGCACGCGATTTTGCAAGTGCCTACCCGACGCCCCATAGACGTCCACTTTCTCCCCCGGATTGGAAGTCTTACCAGCCCCGCCACCCCTATACCTCCGCCTGCATATGCTCCACCACCAGCTGGGGCTGCTCCAGGCCACGATAACGATTTACCTCCAGCCGATACACGAAGCGCAGGTTGTCCCCGGGGGGCAGCTTGGGCTGATTGAAGGCAATAGCATCAATCGGGGCACCCCCTTCCAGATGACGAACCGTCATCTTCAGATGCTTCTCCTTCAGCACTCGTGACTCCACGACTTCCAGGGCACTATCAAACTGCGGTTCAGGAAAACCCTGCCCCCATGGACCGGCAGCGGCCAGATCGCGGGCCAGATCCAGACCCCAGTCAGATTCAGCCAGCTCGCCGTCGCTCCAGATGACGTTGGGTTGCTCCAGCATGTCGCGGTGGGCAGCCAGCTCGGCTCGCAAGGCATCGCGGAAGCGATCCAGGTCGGCTTCGCGCAGGGTCAGACCGGCAGCCATCGCGTGGCCGCCAAAGCGCACAATCAGGCCCGGTTCGCGGGCAGCCACCGCATCAATGGCATCGCGAATATGCACCCCGGCTACCGAGCGCGCCGAGCCCTTCAAAAAGCCCGGCTCATCGGACTGGGCAAAGGCGACCACCGGCCGATTAGCCTGATCCTTGATGCGATTGGCCACCAGGCCGACGACCCCCTCATGCCAGGCCGGGTCAAACAGGCAATACGCATCCGCGTGTTCACGGGCGACCTGCGCCTGGGCGGCGGCCAGATGCTCGCGTGCCTCGCTCTCCATCCTGACCTGCAGGTCACGCCGCTCCTGGTTGAGCTGGTCCAGTTGCGTGGCCAGGGGCTGGGCCACAGAGAGACTGTCAGCGAGCAAGCAGTTAATTCCCACCGACATATCGTCCAGACGACCTGCGGCATTCAAACGCGGCGCAACACCAAAACCCAGATCCGAGCTGCTGGCCTGGAGCGGATCTCGGCCCGCTGCTCGAAATAAGGCCTGTAGCCCGGGCCGGCCCTGGCCCGCCCGGATACGTCGCAAGCCTTCGGCGACCAGGACGCGGTTGTTGTAATCCAGGGGAACCAGATCAGCCACCGTTCCCAGGGCAACCAGGTCCAAGCCCGATGCGACCAGTTTTTTGGCGGCGCCGGCATCAACCAGGCCCCGCTCACCCAGTTCCCTGGCCAGGGCAGCCATCACGTAGAACACGACTCCGACACCGGCCAGACATTTGGATGGGAAATCATCCTCGGGCAGATTCGGGTTCACCATGACGTCGGCGGCAGGCCGCTCATGGGCAGGCAGGTGATGATCGGTGACGAGGACCCGCATACCCAGCTCGTTGGCGCGGGCCACGCCCTCAATACTGGAGACCCCGTTGTCCACAGTCATGAGTAAATCCGGCGCCAGGCTTGCAGCCTGCTCAGCGATAGCGGGCGACAGCCCGTAGCCGAAACGAAAACGATCCGGCACCAGAAAATCCACCTGCTCAAAACCCAGCCCGCGCAAGGTCGTCACGGCCAGCGCACTGGCCGTTGCTCCGTCGGCATCAAAGTCACCGATAACAACAATGCGCTCGCCCTTTTCGCGCGCCGTAACCAGCCTTTGTGCCGCCGTGTGGGCGGCGGAAAAGCGGCCAATGGGAATCAGCTTTGACAGGCTTGGTTCAATCTCTGCCGTGGGAACCTCACGCGCCGCATAGACGCGCCTGAGGACGGGGTGCAATTTATCCGGCAGCTGCTCAACGCTGCCGCCTGGTATGTTTCGGTGCCGGATGGAGCGACTCATGCGCACCGACCCATGACCAGGGCTGCGCGACTGCACAAGCTCGGGCTAGACTGCGTCAAAGAGATTTCCCCCATGCAATTAGATCGCGACCCAACACCCGGCCTGGTTATCCGGTCTTTCCGACCGGGTCTGCTGCGCGTGGGTGACCGGGACATTACATCGCCCGTCATCCTGAGTGCGCCGGACCTGATCAGCCCCTGGGCCCCGCCAGACCTGAGTGAACTGAGGATAGACCATTTGGCATCGGTGCTGGACCAGCAGCCGGAGCTCATTTTGCTGGGCACCGGCAGCTGTCACCGCTTTCCGGCGCCGGAACTGGCCATGCACATCATGCGCCAGGGCGTCGGGCTGGAAGTCATGGACACCGCAGCTGCCTGTCGGACTTTTAATGTCCTGAACGCCGAGGGCCGGCGGGTTAGCGCGGCCTTATTCCTCGAATGATGAATAGCCCTTCGCGTCCTTAGCGCTTGGGCAGATAACTCAGCGGATTGACCGGCTGGCCATTGCGACGGATCTCGAAATGCAGCATGGCACGACGGCCGGGTCCCTGGCCCATGCGGGCGATTGGCTGCCCCCGCTTGACGCTATCGCCTTCCTTGACCAGCAAAGCCTCGTTGTAGCCATAAGCGCTGAGGAAGGTAGCGTTGTGTTTGATGATCACCAGTTGCCCATAGCTTTTCAGTCCGCTGCCGGCATAAACAATTTGCCCGGCTGAAGCCGCCTGCACCGATTGTCCGCGCTGACCGCCCAGCTGGATGCCGCTCTGCGTCTTTGGCGAACTGTTAAAGCCTGCAATCAGCTGGCCGCTGGTGGGCCAGCGCCAGTCGGAAACCGGAATCGCCGGGGGCCGGGGGGCTGGCGCCTTGCCAGCGCTGCGAGAGCTTCGACCCGAGCCACTGACTGCCGGACCTGTCAGTTTCAGCCGCTGCCCCGGATAGATCAGGCGTCCGCTGCCCAGACCATTCCATGACGCCAGCTGACGCTGGTCCAGGCCATAACGAAAAGCAATTGAATAGAGGGTCTCACCCTCGCGGACTGTGTGGTAATCCGGCTCCCAGCGCAGTGCATTGCTGCAGCCGGCCAGAACCAGCAGACCGGTCAGCCCCGCAGCAAGAAGTAGCCGACGACCAACAGTGCGACGAGGGCCCATCCAATAATGTCCAGGTAACGTTTCAGGCTGGCTTCGACCCGCGGGCCTCCCCAGGCTACGAGAAAGGCCACCATGTAAAACCGCGATCCGCGACCGACCAGGGAAGCCAGCGCAAAGACCGGCAGATTCATTGCCAGGGCGCCGGCCGAAATAGTAAAAATCTTGTAGGGAATCGGCGAAAAGCCCGCCGCCAGAACCGCCCAGAAGCCCCATTCATCGAACCAGTCACTGGCCAGCTGGAACTCATCCATATAACCGAAGCGTTCTAGCCAGGGTGTCACCGCATCAATACCAAAAACACCGATGGCAAAGCCGGCCAGACCACCCAGCACGGATGTAAGCGTGGTCAATCCCGCCAGCCAGGCGGCTCGCGTCGGCCTGGCCAGCACCATGGGCGCGAGCATGACATCGGGTGGAATGGGGAAGAAAGAGGATTCTGCGAAACTCAGAGCGCCCAGATAGGCCGGCGCATGACGATGCTCGGACCAGGCCATGACCCGCTCATACAGCTGCGAGAAAATCCGCATCAGCCGGTACCCTGAACCAGCGGAACGAAGGACACATCACACAGGGCCTCGCGCTCAAAACCGGCTTCAGTACGGGTCACCCGCAATAAAGTCTGTTGCCCGGCAGGACCCACCGGGATCACCAGCCGGCCGCCCACGGCCAGCTGAGAGAGCAGGTTTTCCGGCACCTGCGCCGGTGCCGCAGCAACCAGGATGCCATCAAACGGCGCCTGCCCCGGCCAACCCTCCATGCCGTCGCCGTGGCGAAAGCGAACGTTGGCGATACCCAGCTCCGCAACTCGACGTTTGGCCAGGCGCGATAACGCCCCGACTCGCTCGATGGTATACAGGTGGCTGCACAGGGGTGCCAGCACTGCCGTTTGATAGCCACAACCTGTGCCTACCTCAAGAACTTTCGGCGGGGGCTGTTCGTCCGGGCGTCCGGCGGTAACGGCCTGGGTCATTAAAGCCACGATAAAAGGCTGGGAGATGGTCTGACCATGACCGATGGGCAGGGCACTGTCTTCGTAAGCTCGCGACGCCAGCGCTTCGTCCACGAACAGATGCCGGGGCACAGCACGGATACGCTCAAGGACGGGCACCGAATTAATACCGTGCTCGGACAGGCGCTTTACCAGCCGGTCCCGCGTGCGGGCCGAGGTCATACCGATACCCCGGGTGTCGCGCCCTTCTTTGATCATGCCCCCACCCCGTCAATCATTCTCGGGCAGCCAATTAGCCAGGGTGTCGATCGCTTCGTGCCGGGTCAGATCGATCTGCAGGGGCGTCACGGAAACAAAACCATGTTCGATCGCATGAAAATCCGTCCCAGGCCCAGCATCCTGGCCCTGCCCGGCTGCGCCGACCCAGTAGACCGTCTGCCCTTTGGGGTCCTTGGCAGGAACAACAGGCTCCGCCCGATGCCGGTAACCCAGCCGCGTGGCCTTGAAGCCACGAATTTCACCGTAAGGAATATCCGGCACATTGATATTTAAAATTGTATCGGATGGCAAAGGCTCGGCCACCAGCCGATTAAACAAGGATCGCACGGCCTGTCCGGCCGTATCGAAATGCCGGGGCTCATGCCCCACCAGGGAGACGGCGATGGCCGGCAAGCCCAGAAAACGGCCTTCTACGGCGGCGGCAACGGTGCCTGAATACAGCACGTCATCACCCAGATTAGCCCCGTGATTGATCCCGGCAATAACCATGTCGGGCTCCTCCGCCAGCATCCCGGTGATCGCCAGGTGCACGCAATCTGTGGGCGTTCCATTGACGAAATAAATATCATCACGGGTGCGACTGACGCGTAACGGCGTGGTCAGCGTCAGGGAGTGACTGGCACCACTTTGATTGCGATCCGGGGCCACAATAACGATCTCAGCCAGATCGGACAGGGACAAAGCCAGGGTCGCCAGGCCCTCAGCCTGGTAGCCGTCGTCGTTGCTGAGCAGTATTCTCAAGGATGTTGCTTCCGCTACCAGCCACCATGCGCCGCTTTGTTGCCGCGGGCACAGCGAGAAATATGACCAAGGAAAGCCGCAAAGATAGCAACTCGGCCGGGGACGCGCTATTCCGGGAGGCCATGCGGGGGGTAAAACCCCTCGAAAAAACCCCGCCGGCGCCCGAGAAACCCGCGCCCAAGGCACGGGCTATGTCACGGCGGCGGGATGAGCAGGCCGCCATGCGGGAATCTCTGGAGACCCCGCCGGAGGACGCTGATATCGAAACGGGCGAGGAAATGTCCTTCCGGCGACCCGGCCTGCCCGAACGGGATTTTCGCAAACTGCGTCGTGGCCAGTTCTCTGTGCGCGAAGAATTGGACCTGCATGGCCTCACATCCGATGAAGCCCTGGATGCCCTGCGCGAATTTATTGTTGAAGCCCGCGCTGAAGGGGC
>JBPCXH010000221.1:0-2556 GCA_051008735.1 Gammaproteobacteria bacterium | reverse complement strand
CGCGGCTCACCGAGCCCGGCAAAGGCGAAGTTGGAGCTCAGGTAAAGCGGCGGCATCACCGCGCCATGCTGTGTATCAGTATCAATGCCGGCGCGCACGGCGCGGGTTTGCCTGGAGGTGTCCTTGCTCATGGCGGTGCCTTTGGCTTTGGGAGTCAAAAAACGCGCGTGGTGCTAACGGCGACCGGCGCGCGGGCCGCGCAGTCTAGGGGCCTGCCCCGAATGGGGTCAACTTATCGCTTGCGGGGTGTGTTCTAGTGTACTAACATATTAGTACATTCAGACAGCCGAAGCCGGGATGAAAGACCATCGAATACTCAGTCCGCGCCAGGAAATGGCGGCGGAAGACGAATTGTATCGGGCCGTGCTCAGCCTGAAAGACCTGGCTGAATGCCGGGCCTTTTTCCAGGACTTGTGCACGCCCGCTGAATTGCAGGCCCTTAAAGATCGCTGGGCCGTTGTAGAGGCCCTTGCTGAGGGTCACAGCTACCGGCGGGTGCATGACCTGACCGGGGTCAGCCTGACCACCATCAGCCGTGTCGCCCGCTACATGAGCGCGGGCGCCGGCGGGTACTCGAAAGTACTAGAAAGGTTTAAGAAGTAGATATAAATGATTGATAAAGAAACAAGAATTAAGATCGCTATTCAGAAGTCAGGGCGCCTCACGGATCACTCCCTGGACCTGCTGCAGCGCTGTGGCCTGAAATACACCCGCGCCCGCGATCAGCTGATCTGCTACGGGGAAAATATGCCCCTGGATATTCTGCTGGTGCGCGACGATGACATTCCGTCGCTGGTTCGCGACGATGTCTGCGATCTGGGCTTTGTGGGCCTGAACATCGTTGAAGAAACCCGGCTGGGCTCCGGGGGCGATAGCCAGAGCGATACCGAGCATTTCTCGGTACTGCGGCGCATGGACTACGGCCACTGCAGGCTGTCCTTCGGTTACCCCGAAGACGGTGAGATCCAGTCGGCCAGCCAGTTGAATGGCCGGCGCATTGCCACCAGCTATCCCAATATCGTCAAGGACTTTCTCAAGCGCGAGTCGCTCGACGCCGAAGTGGTGGAGTTCTCCGGTGCGGTGGAAATTGCACCGAGCCTGGGACGGGCTGACGTTATCTGCGACCTGGTCTCCACCGGGACAACCATGGCGGCGCACAAAATTCGCGAGGGCGAAACCCTGCTGGAGAGCGAAGCGGTCATTCTGCAGACCCCGGTGGCTTTACCCGCCGCCAAACAGGAGTGGATTGATCGACTCATGCAGCGCATCGATGGCGTCATGCAGGTCCGGGAAAGTAAGTACATCATGATGCACGCGCCCAAAAGCGCACTGGCCAAGATCAGTGAGTTACTGCCCGGCTCCGAGGCACCCACGGTGCTGCCATTGGAAGGGCTTGAGGACATCGTGGCCGTGCACGTTGTGTGTCGCGAAACCGTGTTCTGGGAAACGCTCGAAAACCTCAAGGGCGCCGGCGCCAGTTCCGTGCTGGTTATGCCCGTAGAGAAAATGCTCGCATGACGATCGAACTGAAAACACTGCGCTGGGCAGAACTGGATACGGCTGCGCGCGACGCGGCCCTGACCCGCCCGGCCGTCACGGCAAACCCGCAGACCGCAGAACGGGCCAGTGAACTCATTGCACGCGTCCGCGCCGACGGGGACAAAGCGTTGTTCAGCCTCGCTGAAGAACTCGACGGTGCCCGCCTCACTGAGCTGGAAGTCGGCGCAGACGAAGCAGCCCGGGCCCGCACTGAGCTGGGGCCCGCCGCCTTGAAGGCGATTGAAACGGCGATTGCCAATGTGAGGCGTTTCCATGCGGCTCAGCTGAGTCAGCCAATCCGGGTGGAAACTGCACCCGGGGTGGTTTGTGAAAGACAATCCCGCCCGGTACCCGCCGTGGGACTCTATGTCCCGGCAGGCAGCGCGCCCCTGCCCTCCACGGCCATCATGCTGGCCGTGCCCGCCGACCTGGCCGCTTGTCCGGTGCGTATTCTCTGCACCCCGCCGCGAGCGGACGGGCGTGCCGACCCGGCCGTGGTGGTGGCCGCCCAGGCGTGTGGCATTGAGAGAATTTTTAAAGTCGGCGGTGCGCAGGCAGTGGCCGCTATGGCCTATGGCACCGAAACCGTGCCCAAGGTGGACAAAATATTCGGTCCGGGCAATGCCTGGGTCACGGCCGCCAAGACCGCCGTGGCCGCGGATCCGGCCGGTGCCGGGCTGGATATGCCGGCCGGGCCGTCAGAAGTCATGGTGGTGGCCGATGGCGAGGCCGACCCGGAATTTGTGGCGCTGGATCTGATGTCCCAGGCCGAGCACGGGGCCGATTCCCAGGCCATCCTGGTCTGCACCGATGCTCAGCTGGCCAAAGCTGTTCAGGCGGCTATTGCCGCTGCCCTGCCGGCCATGCCCCGCCGGGACATTATCGCCGCTTCCCTGGAGCACGGCTCGATCCTGCTCACCCAGGACCTGGACGAGGCGCTGGAAATCGTGAATCGCTACGCGCCTGAGCATTTGATATTTCAGGTCAATAATCCGCGGCAATATGTTGATTCTGTTA
>JBPCXH010000220.1:0-4545 GCA_051008735.1 Gammaproteobacteria bacterium | reverse complement strand
GCCATCAGGCTGAAGCCAATTACCAGAGGCAGGAACAACAGCCAGCGCGGCGTGTCCAGAGAGCGCACATCGATTTCACCGCGGCGCCAGGCTTCTGCGGCCAGTAGGGCGGCCAGGCCGGCCACTGTCACGCACACGATGATGCACAGGCAGGGGACCAGTCGATCCAGCCATCGCCGTGCGTTGCCTCCCACCCGTTGATACAGCACCTCCACCACGATATGTCCGCGTTGTCTGACCAGATAGGGCGCGGCTGCCATGGTGAAATAAAGCAGGGCGTATTCGGTCAGGGCCACGGTGGATGCGGGCGGCTGCAGTCCAAGGTTGCGCGCTACAACGTCCCACCCAACCAGCAGGCAAAGTCCGCCGATCATTGCACCGGCCAGGCCCGCAAGTCCTCGGATCAGCCCGTCATAAGCACGCCCAATCATTGAACTTTGGCAGCGGGATAGAAGTAGGGTTTCAGATCTTTTGCCGCCGCCGGTGCGCGTGCTGCCAGCCTCGTCCACACGACTTCGTGTGCCAGGTTACGATACTCAGCGGCGGCGGTGCCCGGAACGGGTGCCGACTGCAGCCCCCGCTTATCAAGTTCTGCGATCTCCCGATCCCTCAAGGAAAAAAAGTCCGCCCGTCCCTTGGGTTCATAAGCAATGGCCTGTGCATTGAGAATCTTCCGCGCGGCGGGTGATAGCTGCTGCCAGCTATCAAGGTTTATTTGCAGGCAGATTGCCATTTGCAGGAAGGAGGGGTCGATGCGGTAGCGAATGAATTCATCAATGCCCAGGTCAGGAATTCCCGTGGTCGTGAAGGCCAGCCCATCCACAGTACCTCGTTGCAGGGCCGTGTAAATTTCCTTCACCGCAATCTGCACCGGCCGTGCACCGAGCACGGTGAGCAATTCACGATTCGAAGGGCTGGTTCGGATCTTCAGCCCCGCCAGCTCCGGCATACCGTTAGGTTGAAATGCCGGCGCATCCGTCAGGTAAATGTTGACGCCTACGCCGGACTGCATCCAGCCAAGCAGTCGGGCATTGATGCGCTGGGACCAGTAGGTCTGCAGGGCATCGAAACCGCCGTTGCGGCGAGCCTGTGCCGGTGTGATGCTTGAGGCAAACATGGCATCGCCTTCCGGCAGGACTCCGCGATAGTAGGTGATAGCACCGAAGGCCAGATCAATCACCCCTCTGCGCAGCGCGTATAGCAACTGGGCCTGGGGTATGACCTCCGGGCCGCCCAGAAAATCGATCTGTACAACACCCTTGCCGGCTTCGTTGACGGCATTGACGTAGTCAAGGAACAACACATTAAAGTTTTGCGGTTTGCTCCAGCTACTGACCAGGCTTAGTCGTTGTTCTTCCCCATAGCTACCAGCGGCCCATAGCACCAGTGCTGCAAGGGCAAGGCGGGAATTTCTGGTTGTGATTTTTTTCTTGGTCACGCGCGTGGCGCACGTTAGCATGTTTGGCAATGGCAGAGAGCTGACCGGAGTGACCCATGCCGCGACTGAGAAACTGGTATTTCCTGGCCTTGGTTTTGCTGATAATTCTGGGCAGCAGCCCGGCTGCAGCTAATGAGCAGGATGACAAGAATGCCATAAGGGCTGCTGCCCGGGACTGGATAGTCGCGTTCAAGGCCGGCGACATCGATGCGCTGATGGCGCTTTATGCGCCCGACGCTTTCGTCGCCCTCCACGGGCAACCGGCAATGCGGGGCAAAGGGGCTATTCGTGACTATTTCGCCCCGAAGCTGGGCACTTCAGAGGTGGAGTTTTTACTGGATTTTGAGGAAATCCAGGTGCACGGTGATGTAGCGCACCTGGTCAGTCAGTACTGGTATGTGAGTGTCCCCAAAGGAGGCGGTGATCCCCTTCGTGACGCGGGCCGCTCAGCCCTGATTTACAAAAAAGCCGGGAACGGTCGCTGGCTCATCTATCTGGACATCGATCAGCAGACGCCCGACGTGACATTTCCACCGCCACGCGACGTACTTTTTTAGCCCTTGCAGGCTGGCTTAGCTAAAGACCTTCAGGGACATCCTCGGGCTTGCTGCGCAGGGGTTGAACGGCCTGGCGGACACGCTCCAGAAGTTCTTCACGGCTGCAGGAAGTTTTTCGAATAACCTGCTCAACGCTGCCATTCAGGCGCGCATAGTCTTCCTGCGTCAAAGTCTTGGCCGTTACTACGATCACCGGCACGTCTTTCCATTCGGTGCGCTTGCGCATGACGGCCAGAAACTCGAAGCCGTCCATCACAGGCATCATAAGGTCCAGGAGCACCAGATTCGGACGGTCTGTTGCCATCATCATCAGACCCTCACGGCCATTCGCCGCTTCCGTCACCCGCCAGCCGGCGCGGCCCAGATTTTTTGCCAACAGGTCGCGGGCATCTGCTTCATCCTCAACAATCAGGACGGAGTTGTCAGCGTTGGCGTCCTTATAACGGTGGAGCGTTTCCAGTAACTGGGTCTTGTCCACCGGCTTGGTCAGGTAGTCCACCGCTCCGAGGGAATAACCGCGGGTTCGTTCGTCGATCATGCTGAGCATGATCACCGGAATTTTTCGCAGCTTTGGGTCCGCCTTAAGTGCTCTTAGTACGGACCATCCATCCATTTCCGGCATCATGACATCCAGCGTGATGGCTGCTGGATTCAGTTGATGCGCCAGTTCCAAACCGTGCTCGCCGCGGTCGGTAGTGACCACATTGAAGCCGTCCTTTCTAAGAAAACGGCTGATTATTTCGCAGGCTTCAGGGTCGTCATCGATTACCAGTATGCGGTCCTGATCACCCAGGTCGCTAAGTAAGGCTTCTCTGGATTCCGTTGCCTGTGCCAGTTTTTCTGCCTTGGCGCCGGGTGCTGTCGCCGGAATGAGAATCGTGAAGGTGGAGCCCTCGCCCATGACGCTCTCAACCTTCATTTCGCCACCCAGCATTTGGCAAAAGCGCTTCGAAATGGACAGGCCCAGGCCGGTGCCGCCGAAATCTCTTGTGGTGGATTCATCGGCCTGGGAAAACTCCTTGAAGATGTGCTCGAGCTTATCCTCGGGAATTCCGATGCCGGTATCGCTGACGGCAAAACTCAACCATTCATCACATTGTTTGGTTTGTTTGCTTACCTTAAGCGTGATGGTGCCATTTTCTGTGAATTTGGAAGCATTAGACAGCAGATTAAAGAGTGTCTGTCTGACTTTGGTTAAATCCTGGTGTGCTTTACCCAGATTCTCGTCTCGCTCGACGACTAATCGATTCTGTTGTTTTTCCACCAGCGGATGTGCTGTTGCGATTACTTCGTCAATTAGCCCGGCTACATCAATCTCTTCCGGGAAAATTTCCATCTTTCCGGATTCAATTTTAGAAAGATCCAATACATCATTAATAAGCGCCAGTAGATGGGTGCCTGCCTGGCTGATCTTTTTTAGATCCGGAATGAACTCCGTCTGCTCCAGCTCCTCAGCTTCCTCCATCAGCATCTCGCTGTAACCGAGGATGGCATTCATGGGCGTGCGCAGTTCGTGGCTCATGTTAGCCAGAAAAGCGCTCTTGGCTGCATTGGCGGAGTCAGCGCGTTCGCGAGCGCTGCGCAGCTCTTCCGCCGCTTCTCGTTGCTGGGTGATATCCGTGTGAATCCCCAGGAAACGAAGGGGCGCATCCTCTTTGCTGCGCTCAACAACTTTGCCGACCGACCGGATCCACACATAGTTACCATCAGAATTTCGCATCCGAAACTCTGCATCGAAACGCGGTGATTTGCCCTCTGCATGGGCGCCAAACAGGTCCCAGGTTTTCTTTTCGTCATCAGGGTGGAGGAGTTTGGAAAAGGCGTCTACGTGACCGCCAATATCTTCCTGCGTATAACCGAGCATGGCAGCCCAGCGATCATTAATAATCAGTTGGCCGCTGTCTGGCCGATAATCGTAGACGCCAAGATTGGTGGCCTCCATGGCGAGTTCAAAACGTTCCTGGCTGCTGGCCAGCTCGCGAGTCGCTTCTCTGACCTTATTGCTGATTATCTGATTGCGCCACAGCAGCAGGGCAATGAAAAAGGTCAGACCGAGAGTTGCACCAATACCGCCAACCAGAGTAAATCGCGCCAGGTCCGTTGACGGCCCACCCGCGAATTCGTTTGTTACGCCCCAACTGATAGTCAGTTCAGCCCCGGCGCTCAGGGTACGGGTCCGGGCTGAATGAAGTGCATCGGGTGCGCGTGCTCCCCAGATTATCTGACGTTCGCCACTTAGAAACTGACCTTCCAGTAGCAGTTGCATGCCGGGCGGGACATAAATCTTATAGAGCGAATCGATCAATGCTGTGTAGTCGATCCTTCCCAGAATCACCACCTCACCGTTGACGGTATCGGTGCGCAAGGCTACGGCTGAATAAGTTTTGCCGCGCAACTCTTCAGGTGGTCCCGTGACCAGTTCGCCAAAGCGTGCCAGCGATTCGGCCACCGTATCCTGCATCCAGGGCTCATCAGCCATGACTGAGCCTATGGTGCGTCTGGCATAAGGGCTGGTGGTGTAAGTCACTATCAAGTCGCCTTCAGCGTTGG
>JBPCXH010000219.1:0-18700 GCA_051008735.1 Gammaproteobacteria bacterium | reverse complement strand
CTGCGGGGCCCACAAAGTGCCCTGTACGGCCGCAACGCGATTGGCGGCGCATTGCTCATTAACACTAACCAGCCCACGACGGAGCCGGAATTCGATCTGCGTGTGTCCGCCGCTGAAGGCGAGGACTATATCGCGACGGGCAGTGCGTCAGGACCCATCGCGGGTAACAACTTGCTGTATCGGGCCGCCTTTCGCTGGCAGGACCGTGACGGCCAGTTGAAGAATGATTATCTGAACAGCAAGGAGGTGGACTTCAAAACCGCCAAGGCTGCCCGCGGCCGGATTCTTTATCAGTCCACCCCTGCCTTGTCGGTGGACCTGCGAGCCGAGTATTCCAACCAGGAAGGGGGCTCGGGGTACTTCAAGCCAACGAGTGAGGGCGTACTGCCGCAGCCACCGCCGGACCCGCCGATATTTTTCGGTAATCCCATTAACGAGATTCAATCCAACAGCATTGGTGAGTCATCGGTTAAATTCTGGGAACTGTCGGCAAAAATTGACTATGAACTGCCGTTTGGCACCCTGACGTCTATCTCGTCTTATACCGATGTTGATTCAGACAACGATCAGGACCTGGATCAGACTTTGGTTGAGGCCATTGATATCAGCGTCGATGACAGCTCCGATACTTTTGCCCAGGAAGTTCGCCTGACGTCGGCGGATGATCAGAGTCTGCGCTGGGTTGTCGGTGGCTACCTGTTCGATCAGGATCGCTCCAGGTCCCTTGCCACGACCTTTCTGGGCACACCGGTACCGGCAGCAAAGCAGGACCTGAGACTCACTGACTATGCCGCTTTCGGCAATTTCAGCTATGACCTGAAACAGGATCTGGAACTGACCCTGGCCTTTCGCTACGACGCTGAAACGCCCCGGGATAACACACAGGGCCGGGAGAAAACCTTCAGCGAATGGCAGCCCAAAGCCAGCCTGGCTTACAACTTCAGCGACGATACTCTGGGTTACGTGACCATCGCCAAAGGATTTCGTGCCGGCGGCTTTAACAACCTCGCGCCGGGCAGTAATTTTGAATCAGGCTTTGATGAAGAAACCCTGATCAGCTATGAAACAGGCTTTAAAGCCTCAGCCCTGGACGGCCGCATTCGTGGCAGCCTGTCCGCTTTTTTCATTGACTACGACGACCAGCAATTCTTTTTGTTCGATCAGACCGGCACGCAGGCCAATATCAACGTACCCGATAGTGAGCTTTGGGGCGGCGAAGTCGAAGTCGCCTTCGTGCCAACTGACACGCTGATTCTGAACCTGGGGCTGGGCTATACGGACAGTGAAATCACTGACTACGAAGGCGTGCCGGGCGTGCTGGTACCACCGGAGGAGATCGAGGGCAGCAAAGTTCCCGGCGCACCCCTGTGGACGCTGAACCTGGGCCTGCAACATACCCTGCCCCTGACGAGCAGTCTTGATGTTGTCAGTCGGGCCGACTATGAACACCGCGGCAAAACTTACTGGACCCTGGATAACGTCGACAAGCAGTCAGCCTATGACCTGGTCAATGTCAGCCTGGCCCTGGAAGAAGATCGCTGGTCCGCACGGGTTTTTGCCGACAACCTGCTGGACAAGGATTACACCGAGTGGTTTTTCGCGGCCCGCTTCGTCGGGCTGCCCGCCGACATCGCCTGGCCCAGCCCGCCACGGCAGGTCGGCGTCGAGCTCAACTATCGATTCTAGGCCCCGGGTCCGCTGCATGGCGACCGGATCAGGCAAAAGCTCTTGGCCTCCGGCCGGCTGTGGGATACTGCGCTCCTGCATAAGAAAGCCAATTAATCGAGGAGAGTCACCATGAGCCTTGCCCACCCCTGGCTGGAACAGGAACCCTGGCCCACGGCCAGCATGCCCAAAGAGATGCTCGAAAAGCGCATCGAACGGGTGCTGACCATGACGAACATTGGTTATCTGGGCACGGTCATGAAAAACGGTGCGCCGATCGTCAGCCCGCTCGAATTCTATTGCGATGGCTTCACCCTCTATATCTTCCCGCAGCCCAACAGTCCGAAGGTCCATGCCCTGCGGCGCGACTCGCGGGTTTCCATCGCCATTGCGAACCCCATGGCCGGCTGGGCCTGTGTCATGGGCTGCCAGATCTTTGGTACAGCCGATCTGCTGGATGTCGACACACCTGAATGGCAACACGGCATGAAAATTTTCAAATGGCAGGCCTCTTCAGCCGAACTTGGCCGCCAGCTTGAAGTGCCGCCCCAGGGGCAGCTGGCCCGCATCACGCCGGAACGCATCGTCTACAGCGAGCACCTGATGCGCAAGGAAGGCTATGCGCCCCGACAAATCTGGCGACCGGGCGATGAAGAAACCCAGGTTGTACCGGGCGGTAACGTCTAGCCGAGACCATGCCAACGCTTTCAGATCAGTCTGATGGCCAGACCCCGGTGATCGAAAAGTCGGACACCTACCAGAAGGTCCTGGAACTGAATTTGAACCCCCGCGTGTACGGCACCATCGCCGAGATTGGTGCCGGGCAGGAAGTTGCTGCGTCGTTCTTCAGAGCCGGCGGCGCGGCGGGCACCGTCGCCAAGACGATTTCTGCTTACGACATGAAAGTGAGCGATGAAATCTACGGCAAGGCCGGCCGCTACGTGTCACGGGAACGCGTCGTGGCCATGGTCGAAACTGAGTTCGAGCTGCTGGAAGAACGCCTGGGAGCCGAGCGTGAAGACACCTGCTTCTTTGCCTTTGCGAATTCCGTCTCTGCACGAAATTACGCCGGCACCAATGAATGCCACGGCTGGCTGGGTCTGCGCTTCCAGGCCGAGCCCCACGGACCGCCCAATGACGTGGTACTGCATGTCAATCTATGCGATCAAACCAACCTGCGCCAACAAAGGGCCTTGGGAATTCTCGGCGTCAATCTGATTCACGCCTCCATGAGCGTTCATTCAGATCCCGCCAAATTCCTCGACAAATTATTCGAGGACCTGTCCCTCGAGCGCATGGAGGTGGACCTGATTCACGTGTCTGGCCCGGACCTGCCGGTGGTCACTGATTGCGAAATCGGGCTGGCGCTGGTCAGGCAGCAACTGGCCTGGGCGGTCTGTTTCAACGAGCAAGGCAAACTGGTGCCGCCCACCGAGATCATTCGCAAGCGCCCCATCGCTCTGGAACGAGGCCTGTTCAAGGACCCGGACATCATCGATCCGGGCATATTAAAGGCCGGCATGGACCAGATGGCGGATCAGCTGCCCGCCGACGCCCGGCCTACGCTGGGATTGATGGAACTCAGCGTGAACAACCTTCGTGAAGGTGATGAGGTGGAAGACGCGGAATACCTGCGACGCATACGGCATCTCTTTCAGTTTGGGCACTGCCTGTTACTGACCCGCCTGCGCGAGAGCTACAGCGTGACGGAATATCTGCGCCGCTACTCCCAGGAACCCATGGGCTACAACCACGGTATTTCGACCCTGGCCCTGATGTTCGCGGAAGGCTATTACACGGCTCTGCCCGGTGGCATGCTGGAAGCCACCGGCAAACTGCTGGCAGACAATGTCAGAATTTATGCTCACGCCATGCCCGCCGAGGCCTTCAACCGGCACCTGGATTCGGCGAAAGACGCTGCGCTACACGTGCGTCGACCCGACAGTGGCGAGGTCACGACAGAGAACCTGGATATCGAGCCGCCCGTCTCCCTGCTGTACCAATACCTGCTGGATGCCGGCTGGATCCAGGGCGTCGACTAAAGACTACGGACTGACACCACGGTCTGGCTTAGAATCAGATACGTGAACGCCGCCAATCCAGCGCCTGCGCCCCTGGACCGTAGCCTGAACAGCAGTGCGCTGCTGCTGTCGTTGGCTACCCTGCTGTTGGGGCTCGTGGTTGTCTTTGGATGGCACACGGGCAACCGCACCCTCGTTCAGATCCTGCCCCAGTTCGTTCCCATGCAATACAACACGGCCCTGGGGTTTATCTTCTCCGGGCTGGCCCTGCTCGGTCTGGGTCGACGGATCCAATGGCTGGCGCTGACGGCGGGCGGCATCGCAACACTTATCGGGGTCCTGACCCTGTTCGAATACATTGCGCAGTTTGATCTCGGCATCGATGAGTTGTTCATGGATCACGAAGTGACCGTGAAGACTTCCCATCCGGGTCGCATGGCGCCGAATACGGCGGCCTGTTTCACGCTAATGGGTCTTGCCATAGCCTGGTCGCCCGCAGGCTGGACGAATCGGGCCCGCTCACTGTTGCGTATTTCACTGGCCTCCTTTGCCTTCGGCCTGAGCACTGTGGCCCTGGCCGGTTACCTGACGGGACTCGAAACAGCCTACGGCTGGGGCAATCTCACGCGCATGGCGCTGCACACCTCCGTGGGCTTCATCGTCGTTTCCCTGGGCACGCTTTGTTTAATGTGGTCGCGCGACACCCGCGAGCACACCCGCCTGCCGCCCTGGCTGCCGGTGCCCATCGCCATCGGCGTACTCACGGCCACCCTGTGTTTCTGGCAGGCGCTCTCTGCAGAAAACGCACGTATCCAGGCCCAGTACGCGGAACTGAATTCCCTGGCCACCCTGGCCGACGTGATGCTCATCGTCGGCACCCTGCTGGCCGCTGCCCTCGCACTGGCCGCTAACCTCGCCCAGACAGCAAACCGCCGCGCCCGGGAAGCGGATCGCGCGAACAAACTGCTGGAAGCCCACCGGGCAAACCTCGAAGTCCTGGTTACCGAGCGCACCCGCGAACTGGAAAAAGCCATGGCCGAGGCGGAGTCGGCCAATCGGGCAAAGAGCACCTTTCTGGCCAACATGAGCCACGAACTGCGCACGCCGCTGAACGCCGTAATCGGGTACAGCGAGATGGTGGCAGAAGATCTTGAGAGTGAAGGTCAGGGAGAGCATGTGCCGGATCTGAAGCGCATCCACTCCTCGGGAAAACACCTCCTGTCACTGATCAACGACATTCTCGACCTGTCCAAGGTCGAGGCCGGGCGCATGGACCTGTACCTGGAGCGTTTTGATCTTCAGGAAATGGTGGACGATGTAGTGGCCACCATCGAGCCCCTGGCGGCCCAGAACAACAACGAATTTGCGGTGAAGACCGGGGAGAACCTCGGCACCGTGCGCGCCGACCTGACCAAGGTTCGCCAGTCCCTCTTTAATCTGCTGAGTAACGCCGCAAAGTTCACCAAGGACGGACGCATCACTCTGTCCGTCGCCCGCGGCGAGGACGAGGGCCGGGACATGGTCCTGATGAGTGTGACGGATACCGGCATCGGCATCCCGGAAGACAAACGGGAAAAAATCTTCGAAGAGTTTTCACAGGCCGATCAATCCACGTCCCGGGACTTCGGCGGCACCGGCCTTGGTCTCGCCATTACGCGTCGCTTCTGCGAAATGATGGGGGGCAGCGTGGAAGTCCAGAGCGAGCTGGGGAAAGGATCCACGTTCTTCATTCGCCTGCCCGCCAAGGTTGACCCCCTGGAAGCCGCACGGGCCGCCCTCGATGAACCTGTGGACCAGTCACCGGGGCAGGCACCCACAAAGGCAGCCGTGCTGGTTATCGATGACGACGAAGACGCGCGTTCTCTGCTGCGCAGAACACTGGAAGCAGACGGTTATGAAGTGCTGCTGGCCGACAGCGCGGAGAAAGGTCTGGCCGTGGCCCGGGCCGAAGCGCCAGCGGTAATCACCCTGGATGTTTCCATGCCCGGCACGGACGGCTGGGCCGCCCTGCGCGAACTCAAAGCCGATGAGGAGCTGCGGGAAATCCCGGTGGTGATGGTATCCATTATGCACGACAAGGGGCTGGGCTTTGCCCTGGGGGCGGCTGAGTACCTGACCAAGCCGGTGGATCGAGACAAATTACTGAATACCGTCCAGCACCTGGTCGAGTCAGGTGTCGACAGTCACGTACTGGTGGTGGATGACCAGGAAAGCGACCGGGAACTGGTCGTACGTGCTCTGGAACAAGCGGGGCAAGACGTTGTAGAAGCTGATAACGGCCGCCACGCCCTTGAGCGGGTAACTGCCAGAACCCCGAGCTTGATAATCCTGGACCTGATGATGCCGGTGATGGACGGCTTCGAATTCCTTCGCGAGCTGCGAAGACTGGAATATGGCCAGAATATCCCAGTGCTTGTACTGACAGCAAAAGAACTGTCACCGCCGGAACGCGACTTGCTGGAGAAACAGGCGCAGAGCGTTCTGCACAAGGGAGAATCCTCTCTCGCCGGAGCGTTGTCAGATTTGCGCACTGCCGTGGCGGCCCACCTAGAACCTCAGTAGCTAAAGCTGAAACGCTTTCATTATCGGCGCACGCCCAACATTTAACCGCAACCCGTCACGAGTACCTGTACGGGTCGGATTCACTATTGCGTGATGGTCTTGATCACGGTACCAGTGACGCCAAGTCCGGCACCCTCTGCGGTCACCTGCTGCAGCGGCTGGCCCGTGACCAGAGCGACGCGATCGTTCACTGTCCAGCCATTCGCCGTCAGCGCCTGCCGCGCGTCGGGACCGGCGCTACCTTCCAGCCAGATTTCCCGGTCCTTCTCTTGGCTACCGGCTGCTAGCGCAGTCACATTGGCAACTTCTTCCGTCCAGGCCAGATAGTCGATTGGCTGGATGCCAACCAGCGCGCCTTTGCCGGTGGCGAGCCACAGGGCTTCACCGATTTTCACGATATCGAACGTTGCTACGTCCGCATAATAGTTCGCCATCATTTCCGCCTGCTGCGTCCGGTAACGAGCCAGCACCCGATCCGGTGCGGCGGCGGCGTAGCCCAGAATCAGGTCACGGCCGGACGCGTTTTCCATCCGCAGCACTGACTGCACGAGCAAACTTTTCTCCATCGGCGTGTACTGATAGTTCAGCATGAACGAACTGACCAGGCCCTTGGAAAAGCCGGCAGACTCGAGCTTTTCACTATTGATCTTCGTCACCAGGGCTGCCGGGTTGTCTGCCAGCATGCCATTGAGCTCCCCCGTGAGGCCGGCGATCCCCACCACCGCGCCGAAGGTGCCGTCGCCCGCAAGAGCCTCCATACCCAAAGAGGCTGTGATACCGCCGGCGAAAGCTGCTCGCGCCACTGAAGACAGCGCTTTTTGCAGCGGATCCCAGTCTGTCCAGGGGTCCACCCCCAGCTCGAGAGCAAAGGCCCGCTTGGTACCGGCCCAGCCGGCCGCCGCAGACGCGGCATTTTCCTGATACGGATCTTTGCTGGTCGCACCGCGACTGACATTGGCAATCCACCGACCCATGCCCTTGGCAGCCCCCTTGGTGGTTTCCACGGGCGCGGTTGCCAGGGCTTTGGCACCCTCGACCGGCGCCATCAGGCCGCCTTTCATCGCATCACCAAAAACACCGGCGCGGCTCTGCTCATCGAGTGTTTGCAGCGCCCGGATCTCGCGTATGACCTGGCGCAGGTGATAGTCACTGGTTGCCTGGCGATTACCCAGTTCGTGCACGACGGTATAGGTGTTATTAAAACCGTCACTAATGGCTACTTTTTCCACGGTGAAGCCAACCCCGGACATCCATTCGTCAGGCACTACCAGGCTTGCATCGATTTTGATCGGTGGCTGTGCAAAAACCGTTGCCGCCTCTTCCGCGCTCAGCCGAGCACTATCAAGGAACATGAAAATTAGGAGGCCCCCAGCGAGGACAGAACTGAAGATTTTTTTGTTCATAAAAATCCCTGTTTTTCCTTGATTATTGTTGCTGCAAATACATCTAAGACTTCGTCAATTTGCAGAGGAGCTGCTGCCAAAAAAGGCGCCCGCCCAACTGCGGTTGAACCCCATGAACAGCCGCAGTCCGACAATCGCTTCCAGATCATCATCGTCATTGCGCATCAACTGCAGGGACGGTGTGAGCTGCACCACGCTGTTGAGGCCTAATTTCCAGTAAGCCTCCACGCCAAACTGGTCATTGAATCCCTGCGTATCCTGAAACTTGCCAGGCTCGCCATACATGGCTGCAGCCGCCAGCTGCTGGTTCTCCCGGCCGAAGGGCCGGTTCCAGGCAATGCCTGCAAAACCGCCATGCTCGACTTTGGGCTCGGATGACTGTGCCGAAGCGGCCTGCGCTGTACCGCCACTCTTCACCGTATACCGGCCGAAGGCGGCAAATTCGGACTGCTGACCAAATTCGTGCGTGAACTGGGTAGCAACGCCACGTTCCGTCCGCAGCTTGTCATGCTCGTCCACCACATACCCAAGTAAAGAAAACGACGTAAGACCATCTTCGCGTTGGGGCGTGTAGGCATACTCCAGGACGTATGAATAATTGCCGGCCCCGAAACTGGAAAAATCCAGCCCATCGTTATCGGCCTGCGCATCCACAAAGCCGCCCTGAATAGTAAAGTTATCGCCGTAGTAGGCAGCGTTGAATCCGATCCCGATCGATTCCCAGAACCCGGCCACTGGATTGTCGGCGATCAGGCTGCTCTGGAAGGTATTCGAGTTATCGGCCGTATAAGGACTCAACAGGAAAAACTGCCCGGGGAAATACTTGCCGACGCCCACGGACACCTTGTCGTTGAACAACCACTGATCAAAACCCAGGACCAGCAGGGTCGTGCTGGCGCTGTCCGACGGATTACCGTTGGTGTTCCATAACAGTCCCGCATCTCCGGCAAGTTCAGGGCCTGAATTCATGCCCTCAATCTTATCGGCAGAATTGAGCCAGATGACGAGCGTCGTGTCGCCGAGCCCAGCTGGGTCGCGCGCGATCAGCTGCGCCGTGCCAATCGCGTCCAGGCTGTAATTGCCGGTGTCCTTGCCCTCATCGAGTGCATATTGATAAGCGGGCACGGCCGACAGGTCGACAAACTGTTTACCAGCCTCCGCAGCCTCCAGTGCATCGTCGAGCCGGCTGGCCCCCACGGGTAACGAAAACCCCAGTGTCCATACGGCCAGCGCGCAGGACGCAACACGAAGCTTCAGCATCATTTACTGTCAAAACCTTCGTAGTCCGGCTTCTCCGGGACTCGGTCTACGTCCGCCACATCCTTCGCGCCAACCGGCGGGAAAGGTGTCGGATCCAGAAAACGCCTCACGACATTGCGGGTAATCGTTGCGACATCGTTGTCGAAGTCGTTCTCCAGCGTCGAACTGATCCAGCCGTTCGAACTGAAGGACATCATCGCGCCACCGGCCGGGGTCTCGAAAAACACGAGGTCACACCGTCCCCAGGGCTCGGCCTCGCTCGGGTGGTAGATAATGGAAAGCGGGTAATTAGTGACCCTGACGTCCTCGATCGTCTCCCGCAATGGCTCGGACGTTGCCAGCACCAGGGCGTGTCGCGGTACGCCATTGCCGGCCGAGTAACGATCTACCTCGTACTCACACGCACCGCCCTTGACCTTGTCGACACCGTAATCGCCGAAAATTTCCCCCTCTCTAGTGCCTTCAAAAATCCATGCCGCGCGCGGGTTATTCGAATCGGCTTGTCGGCGGAACGGAGAACCTCCGTTCCAGATCATGGCGCCCATTTCGACACCGAATACGGGACCGTTGGTGCGACCCGTCTCATGCATCAACCCGCCTTGACTGCCGTCGCGCAGAACTCGTTCGCCAATGTCATGAAAATTTCTGGATTCCATCACACCCGGCAATTCCGGATGCCCGCCAACGCTCCAGAACCAGCCGTTACCGCCCATGTAGATGAACCGCCCGCCGCCGGCGGTGTAATCCGAAATCGCGTCAAACTCGCGCGTGGTGACGTATTCCGGATGCGTGGCGCTGAGCACGACGCGGTACTGCTTCAGCAGGTCCAGACCCTCTTTGTCCAAAAGTTCGTCAGTAATGACATCGTAGGGAATGTTTTCATGCTCGAGGAACGCCGTGATATGCGTGTCCTGCGTGAAGTTATACATGGTGATGCCACCGGGCTTCAGGCCGACGTCAGGACGAAGCCGCGAGCCGTAACTGAAATTGCGGCCGTCCACATGGTAGTTGTAGACGCCACCGGTACCGTATTCGAGATGCTCCTTCAGGAAATTGCTGGTTATCTCGTTCCAGTTGTGTCCCGGATAGTTCTGGGGTGCCGTGGCACCAAGCGTGACATTCGAATACGCGAGGTAGTTATAGTCCGACAGGAAAACTGCCAAATCAGCCTTCGGCTTGCCCTTGGGCGCAGCGACAAAAAACACCACATAGTCTGCGAAGTCGCCCTGTTCCAGCCGTGCCGCATAAATGCCGCCCGGCAGATCCTTCGGTACCTGGTAGCTGAAGTCGGTCGACCACTCCGCGTCATACAGATCGTCGGCATAGAAGCTGATCGCGTCGTACTGGTCCGGGTCGTCAGTCCAGCGAATCGTGCTGCCGTTCCAGAAACGGCCGCGAACCGCGCGGTCCGGAATGTTTACCGCGACGCCATCCAGTCCACTGCCGGAGACATCGCGGATCTTCGTCGTCTTGATGTCTTTGCCGAAATCCCAATCCGCAACGATGGCAGATTGGAATTCTTCCGGTACCCGTTCTGCAGCGAGTTGATCCACTTCATCGGCTGACAAAACTCTGTTGGCAATGCGCACGTCCTGCACGCGACCGTTGAACACGCCACCGGGCTTTTCCAAACGGGCGTCGGCCGCGCCCTGACCATCACGCATAGCAGCGATGCGCAGCGGACCTTCGTGTCGGACTTTACCCACCTCACCGCTCACGTGCAGGCGACGGGCAGTGAACTGGTCACCGGCCGCGAATGGCTTGTCATGGAGGTGCACGGTGGCCTCGCCGCTGTCTGCGTCATAACTGAAAGCCACATAGGCCCAGTCCCAGTCGCGCACGGGTTCAACCGACCGAACAGTGCGGGTCTGTCCGCGCCCGTTCCCGACAAGAAGCTCGAGGTGGAAGTCCGGTGAAAGGCGCAGCGCCCAGCCTTTTTCAGTGCTCGCATCGTACCGAGACACAATTGTTTGGCCTTCGTCGAGAATCAGCGGCGCGATGTTCAGCGCGGGCGGAAAAAAGGGATCCGGGTTTTCGAGGTCCGGCGGCTCGTATTCGGTCGGATCGAAGGTCGGATAAATCCAGCCCACAACAGAAAAACTTTCCAGTCGATCCAGCGCGCCCGTGTTTTCCACGTGCACGTAAGAACCCAGGTTCATCGGTTGTTCAGCGCCCTTGTACTTGCCGGCGAAAGGCGCTTTTACTCTCTGAACATCAAACTGGTCGCCATAGCGGCTCAGAGAGTCGCCATTGATGATTTTGACGAGGTCGGCCTTGTAGCCCCCTGCAAAGGAGCTGACCTTGAAATCGACGGTATCGCCCGGACGCACGGTCAGCGGCACCGCGTAGCCGATCAGTGTGCGTTCCGCCTGGCCTGGCGGCTTGGCATCAGCTACTGCATGCGTGGCAAAAAGTAGCGCCGTTAGACCTATTGCGGCTACAGCAATAGCTGAAATCCTTAAGTGCAACCGACGACTGCCATGGCGAATGCGTAATTGAGTGCCAAGCATGATTTTTACTCCCTGTTTGCTCAATTTTTTTCTAGGCCGCGATCATGTGACTTTTAGAGCTCTGTAATGAAGGGCGCGCAACCATCTCCCTACTCACGCCGTCTCAATATGCAGCTAACCATCAAGAGCCTCTCTGATCAGGTTCCCGATGCCACCAAGCTCCAGGCTGTATATGACTACCGCGAGCACAAATACCCCAAAGTAAGCGAGCAGCAGGGTCTCATGCACCCACGCGCGCTTAGAGAATCTCAGGATCAAGCAAATAACAAGAGCAGAAATTGTCAGCGGTGTATCCGGTGCCCAGACGCCGACCAGAAAGGGCCAGAAGCTAATACTCCAAAGCCATAACAGGCTCATCACAGTGAAATAGCGCGGAGCTACATAGTAATAGCGATTACGCAGGTCCAATGGCTGCTCATTGTTTAATTTCGGCAGCAACAACTGAGTGGATAAATACAAGAGGATCGGGCCCAGGAGAAAATACAAGTAGGTAAGGAAATTGAAATTCTCTAGAGCTAGCATGATGTCCCACATGCTCCAGAACAGTAGTATATGAAAGAGAAACTGCATCGCTACAAGTAACTGATAGACCCAGTATTGCACGTCATCAGTTTTGTCAACACGATCAATGACTGCGGCAAAGGTCGACAGTAGCCCCACAATTCCGAGGCCATTGATGACCGCTGCAAGCGAGATCGAAAACGCGAAGGGGCTCATGGTCCCCATTGTGACAATCCCCTTGCGTTTCTCAAGTGACGGTTTTCCTGACCTGCAGCACCCCAAAGGTCGCCAACTGATTTGTCCTTGATGAAAACGCCAGTCCTTATTTGCATTTCATTTCCATAGCTCGCAAGAGACCCGGCCCCAGAACCAGGTAGCGCCGGCACAACTGCTGCCTGAGATCGATTCGTAACGACTAAAACCCGGATTTTCGCTAGCTGCGAAAAAACCCCCTTGCAGCGGACGTGAGTTCAATCGTTGGAACTTAGGTTCTCATTTTGCCCCGCCCACGAATCGTCACCTGAATTTTATGGGCCAGCAATTTTGGTCCGTCTCTTAATCATAAATATCGCAACCAGGGGGCCAAATGTCAGCACTGCGTCCCACGCAAGGGGGTGCACAAATGCGGCGCCGGCCCCTACGATGGCAAAGCCGGGCACGACGAGTGCCTGGTTGCGCATGAATCTGACAAGTTCCGGATTCACGCGAGCAGGGTCAACCAGGCGGTTGCCGGAAGTGGCGTAGGACCAACTCAGGAAGGACAGGATACCGGCGAAGAAAATATCGCTACTGATCGCGAGACGCGGTGCCACTTCCATAGGATATGCGGTGATAAAGTCATTATTAAAAGGCATCCCGGCAATTGCCATCAGGTACAGCAATTCGATAAACGTGTGCGTCTTGTTGGTGCCCGTGTAGTAATTAAAGTATTCCTGGTGCGTGATCCAGTAGTACGCGATGATCAGAAAACTGACCACAAACCCAAGTGAATTGTTGAGCTGGTCGAAAAAGTAACTGTAGGCCTTTTCGGCGGTAGCAGCCCCATCCGGGGCCAAGTCGATAGTTACAAGAAGAAACAACAGGGCAAAGGCAAAAACAACATCCGCCAGCCGCTCAAGGCGGCGGAGTGAAAAATTAACTGAGGCTCCGGCGGATTGGCCTGTCGCCTCTGACTGTTTGCTCATAAGTGCGCTGACCCCTTTACGCCAGTGAATGATTCACTTCAGTGAATCGTAGAGAAAAAATGATACTACGAAGTCTGCCGACGAAGAAAAATGCCCAGCGCGAGCATCCAGATCGGGAACAACTGAATATAGGCAAAACCGGCGAAGGGAATGGCCAGACCCACGAATCCCGGCAGGGTGTTCAACCAGCCGTACCAGCCAAACCACTTGGGAAAGAGACCCGTCTTTAAAGTGCAATAAGCCACCACGCCGGCAAACCAGCTGAGTCCTGCAATGCCCATGATGTTCAGGTTGCCGCGAATCATGGTGCTGATCAGCAGAATGGTTTCGTTTTGCTGCGGATTCAGCTCACGCAGAATCCCGCCGTAAAAGGTACCGGGGATATCTGAAATCCCGGTCAGCAAAAAGCCAATTCCTGACACGACGCTCGCCAGAATAATCAGGCGCGCCGCGGCCGGGTGCGGACCCTTGAACACGTCAGCAACACCCAGGCCAAGGATCATCATTGAAAATCCTACAACCATGTGCGAAATGCCGCTGGAGGTGAATGAGAATGACCAGATAGCATTCTCGATTTTCGCCATGTTGGCGTATTCCGTCGGCTCATCAAAGCCAAGGAAAGTTGGCTCCAGGTACATTCCGTTCAGAGCATGAATAAGAAACGCGACAACGATAAAAAATGCCGCCATGCTGGCTGCACGAATAGACACCTGCATACTCCTGTCCCCCTGTGACGTGCGACTGATTCTAGCGCTGCGCAGCCGCATGGCATCATAGCCTCAGACATGAGCACCATTCCCGAACATCCGCCGCGCCGCGTGCGCAGCTTCGTGCGCCGCGCGGGTCGAACGACCCCCGGCCAACAACGAGCCCTGGCGGAACTCTGGCCCCTGTGGGGCCTGGAAGAGCCCTCTCAGCCCCTGGATTTAGACCAGGTCTTTGCGCGAACGGCCCCGCGAACCCTGGAAATTGGCTTCGGCGACGGAGAAGTTTTGGCCGCCATGGCTGAAGCGGCACCGCAGCATGATTTCCTGGGCGTTGAGGTGCATGAACCCGGCGTGGGCCACTGCCTGCTGGGGCTGCAGCATGCCAGCCTGGCCAATGTGCGCCTGATCCGGCACGACGCCATGGAAGTGCTGCAGAACTGGCTGCCGGCTGACAGCCTGGACCGGGTGAATCTTTTTTTCCCGGACCCCTGGCCAAAGAAGCGGCACCACAAACGGCGAATTGTGCAGCCAGTGTTTCTCGGATTAGTTTCCAAGGCACTGAAAAATGGCGGCCTATTGCACCTGGCTACGGACTGGATGCCCTACGCCGAACACATGGAAGAAACCCTGGCAGCAAGCCCGGACTTCAGCCCCGAAAAACACGGCCCGCAGGATCGGCCGGAAACGAAGTTTCAGCGCCGGGGCGAGCGCCTGGGACATGCAATCAGGGATTTGTACTACCGTCGTAAATGACAGGTGACCGGGGCCCCGGTCTGCGTTATAAATGAACAATCGCCGCGACAGCGGCGGCCTTCTCACCAACCGGACAAGCACTGCTATGGGGTGATTTTTCCACAGGTGGGAAGCTGGTACCGCCGCCTCGACGGGCGAACCCTTGAGGTGGTGGCGGTTGACGAAGAGGAACTGACGGTAGAGATCCAGTATTTCGACGGCACGATCGGCGAACTGGATTTTGATCTCTGGCATGGCCTTGCACTGGAACCGGCGACAGCGCCGGAAGATTATTCCGGGTCGCTGGACCTGGATCGCGCCGACTTAAGAGAGTTGCGCGATGGCAGAAGCATTGGCTGGCATGATCACCTGGAGTTCGTTGACCACCTCGACTGAGAGGGACCGGCGACCCGACTGAACGACGCGCAAAGCGCGTCCGGGCTAAGTTGTGCCGTCACTACCGCGCACCAACGCGATTCCTTCCTGCAGAGTTTCCGGCGCGCGCACCCAGATCTGATCGCCATCGACCCGGTGCTCCAGTCTCAACAAGGCCTCACCCGCACAGGGCCCCATCGTGCACAGACCACTTTGTGCATCAAACAGGGCGCCGTGGGACATGCAGCGCAAGCTTTCCCCATCCTGGGCAAAAAATTCATCGGGCAGCATATCCAGCGGGTGGCTCAGATGCGGACAAATATTGGCGAAGGCCCTGATCTCGCCGCGCTGCTGCAACACAAAGCCGCGAAAGGGCCAGGTCCCCTCACCCACCTCAAAACTGCGCGCCCCGGGGTCGGCCAGCTGGGAATGCAAACAGACCGGCCATTCCTGCCAGTCCGTCATGGCTGCGGTCGCCGCCGGGTCACCGCAATGGCCAGAAACACGGCAGGCAAACCCATTAATGACGCGTACAAAAAGAAAGTAAACCAGTCCACGGCCTCAACGATCTGACCGGAGAAACCGCTGATGAATTTTCCCGGCAAGGTCATCAGGGACGAAAACAGCGCGTACTGTGTGGCCGTGTAAGCGACATTCGTAAGACCCGACAAGTAAGCGATAAATACCGTCCCGGTAAAGCCGGCCGCCAGATTATCAGCACTGATAGTGACCACCAGAAACCACAGCTCGGCACCGTACAAAGCCATGCCGGCAAAAAACAGGTTCGTCACCGCCAGCAAAACGGCGCCAAAGACCAGGGGACCGTTGAGACCATAGCGGGCCACCGCAATGCCACCCAAAGCAGCACCACTCAGCGTGATAATGACCCCGAACACTTTGGTAACGGCAGCGATCTCCGGTAGCGTGAAACCCAGGTCGATATAAAAGGGGTTGGCCATTACCCCGAGCACCATATCGCTGATCCGGTAACAGCTGATAAACACGAGTAACAGGATGGCGATACTGCCATTGCGCTGAAAGAACTCGGCAAACGGACCAACCACGGCATTGGCAAACCATTCAGCAATACCGGTGCCTGGCCCATTGGCGTCGAGACTTGCCTGGGGAACGGCCGGCTCCATAATGATCAGCACCGTAATCAGACCCACGACCATCAGGCCGGCCATGGCCTGGTAAGCCGTCTGCCAGTCGAGCCAGTTGGCAATCACCAGGGCTCCGGCACCGGCAGCCAGGATGCCCATGCGATAACCCCCCTGGTAGGCCGCTGCCATGGCACCCTGCCTACGCAACTCGACGGCCTCAATACGATAGGCATCCAGGGCAATGTCCTGAGTTGCGGAGCCGAAGGCCACCAGCAACGCAAACCAGGCAACACGGGCCAGGTCCAGGGTCGGGTCCGAAGAGGCAATCCCCAGTAGCCCGGCAATGACCGCCAGTTGCGAGACCAGCATCCAGCTGCGGCGGCGCCCCAGTGCGCGGGTCAGCAGGGGCAAGGGCAGTCGATCAACCAACGGCGCCCACAGAAACTTCAGGGAATAGGCAATACCGATCCAGGCGAACATGCCGATTTGCGACATGCTGATATCGGCCAGGGCCAGCCAGGCCGTCAGGGTACCGGCCACCAGCAAAAAGGGCAGGCCCGCGGAAAAGCCGAGGAACACCATGGCCGCGACCCGCGGATGCAGGTAAATTTTCGCGGCAGCCAGCCAGCCGGCGGCCGAATCTTTAGAGGTCATAGTCCATGATCAGCGGCGCGTGGTCCGAAAAGCGCTTGGTCTTATATATGCGGGCCTTGGTCGCACAACCGGCCAGACCCGGTGACACCACCTGGTAATCGATACGCCAACCCACGTTTTTGGCCCAGGCCTGGCCACGGTTCGACCACCAGGTGTATTGCTCTGCCTCCTGATTGATTTCACGGAAGGCGTCGACGTAACCCAGTTCATCAAACAGCACATCCAGCCACGCACGTTCTTCCGGCAGGAATCCCGAGTTTTTCTGATTTGAACGCCAATTCTTCAGATCGATCTGCTTGTGGGCAATATTCCAGTCACCACTAATAATGTAGTCACGCCCGGACTTCAGCAGCTTCGCCATATAGGGCTTGAATGTATCCATGAAGCGAAACTTGGAGGCCAGCCGGTCTTCGTTGGACGACCCCGAAGGCGCATACAGTGACACGACGCTGAGATTGCCGAAGCGAGCTTCCAGATAGCGACCTTCTCTATCGAACTCAGCTTCACCGAAACCCCGGATCAGTTCATCGGGTTCGCGACGACTGAAAATCGCTGTCCCGGCATAGCCTTTTTTTTCAGCTGCTTCGTAGTGACAGTGCCAGCGCTTGGGAAAGTAGACGCTGTCAGTCAACTGCTCCACCTGGGCGCGGGTCTCTTGAAGACAGATAACGTCGGCGGACTGGCGAGGTATCCAATCGAAAACCCCCTTACGGGCAGCCGCACGAATGCCGTTCGCGTTTAACGTGACTATGCGCATGATGGTCAGAAGATCGGGGAGGCCTGGGACGCTATGCGATACTCTAGCAGAAGAACAGGAACACGCTGGTAAACAGGCGAATCATGCAGTCATACAAAACCCAATTCATCGAACTTGCCCTGGCAGTCGGCGCCTTGCGCTTTGGCAGCTTTACCCTCAAGTCGGGGCGGACCAGTCCGTATTTCTTTAACTCCGGACTCTTCAATACCGGCCACTCCGCCGCCCGGCTCGGAGGTTTTTACGCAGCCACCGTGATCGACGCCGGGATCGGCTTTGATGTGCTGTTCGGCCCGGCTTACAAGGGGATCCCGCTGGTGGCGCTGACTGCTGCGGCCCTTGCAGAACATCACAATCAGGACGTGCCCTACTGCTTTAACAGAAAAGAAGCCAAGGACCACGGCGAGGGTGGCCAGATAGTCGGCGCCGAGCTGACCGGACGGGCGCTGATTCTTGATGATGTCATGACGGCCGGCACGGCCATACGTGAGAGCGTCGCGGTTATCGAAGCGGCCGGGGCCCGGCCAGCCGGCGTCATCATCGCGCTGGACCGACAAGAACGGGGGGCCGGTGACCAGTCCGCCGTGCAGGAAGTGCAGGAGCGATTCGGGGTTCCGGTGGCCAGTATCGTCGGCATGCGGGATTTGATTGCGCATTTGCAGCAAACCCCTGAGCTGGGCAGCTTTTTACCGCAGATGGAGGCCTACCGGGAGGAATTCGGGGTTTGATGTAAGCGGAAATAGTTCACGGTTTCCCGCCGGGACAGCGTGTAGTATTTGACATTGTTAGTGATTCTGAGCCAAACAAACATGAACAGGCGATGTCAAATTCTCGCAGGCCTGATGGCTGTGTTAATCGCATCCGGTGCTCAGGCAGGGCCCAAAGTCTATCGTTGGGTTGACGATGAAGGTGTTGTGCATTTTGGTGACAGTGTGCCTCCGGAGCATGCCATCCAGGATCGAGAACTGCTGAATGACTATGGCGTCCCGGTTGTCCGCCAGGAAGGCGCTATGACAGACGATGAGCTGGCAATCGCCGCCGAAAAGGAGCAGGCGATCGCTGAACAGAAACGCCGCGAAGAGGCCACCCGGGCCCGCGACGCAACCCTGCTGACAACCTACCTGTCCGTCGATGAAATTGAAGCCCTGCGCAATCGCCGCACGGAGATGCTCGACGGCCAGATCAATTACACCGAGGTCTACCTGAAGACGCTACGGGAAAAACTCGGGCGCCTGCAAAAAGACGCGGGTCGATTCCGACCTTACAGTT
>JBPCXH010000218.1:0-14490 GCA_051008735.1 Gammaproteobacteria bacterium | reverse complement strand
CGGCGGGTTTCTGCCATAGCAATACGCGGCAGACGGATCATGGACTCACACCATTCTATGGCGCGCGGTATCACCTCGTCCGGCAGCACCAGCTCGTCCACCAGCCCCATCGCGTGGGCCTCATCCGGGCTAATCAGTAAACCACTGGTCGCCAGATTCCTTGCCTGACGCATGCCGACCAGATCGGCAAGGGTAATTAATATGGTTGACGGCACAGGCAAGCCAACACGAACTTCGTTAAAGCCCATCTTGAATTCACCTTGCGCGGCGACCCGGTAATCACAATGCACCGCGATCACTGCACCACCGGCCGGACTGTGGCCCGTAATGGCAGCGGCTACCGGAACCGGGCTGCCGGCAACGGTGCGCATCAAAGCAAAAAACAGTTCCCAGAATTCCCGGATTGCACTGCGTGGCAGAGGCAGTAACTCAGGTACATCCAGACCACCGCTGAACATGCCTGGTTTACCGGCAATAACAATCGCCTCGGCGCCATCCCTGACGGCCTGCTGCAGGCCATCCGTCAGGTCCATAACCAAAGCAGGATTAAGCGCATTGGCTGGATCCCGGTTAAGACGCAATTCAGCCACGGGGCCATGTTCAAGCAGCTGAAGGATCACCCTTTGCCCTCCGTTGGCGCAGGTCGCGCCGATGCATCGCGAAATTCACCTATTTCACGCAACAGGGAAGTAGCAAAAGTACCGCGAGGCAGCTGGAAGCTGATCGCCAGTGTGCCCTCGCCGAATTCCCACTCGAGCTCCGTGGGCAACAGCATTAAAGATCGACGCATCATGCGCACACGCTGAGCCTCCAACAGTTGCCTCGCATCGGGAAAGAGACTGAACCAGGCTTCTTCCAGCTCCAGGGAACGGCCGATAGACCTGCTCTGGCCTGTCCCCCAGAGTAATCCGGTACCCCCACCGTGGGGACCGGGTTTCTCGCCGTCCAGCGCGGCATCCCAACTGTGCTGCATCACCCGCATAGCCAGGTAGCCGTTAAACAGCCCCGCCCGCAGTGCCGACAAGCCGAAGCCCCGGGCCTCTCGGCCCAGCCGACCTGGACGGGTGAGCAATTCCAGATTGGCCCCATCACGACCGAAGCGCTGGGGACCAAAATAATTGGGCGCACCGCGAGCAGGCAATTCGGCCAATCGCTGTTCAAGTTCGGCCCGATCTGTCTCAAGCTCGCGGATCATCAGGCGAAACCGGTTACTGGCCACAGCGCCCGTCCGCAGCTTTGCGTTGTGGCGCAGCTGTTGCAGTATTTCCACGCCCTCAAGCTCAGGAATCTCCGGATCTGGCAGACCTGGCAGGTGCAGGCTAAACCACTGTTCCGTAACAGCGTAGCGATCTTTCATGCCGGCAAAACCAACGGCACCGTAAGCAAGGTTCAAAGCTTCAGCAATACGCTTGGCAACCCACCGGGTGTTTTGACCGGTCTTACGAATATGCAGGTAAAGATGTTCGCCCTCGCCGCTCAGCTCGAAGGGCAGATCTTCACTGACGTGAAAATCACTGAGCTCACTTCTAATGGCACCTTGGGCAAGAGCCGGGCCCAGGCCACGCGGAAGGACCGAAAAATCGGCCGCGTATCGAAGTCGACCCAGCTCGACGTCGGACAGCACCGCTGTCAGGGCGAATCGCCGGTCGGCGCTTCGCCAATCAGATAAAAGGTCTCGTTCGGGGCAATCAGCCCCAGATCAGCCCGGGCGCGTTCCTCCAGGGCAGAAAAGCCACTTTTCAGATCGCGCACCTCAGCATGCAGACGCTGGTTTCGTTCTGCCAGTTCCTTATTCTCCGCCATTTGCAGGGCTACGCGGTCCTGGAGACGATGCACCCCGATGAAGCCATCCTCAGCCACCCACAAGCGGGCCTGCAGGGCTATCAGCATGATTCCCAGAGCCACCAGGGTAATCCTCAACAGGGCGGGTCGGCGTGCGTCAGTCATGACAATTTAATGGGGAAAGCGTCTTTGCCGGCATAGCGTGCAGCGGCCCCCAGGTCCTCTTCGATACGCAGAAGCTGATTGTACTTCGCCATACGGTCCGAGCGACACAAAGAACCTGTTTTTATCTGGGTGGCCCGGGTGCCGACAGCAATATCCGCGATGGTGGCATCTTCGGTCTCGCCGGAACGATGCGAGACCACGGCGGAATAGTTGGCGTCTACCGCCATATCAATGGCAGCCAGTGTCTCGGTGAGCGTGCCAATCTGATTGGGTTTAATCAGGATGGAATTGGCAATACCCCGGTCAATGCCTTGCTGCAGGATGGCAGTATTGGTGACAAACAGATCGTCGCCCACCAGTTGAATTCGCTTGCCCAGAATCTGGCTCAGGGCTGCCCAGCCATCCCAGTCACTCTCATCCATACCGTCCTCGATGGTCACGATAGGGTAGGCATCAACAAGTCCCGCCAGATACTCAGCAAACGCCGGGGCATCGAAATCCCGGTTCTCAGAGCCCAGGCGATAGGTGCCGTTACTGAAAAATTCCGAGCTGGCCACATCCAGACCAAGCAGCACATCCCGACCGGCTTGAAACCCCGCCTTATCGATGGCCGTCATGATCGTGTCCAGGGCCGCCGCATTAGAAGACAGATTTGGCGCAAATCCACCTTCATCACCCACGGCTGTATTAAGGCCCTGGCCGTGCAAAACAGATTTCAGAGCATGAAAGATTTCCACCCCGTGGCGCAGAGCCTCACTGAAGCTTGATGCACCCACGGGCAGGACCATGAATTCCTGGATATCAACGTTGTTATCGGCGTGAGCGCCCCCGTTGATGATATTCATCATGGGAACCGGCATCAGACCGGGCTCTGCTGACAGGGTTCGATACAAAGGTAACTCGCGTTCGGCGGCCGCGGCATGGGCCGCAGCCAGAGAAACAGCCAGGGTTGCATTGGCCCCCAGTCGGGATTTGTTATCGGTCCCATCGAGCTTGATCAACAAATGATCCAGCTTCGACTGATCGGTGACTTCCTGCTGCAACAGTGCTGCGCGAATCTCACCGTTGATATTAGCCACTGCCTGACTGACGCCCTTGCCCAGATAGCGGCCGGCATCACCGTCGCGCAGCTCTACAGCCTCTCTCGACCCGGTTGAAGCACCTGAAGGCACAGCGGCCCGTCCCTTGCCTCCGCTTTGCAACCAGATGTCGGCTTCGACGGTGGGATTGCCGCGCGAGTCAATGATCTCGCGGCCCTGAATCCGGACAATTTCACTCATATTGATTTCATCTCCGGCAGGCCAGTGCCCGCCCTGGCTCAGCCCCCGAGTTGCGACTCCTCCAGGGGTTTGGATTTGACAGTGCGGTCCAATTCCACCAGTGACTCCAGCAGCGCCGGCATCCGATCCAGCGGCCAGGCATTGGGGCCATCACTCAAAGCAGAAGCGGGGTCGGGGTGCGTTTCCATAAAAACACCTGCCACTCCGGCTGCTACCGCTGCACGCGCCAACACCGGAACGAACTCTCGCTGACCGCCCGATGCTTCACCCTGCCCGCCCGGCAATTGCACGGAGTGGGTCGCATCGAAAACAACCGGGCAATCTGTCTCTCGAAGAATCGCGAGGGAACGCATATCCGATATCAGGTTGTTGTAACCGAAACTGAAGCCACGCTCACAGACCATGATGCTGTCGTTACCGGCGCTGCGCGCCTTGTTGACAACATTGCCCATCTCCCAGGGCGACAGGAATTGCCCCTTTTTGATATTGACCGGCTTGCCGGTGCGCGCCACGTTCACAATGAAATTGGTTTGCCGACACAGGAAGGCGGGCGTTTGCAGCACATCAACAACTTCCGCCACTTCATTCAGGGGCGTGTCTTCATGCACATCGGTCAGCACCGGGAGACCTAACTGCTCACGCACCTCACCAAGAATTCTCAGCCCGTCTTCAATTCCAGGCCCCCGAAAACTTTTGACGGATGACCGATTGGCCTTATCGAAAGACGCCTTGAAAATCAGCGGCACGCCGAGGCCGCCAGCGATCTCCTTCAGGCGTCCGGCAATATCAAGAACCAGGCCTTCACTTTCGATTACACAGGGACCGGCAATAAGAAACAGCGGGTGATCAATACCCGCCTCAAAATCAAGAAGCTTCATGCGCCGGCTGCCGCCTTTAAGTCTCGTTCACCAAATCGCCGTGCGGCTGCAATGAAGCCCGTGAATAGCGGGTGTCCGTCGCGAGGATTCGACGTGAACTCCGGATGAAATTGGCAGGCCACAAACCAGGGGTGATCAGGCAATTCAACTACCTCGACTAAACCATCTTCAGACAAGCCGGCGAAGCGCATACCGGCCTCCTTGAGTTGATCCATGTAACCGTTATTGAATTCGTAACGATGCCGGTGACGCTCACGGACAATTTCTGCGCCGTAGAGCCCACCGGAAATGCTGTCCGGATCCAGGCGACAATCCTGTGCGCCCAGTCGCATGGTGCCCCCCAGGTCTGATTCTTCACTGCGCGATTGCACTGTCCCGGAGAGCTTGTCTTGCCACTCGGTAATCAGCGCAATAACCGGATGGGGCGTTTCCCGCTCAAACTCAGTGCTGTTGGCATCCGCGAGGCCGGCGACATTGCGCGCGAATTCCACAACGGCAGCCTGCAGACCAAGGCAGATTCCCAGGTAGGGTATGCCGTGCTCCCGTGCATAGCGTACGGCTTCAATCTTGCCTTCGAAGCCGCGATCTCCGAAGCCACCAGGCACCAGGATAGCATCGGCATCCTGCAGCGCATCCATGCCATCTCGCTCGAGCCGCTCTGATTCCAGATAGCGAATATTGACGCGGGTATGCGTTTGCACACCGGCGTGGATCAAGGATTCAGTCAGAGAGATGTAAGCATCGCGCAAGTCCATATATTTACCCACCATGCACACAGTAACTTCCGTGTCCGGTGAACGCTTTGCCTGCACAACGGCTTCCCACTCGCCCAAATTCGCCGTCGGCACATCAAGCCTCAGGTGTTCACAAAGGATTTCATCGAAACCCTGGTCACGGAATACCATGGGCAGCCGGTAAATATCATCGACATCCATAGCGGAAATAACCGCACGCTCGGCTACATTGGTGAACAAAGCGATCTTGGCGCGCTGCTCATCGGGAACAGCCTGCTCCGAGCGACAGACCAGAATGTCTGGCTGAATACCGATGGATCGCAGTTCCTTAACGGAATGCTGGGTCGGTTTGGTTTTGATTTCCGCCGAGGTAGCAATATAAGGGACCAGGGTCAGGTGCACGTAAACCACCTGGTCACGGCCGCGGTCCACGCCGACCTGGCGGATGGCTTCCATGAACGGCAAAGATTCGATATCGCCCACGGTGCCGCCGATCTCGACAATACATACATCCGCATCCCCGGCCCCCAGGTAAACGCTGCGTTTAATCTCATCCGTGATATGGGGAATCACCTGAACCGTGGCACCGAGGTAATCGCCGCGTCGTTCTTTGGCAATCACACTGCCGTAAATCCGTCCGGTCGTGAAATTACTGTGCCGCCCTGTGGTGGTGCGAACAAAGCGTTCATAGTGGCCCAGATCAAGATCCGTCTCGGTGCCATCCTCCGTCACGAATACTTCACCGTGCTGAAAGGGGCTCATGGTCCCGGGATCCACATTTAGATAGGGATCCAGCTTGATCATGCTGACTTTCAGGCCACGTGCCTCGAGAATCGCCCCGAGGGACGCAGAGGTTATGCCCTTCCCGAGAGAGGACACCACGCCGCCGGTTACGAATACGAATTTTGGCATTGCGTCAGCTCACCACCCGCACCCAACGCGAAACACCAACGCCGGACGCAAAAATACGTTGGCCGGAGAGGCTTCAATCCCATCGCCCTGCTGGCAGTATGGATGGGGAAGCGCGCTCCGGCCTATTGCAGACTCCGTTTTAGAGGCTGAATTACAGCTTAAGAACGTTACCAGAACGGCCCCGGCGGCTCAATTAAAAAGGCTTAGCGCAAGGCTTCGCGGGGGCTCCAGTGGACCCTGGCACCGGCTGCCCAGGGCTGATGCGCCCAGTCGTCGGCATACCACAGGTCACCCACCGTCAGTAACTCCTCGCCTGCGTAGATCAAGGGCACATGCGGGCGCATCCACGGCACGATACCGGCCGCCTGGAACAGGTTCTTCAACCGCACATGACAACCATGCCGCTGCAAACGCTCGCCGCCACGGCGAAAGCGAACCGTCAGCTGTGGCGGCCCAGCGGCCGGGGCATCGGGTGCAGGCAGCCAGGCCAGGCTGCCGGCCAGGGGACCCAGCTCGACAGCTTCCCGGGTATCCCACGATCGGGATGCGGGCGGGGCCAAGGCGTCCGGGTGACGGCTTAACAGGTATAGCCGCTCGCGGTAGCGGCGCAACTCGCCGCCGGGCCATGCCAGGCGTGGCGCCCCATCCGCCCGGGCCTGAAGCAGCTGCGCCAGCCCCTCGTCCAGAGCCGCCTCCCCCGGCACGGGCAGGTCCCGCTGGCGCAGAAAGCTGCGCAGTAAGTTCCGCTGGCGGCGGCCGGATAGCTGGCGCAGTGCGGTCAGTTCCAGCACATCACCCTGCACGATGCCCACTGCATCCTGCACAGCCAGCTCGTCGAGCAGCTGGGCAGCTTCGTGGCCGAGCCGGGCCGCGCGTGCCCCGACCTGGGCAGCGGCGGGCCAGCGACGGCTAAGCCGCGGAATAACTTCCTGGCGCAGGTAATTGCGGTCATAGCCGACATCGGCATTAGACGGATCTTCAAGCCAGGTCAGCTCGTGCTTCACCGCATAGCGTTGAATTTGTGAACCGCTGAGTTCAAGCAAGGGGCGCAGCAGATAGCCCGGCGCGAACGAGCTCAGGGTCCTGATACCGGCAATCCCAACGGGACCACTGCCACGCATGAGCCGCAGTAAAACCGTTTCCAGCTGATCGTCGCGATGATGGGCCGTCAGCAAATATTCGCCGGGCTGCAGCGCCGCCCGCAAAGCCGCATAGCGGGCCTCCCGGGCCGCCGCCTCGGGCCCGCGGGTGCCCGCCGCGACCTGCACCCGGACAATCTCTACGGGCACCTCCAACTGACGGCCCACCTGAAGACAGTGCTCAGCCCAGCGTGCTGAGTCCGGATGCATCGCATGATCAATATGAATAGCTCGCAGGGGGACGCCGAGGTGCAGCCGAGCAAGGCTGTGCAGCAGCGTGGTGGAATCCCTTCCGCCGCTGAAAGCCACACACAAAGCCGCCGAGGTGGCACCGGACTGCTTGAGTGCGGCCTGGAGACTTTCAGTCACCTTGCCCATGGACGCTCGCGGCGGAAAAAAATCAGCCTTCTTTGTAACGACCGAAACCATTCAGCCGTGACTGACGCTGCCGCAACAATTCCGGCGGATCCAGAACCTCCAGCTCACGCAGGTGGCTGACCAGTGCATTTTGCAGAGACTGGGCCATGGCGTCCGGATCCCGGTGAGCCCCGCCCAGGGGCTCAGGCAGAATCTCGTCAACGAGTTCCAGCTCTGACAGGCGCTGGGCGGTGATCCCCATGGCTTCTGCCGCATCGGCGGCGCGCTCTGCACTTTTCCACAGAATGCTGGCGCAACCCTCGGGCGAAATCACCGAGTAAACGCTGTACTCAAGCATCAGCAAGCGATCGGCCACACCGATGGCCAGGGCACCGCCCGAACCGCCCTCGCCAATGACGGCGCTGATGATGGGTGTATTGAGCTGCGCCATGACAAACAAATTTTTTGCAATGGCCTCGCTCTGACCACGCTCTTCCGCGCCAACGCCCGGATAGGCCCCCGGCGTGTCGATCAGGGTAATCACGGGCAGGCGGAACTTCTCTGCCATCTGCATCAGCCGCATGGCCTTACGGTAGCCCTCGGGCTTGGGCATCCCGTAGTTGCGCCAAACCCGCTCTTTGGTGTCCCGTCCCTTCTGCTGACCGATGAACATCACCGGCCGGCCATCCAGACGCCCCGGTCCGCCGACCAGGGCCGGATCATCGCCGTACATGCGATCGCCGTGCAGCTCCTGAAAATCCGGACTGATCGCCTTGATGTAATCCAGCACGTAGGGCCGCGACGGGTGACGCGCCAGTTGGGCAACCTGCCAGGAACTCAGGTCGGAGAATATGCTCCGCGTGAGTGACTCACTTTTGCTTTTCAGCCGCTCTATTTCATCGCTGATATTGACTTCCGAGTCATCGCCCACGAAGCGCAACTCGTCAATCTTCGCCTCCAATTCGGCGATGGGCTGTTCAAAATCGAGAAACTTTTGATCCATAGGATGAACGTTAGCCGGAGATGCACAGCCAGACAAGCACTGCTAGGGCGATGACGACTCATAGAGAAAACGAAATCCTTCGGCCCCGACCAGCGCTGACAGCTGCTCCCGAAGTTCGCGACTGGGCCGAACCGACCAGCCCTCGCCGAAACGAACCTGGGCCTGGGCGTCGGGCCGCTCATAATGCAGGCGAACGTCGCAGCGTCCGGGCCGGTAAGGCTCCAAGGCAGCCCGCAGGCGGCTTGCATCCGGTGCGCAATCCTCAATCCCGCGCCAGCGAATGATCAGCCCGGAGGCCCGGTCCTCGACCAGCCGATCGATATCCAGCACTCCACGGGCTGACAGGCGCCAGCCACCGATGAAGTCATCGAAACGCAATTTGCCGGTAATAACCACAATGGAATGACTGACCAGCAAGTGGCGGAATTGATCAAAGCCCTCCTGAAATATCTGCACTTCGATCCGCTCACGACCATCATCCAGGTCAAAAGTGATCCGCCCGCCGCGCCGTCGGATACCCGACACCAGACCAGCCACGGAGACTTCCCGACCCCCGCCCCACTTGTCACCCTCACCCTTGGGTGGCGGCGCGCTGGTGAGCGCAGCAATCGTGCCCGAGGAAAGAAAGGGGCAGTCGCTGCGATATTGGTCGAAGGGATGTCCACTAAAATACAAACCCAGGCTCTCGCGCTCCGCCTCCAGGCGGGCGGCCAGACCCCAGTCGGGCAGTATTGCCACGGGTGCCGGCGCCTGCGGCGCCGCACTGGCCTCGCCAAACATATCTTCCTGGCCTGAATCCCGGTTATGGGCAGCCTGCTCGGCCCCGGCTACGGCAGCAGGTGCAGCCGCCAGCAAAGAAGGTCGATTTGGACCGATGCCATCCAGCGCGCCGGCCTTAATCAGTGCTTCTATGCCACGACGGCCCACTCGCTGGGCATCGATGCGCTGACAGAAGTCATGCAGATCCTTGAATTTGCCTTCTTCGCGCGCCGCCACTATGGATTCCACAGCGCTGCGACCCAGACCTTTGATAGCCCCCAGGCCGTAGCGAATAGCCGTTTCGCCACGCACTTCGAATGCGAAGCCCGAGTCATTCACATCCGCCGGTAACAAGGTCAGCGACTCATCTTCACAATCGCGACGCAAGACCGTGAGTTTGTCGGTGTCGTCGATTTCAGACGTCAACACCGCCGCCATGAATGCCGCCGTGTGATGAGCCTTTAGCCAGGCTGTTTGATAGGACAGCACCGCGTAAGCCGCCGAGTGAGACTTATTGAAGCCATAGCCGGCAAACTTTTCCATCAGATCAAAAATGCGCCCGGCGGCGGCTGACTCTACGCCGCGCTGCTTCGCGCCGTTCATAAAGATTGAACGCTGCTTGGCCATTTCCTCGGGCTTTTTCTTGCCCATCGCGCGTCTTAGCAGGTCTGCCTCTCCCAGGGAGTAGCCGGCAAGCTGCTGAGCAATCTGCATCACCTGTTCCTGGTAAAGAATGACGCCGTAAGTCGGGGTCAACACGGTTTCCAGCTCAGGGTGCAGGTAATCGATAGTCTGGTCGCTGCCGCCGTGCTTGCGCTCGACAAAATCATCGACCATGCCCGACTGCAGGGGGCCGGGCCGATACAGCGCGACCAGGGCCACAATGTCATCAAACTGATCCGGTTGCAGTCGCTTGACCAGGTCTCGCATCCCCCGGGACTCGAGCTGAAACACGGCCGTGGTTCGGCAGTCCCGCAGCAGCTTGTAGGCGGCGGGGTCATCCATGGGCAAGGCGGCCAGATCGATGGGTGGCTGCTGGGCGCGAGCGCGTTCCGCATTTACTGTCTTTAGCGCCCAATCAATAATGGTCAGCGTACGCAAGCCCAGGAAATCAAACTTCACCAGGCCCGCTGCCTCGACATCATCCTTGTCGAACTGCGTGACGGTGCCCTTCTCACCTTCGACCTGATACAGAGGCGAGAAGTGCGTGATCTCCTGAGGTGCAATCACCACCCCACCGGCGTGCTTACCAGCATTGCGCACCAGGCCTTCCAGTTGCCGTGCCAGATCCATGATGCTGCGCACGTCTTCATCGGTCTTATACAGACCCCGCAACTCAGGCTCCGCACTCAGCGCCTTGTCCAGGGTAATTCCCAGATCCAGCGGTATCAGTTTCGCCACCCGATCGACGAAAGTATAAGAGTGGCCCAGCACCCGGCCGACATCGCGCACCACGGCCTTAGCTGCCATGCGGCCGTAAGTGATGATCTGGGAGACTCGACTGCGACCGTAGTGATCTGCCACGTATTCAATAACCTGATCGCGACCCTCCATACAAAAATCGATGTCGAAATCCGGCATGGACACGCGCTCGGGATTCAGGAATCGCTCGAAGAGCAAGTCATGCTCCAGCGGATCAATATCGGTAATTCCCATCCCATAGGCCACCAGGGAACCGGCGCCCGATCCGCGGCCCGGTCCGACTGGAATGTCGTGCTCCCTCGCCCACCGAATAAAGTCAGCCACAATCAGGAAATAGCCCGGAAAGCCCATACCGGCGATGACTTTCAGTTCATGATCCAGTCGCTCTCGGTAGATTTCCGGCAAATCGGTGGCGGCCTTGTCGCCCTCTACGCCCAACCGACCAGCCACGCCCTGCCAGGCTTCCCGCACAAGAAAGCTTTCGATGTTGTAGCCCTTCGGTACGCTGAACGCTGGCAGATGCGTCTCACCCAGCTCAAGCACCAGATTGCAGCGGCGAGCGATCTCAACCGTGTTGGCCAGTGCTTCAGGCAAGTCCGCAAACAACTCGGCCATTTCTTCAGGGCTGCGAAGGTATTGCTCAGCGGTGTAGTCTCTGGGCCGACTGTTGTCTGCCAACACTCGTCCCTGGTCGATACACACGCGCGCCTCGTGGGCACCAAAATCCTCAGGACGCAGAAAACGCACATCATTGGTCGCCACGATGGGACAGGCGGTCTCGGCGGCCAGGCGCACAACCGCCTGGTTATAGGTATCTTCGTCTGGTCGCCCGGTGCGCTGCAGTTCAAGATAGTAATCGCCGCCAAACAGGGCAGTGAATTCCTCCACCAGGCACCGGGCATCATCCTCGCGGCCGGCAAGCAGGGCCTGGCCAGGCGCACCCTGCAAACCGCCCGACAAAGCGAGCAACTCCTGACTGGCCACATCCTGTAACCAGGCCGCTGAAAGCACCTGGATACCTCCCTGCTGACCTTCCAGGTAGGAGCGGGTGAGCAATTCGGACAAAGCCCGATAACCCTCCACAGATTTACACAGCAGGACCAGGGGCGTGGGCTCAGCTTCATTGTTGACCCCGGCAATCAAAACCTCGGCACCGATAATGGGTTTGATGCCCTGGGCCATGGCAGTGCGATAAAACTTGACCATGGCGAAGAGATTGGACCGATCAGTCATGGCCACGGCCGGCATGCCCGCCGTCGCCGCTGCCTGAATCAGATCCTTAACCCGCACGATGCTGTCACCGATGGAATACTCGGTGTGCAGGTGCAGGTGCACAAAGCTGCTGCTCATCGCCCGCTTGGCTCCGGCAGGCTCGCCATTGCCAGACGGACGGGCCGGAAGCTGCGGCGATGCTCATCGCACGGCCCCAGCTGCATTAGCGCCTCACGATGGGCCACCGTCGGATAGCCCTTATGCCGGTCAAAGCCGTAGCCGGGAAAACGCTGAGCCAACAAACTCATTTCAGCATCCCGGGCAACTTTGGCGAGAATCGAGGCCGCCCCAATCGCAATACAAAGACGGTCACCACCCACCAGGGTTTCAACTTCGCCTGAGAAATTATCAAGCTCCGGCGCCCGATTACCGTCAATCCGCAAATGTCCGGGCATATGCCGCAGGGCCTCGATGGCCCGGCGCATAGCCAGTAAGGAGGCGTTGAGAATATTCAGCTCATCGATTTCCGCGCAGCTACATCGACCCAGGGCCCAGTCCAGCGCCTGTTCGCGGATTTTCACGGAGAGTTCTTCGCGCCGGCGCGGCGTTAGCTGTTTTGAATCTTTAACGCCGTCGATCGTCTGGCCCGGCGCCAGAACAACCGCGGCGGCAACTACGGGCCCCGCCAGAGGGCCTCGCCCGACCTCATCCACACCACCCACGCCCTGCAAAAGATCAGGGGAAAAAGGCTTTGTGGACGATGGGGGCGGCATGGCCCGGATTATACGGAGCGTGCCGTCTTGGCCGAAGGTAAAACCGGGACTGTCCGGCTTCTAGCCAGACGAAGCCTTGGCAAGACCCTGGCCGCTCAGTTAGCTGCGGTCCCTGACTTGAGCCGATCCAGCACCTTGGCCGTGATATCTACAGCCGAGCTTGCATAAAAAACGCCCTCGCCCAGCACCAGGTCGTAACCGTCCTCTCGAGCGAAATCGGCCACTTCCCGCAAAATCTCCCGCTGCAGTTTGGCGAGTTCTTCATTGCGACGCAGATTGGCATCTTCATTGAGCTCTTCCAGGCTCCGGGCAAGCGCTCGCTGCTCTTTACCCAACTCCCGCTCGGCGCTGCGACGCTCGTCGGGCCCCATCACCTCCAGATCGCGCTGCATCTGATCAGACCGTTCCTTAAATGCCGTCTGCAGCGAAACCAGTTCACGCTGCCGCGGGGCGAATTCTTCCTGCAGGGCTGCCATGGCTTCCGTCGCCTGCGGCGCCTCACTCACCACCCGCGCCACGTTGACGAAGCCGATCTTCAGCTGCTGGGCGCTGGCGAGACCAGGCAAAGCAACCAGGCAAATAATCAGTACCGCACTGCAACGATTCCAGAAATTCATACTCACGCCATTTTTTCCTTAAAAAGCTCCACCGATGGAGAACTGGAAGTTCTCTTGCTCATCGCCGTAAATCCTGCTGTTCTCATCTTCCGCATTCAGTGGCCAGCCATAGCTGAAGCGAAACAGGCCGAGGGGAGCCAGCCATTGCGCCGCCAGACCAGCGGAGTACTTGAGCCCACTGTCCTGAAGATCATAACTGATCTCTGAAACCCCATCCTTCTCGAAGAAGGTAACCCCGCCCGTATCGTAAACATTACCGCCATCAAAGAAGGCCGTGACACGTGCGCGGTTAGCCCAGGATGCAGGAATGGGCAATATCAGTTCGGCCTGCCCGGTCAAGGACAAATTACCCCCGTAGGGATTACCGAAACTATCGATCGGCCCAAGACTGTTCTCTGTATAGCCACGAACTGAGTCGGGCCCGCCGGCAAAGAAGCGGCGATAAGGCGGTATAGAAGTCGTGCCTTTAATTGAATCGCCATACGACACTTCACCATTGAGTGACAAAGTGAAGTAACGCGTTAATGGCACATACTTGCGCCCCGAGTAGCTCAAGGTATAGAACTCCACGTCGCTACCCGGACTGGTACTGCTCAGCGTCAGCCTCTGTCGACTGCCCCGGCTAGCAAATAGCGCCCGATTTCGGCTGTCGTAAATCCAGCCGGCATTCACCTCGAAATTATTAAAATCCGTACCCACTGTATTCGAGCTGGCCCTGAAAGGGTTGCCGTTATTCAGCACCCATTCCTGCGCTTGAAAGGTACTGTTAGTGCTCGCAAGCAACTCGGCGTTGTTATAGGTAACACCAAAAACCAGGCGCTGAAATTCAGTGAGCGGATAGCCCAGTTCCACACCCAGAGAATAAGTCTCCGTATTGAAATCCGAAGCATCGGAAGTGAACTGGGTTATGTCCCGGTAAGAAGCCCGGAAGGTCCGGCTGACCTCATTGATCGTCCAATAGGGATCTGTATAGGCCAAGCTGTATATCGTTCTGTAGCGCCCCGTGTTGACGTCGGCAGAGACGCGATTGCCCGTACCAAGGAAGTTCGTATGAACGAAATTACCATTCAGAATCACGCCTTGGGATTCAGAGAAACCCAGACCGCCACCGAATTGCCCCGGCAGGCCTTCGGTGATATCAAATTCCACATCCACTACGTCAGGCGTGCCCGGCACCGGCGTGGTCTCAGAACTCACGCTCTCGACGTAGGGCAGACGCTGGAGCCGGACTTTGGAACGCTCCAGCTTGCTATTAGACAAATAGGCACCTTCAAACTGCCGCATCTCACGGCGGAAAACTTCGTCATTAACCGAGTCAGCACCATTGAAATTAATCCGGCGTACATACACCCGATTCTGCGGCTCCACGTATAAGGTGACACTGACTGTCTTGGCTTCACGATCAAGTTCGGGCACCGGCTCTACGGCGGCAAAGGCGTAACCCTCTTCACCCAGCC
>JBPCXH010000217.1:0-15446 GCA_051008735.1 Gammaproteobacteria bacterium | reverse complement strand
CGGAAGTAATCCAGGCCGCATTCACCCACCGCGACAATTCCATCCGTCTGCGCCAGATCGGCCAGCTCAGCAAGCGTGTTTGTGTCCAGTTCTCCGGCATGATGCGGGTGGACGCCTGCGGTGGCAGACAGTTGCGGGTGCTCAGCGGCCAGTTTCAGGGCCTGCCGACTGGCCGGCACGGTTGTCCCCGTGATAACCATGCGCCGCACACCGGCTGCAGCCGCACGCGCCATTACCTGGCTCCGATCAGCATCGAAACTGTCGTGGGTCAGGTTGGCACCGATGTCAATCAGGTCCATGGTCCGGTCGGGCCTCCGCAAATAGCCTATTTCGGTTAGAGTTGCCGCGCGGAGTTTACGGGAGCCGGAAGTGATGGCGGAAAGATTTTTTCAGCGTGTCGGCGCGGGCCTCGTGGCCTGCCTGTTGGTGGCCAACGCGCAGGGTGCGGAGTTAGCGCAGATCAGGGACGGCATTGATGCGGCCGTTATCAGCGGCGACAACGAAGCCTTGCCGGGCTTTGCCAGAGAGCTTGAGGGCGCTTCAGGCAACTGGCTGCCTTACTACCAGGCCTACCTCAACTATCGTGGGTCTCAGGGTGCCGATACATCGAAAAAGCAGGCGAAGAAGCAGTTAAACAGATGCATCGAGATTCTTGAAGAACAGCTGGAAAAGCAGCCGGAACTGGTCGAAGCCTATGGCTTGCTGGCCACCTGCTACGGTAACAGCGCGAACTATTATCTGTTGCGGGCCGCTTCCCGCGGCTCCGCCGCCAATGACGCACTGGAAGAGGCCTTGCGCCTGGACTCGGGTAATCCCCGGGTGCTGCTGCAGGAAGCCCAGAGCCTGATTTTTCGGCCGGCAATCTTCGGCGGTGACAAGGAGAAAGCCCTGGAACGGCTACAGCTGGCGGCCGAGCAATTCGTTACCTGGCGCAGCGACGACGCCGCCGCGCCCGTGTGGGGCGAAGCCGAAACCTGGTTGTTCATCGGTATTCTTCAGCGCGAAGCCGGCGAGACCGACGCAGCTCGGGTGGCGCTGGATAAGGCATTGGAAATTGCACCCGGCTATTCAGCCGCGATCGCAGAACGGGCCGAGCTGGACTAGGGCCCCCGGTCCGTTCTTAAAGCTCGCTGCACCGGTTGTAGCAGGCGTCCAGGTTTTCGTAGCACACAGCCTGGCAGGCGGGGGTCCGCGATTGAGCCGCACCCATGCCGCAAGGCTGCTCACACTGCGCGTAGTCCGTTTTACAATCTTCCACGCAGCGCTGCGCAGCCGGCGTACTGACAACGGGTGCCTGGGGCATGGAAACCGGGGTCACGCAGGCCGGCAGACAGGCGGCCAGCAGCAGAGGCAGTAGCAAGCGCATGGCGCATTCCTTTGGCAAAGTTTCGGCTCCGAGTATAGCGATCCCGTATGGCTGCCGGGCTCAGGCAGCCAGCTGTCGGAGCACGTAGTGCAGGATGCCGCCGTTGGTGTAGTAATCCCACTCTTTCGGCGTATCGATGCGCACTTGCGCCTTGAATTGGATTTGCTGCCCGTCGGACTGGGTCGCAGTGACCTGCACATGGGTCACATTGCCGTCTTCCAGACCGGTGATGTCGAATGTCTCGGAGCCATCCAGACCCAGATCCGAGGCGTTTTCACCGGCCATAAACTGCAGGGGCAGGACTCCCATGCCGATCAGGTTGGAGCGATGGATGCGCTCGTAGCTGGCTGCGATCACCGCACTGACACCCAATAGTTTTGTGCCCTTGGCTGCCCAGTCTCGCGATGAGCCAGTACCATATTCCGTTCCGGCGAGAACGATCAGGGGCACTCCTGCGGCCTGGTACCGCATAGCCGCATCAAAGATAGACATCTGTTCGCCGTCAGGCTGATAGCGTGTCCAGCCGCCTTCGGTCCCCGGGGCAAGTTGATTGCGCAGGCGGATGTTGGCAAAGGTTCCACGCATCATGACCTCATGATTTCCGCGGCGTGAACCATAGGAATTGAAGTCCTTGGGGTCCACGCCATGGCTTTGGAGGTAGTCGGCAGCAGGGCTGTCCTTGGCAATGGAACCGGCGGGCGAAATGTGATCTGTGGTAACAGAGTCGCCCAGCAGCGCCAGGACTCTCGCGCCCGAAATATTCGAGATAGCTGCAGGTTCTTTCCCCATATCATTGAAATATGGGGGATTTTGCACATAAGTTGAATCGTCCTGCCACGCAAAGCGCTGGCCTGTGGGCGCGGCCAGGGACTGCCAGGTCTGATCGCCGTCGAATACCGTGGCGTAACTGGCACGGAACATAGTGGAGTCGATATTGCCGTGGACGATCTCCTGAATTTCCGCCTGGCTGGGCCAGACGTCTTTGAGGTAGACCGGCTGACCGTCCGGGTCATGGCCTAAGGGGTCGGTAAGCAGATCCACGTCGAGATTGCCGGCCAGCGCATAGGCCACCACCAGCGGGGGTGAGGCGAGGTAGTTCATGCGCACCAGGGGGTGAATCCTGCCTTCGAAATTTCGATTGCCCGACAGCACGCTGCAGCCGAGTAAATCGTTCTCACGAACGGCCCGGTCAATGGCCGGGTCCAGGGGGCCGGAGTTGCCGATGCAGGTGGTGCAGCCGAAGCCCACAATATTAAAGCCCATGGCATCCAGGTCGGCATTCAGACCGGAGCTTTCCAGGTAATTGCTGACCACGCGCGAGCCGGGTGCCAGGCTCGTCTTAACCCAGGGTTGGGTTTGCAGTCCACGGGCGCGCGCTTTTCGCGCCAGCAGACCGGCGGCAACCATGACCGACGGGTTGGAGGTGTTCGTGCAGCTGGTGATGGCGGCGATAAGGACCGCGCCGTCTCGGACCTCAAAGCTCTGCCCCTGACGCTCTGCGCTGGCTGATTTGGGCGCCCGCTGCAGTAACTCTTTGGATTGTTCGCTGTAGATCCGGGCCGCGTCTGACAGCAGGATTCTGTCCTGGGGCCGTTTCGGGCCGGCCAGACTCGGTTGGACGTCAGCCAGGTCCAGTTCAAGCACATCGGTGAACAAGGGCTCGGGTTGCCCGGGCTCTCGCCACATCCCCTGGGCCTTGGCATAGGCCTCTACCAGGGCAATCTGCTCGTCGTCTCGGCCGGACAATTTCAGGTAACGGATGGTCTGATTATCGATAGGGAAAATACCGCAGGTGCTGCCAAACTCCGGTGCCATATTGCCCAGCGTAGCCCGGTCAGCCAGGGGCAGATCATCCAGGCCGTCGCCGAAGAACTCAACGAATTTTCCGACCACGCCTTTGTCACGCAACATGTCCGTGACCGTTAGCACCAGGTCGGTTGCTGTGGTGCCTTCACGCAGTTTGCCTTTGAGTCGGAAACCGATGACTTGCGGTATCAGCATGGTAATGGCCTGGCCCAGCATGGCGGCTTCAGCCTCGATACCGCCCACGCCCCAGCCCAGAATACCCAGGCCGTTGATCATGGTGGTGTGCGAGTCGGTGCCCACCACGGTATCCGGATAAGCCACGCGATCGCCTTTGCGTTCGCCGTCAAAAACAACTCGGGAGAGATATTCCAGGTTAACCTGGTGCACGATGCCCGTATCGGGCGGCACCACGCGGAAATTATCGAAGGCGTTCTGTCCCCAGCGCAGGAACTTGTAGCGCTCTTCGTTACGCTGAAATTCCAGGTCCGTGTTACGCGACAGTGAATCGGCACTGCCGTAGTTGTCCACCTGGACTGAGTGATCAATCACCAGTTCAGCCGGTGACAGGGGGTTGATGTCTTCGGCATTGCCGCCCAGCTTGACGACGGCATCGCGCATGGCAGCCAGGTCCACCACCGCCGGGACCCCGGTAAAGTCCTGCAGGATGACGCGCGCGGGGGTAAAGGCAATTTCATGGCTGGGCTGGGCCTTCGGGTCCCAGTTGGCCAGCGCGCTGATGTCGGCCTCGCTCACGTCGTCTTCGTCGGCATGGCGCAGGAGATTTTCCAGCAGAATCTTCAGCGAGTAGGGCAGTTGGGCCACGTGGCCTTCGGTGATGCTGTCGAGACGATAAATCTGATAGTCCTGACCACCGACGGACAGGGTGGACTTCGCATTCGCTGCTGGCGACATGTTTTTCTCCGTGCGCATTCTGGATTCGAGGGCCGGGGCAAGCTGCTTGTTCAGGCTAGACCCGGATACCCGTCGGGATAGTGCTGGTGTCTTGCTGCCGGGCCTTGGCTGAATTCTTGCCGGGCAGGCCGACACCAGAGCCGACGGGGCGCGGCATTATAGCGAAACGCGACCGTCAGGCCGAGGCGGCCAGTTGGTCGGGTGTTTGGGCGGATTCAGCCCCCGTCCGCTCAATAACCGCCCCCCCGAGGCATTCATCGTCCTGGTAGAAAACCGCGTACTGGCCCGGCGTGACCGCCCACTGCGGTTGTTCGAATTCGACTGCCAGTCCGGCATCGGCGCGGCGGACAACCCGACACGGGGCGTCTTGCTGCCGATAGCGGGTCTTGGCGGTGCAAGCCAGACTGCCCTGGTTGATCAAAGCCGCCGGTTCGCCCGCGACCCAGCTGGGCTGTCCGGTGACCAGGGTCGAATCCCACAGAGCCGAATGTTCGCGACCCTGCACCACGGTGAGCACATTGCGGCGAATATCTTTGCCGGCCACATACCAGGCGTCAGTCGTGTGGCCGGCGCTGCCGCCAATGCCCAGTCCCTGGCGTTGCCCCCGGGTATAAAACATGAGCCCCACATGAGCGCCCATGTCCTCGCCATCCGGTGTCAGCATCCGGCCTTCGGGCGCTTGCAAGTAGCCTTGCAGGAATTCACGGAAGGGGCGCTCACCGATAAAGCAAATGCCCGTGCTGTCGCGTTTGTTGTTAACCGGCAAACCGCTGCGGGTGGCCAGCTCCCTGACCTGCGCTTTGTCGAGCTCGCCAAGGGGGAACAGGCAGTGTGCCAGGGCCGTGCCGGCTACGGCATGCAGAAAGTAACTTTGATCCTTGCCGGTGTCCCGGCCGCGTAGCAGTCGGGTGGGGTGCGAGGTGACACGCGCGTAATGGCCGGTCGCCATGCGGCTGGCGCCCAGTCGCTGCGCATAGTCCAGGAACAGCCCAAATTTAATTTCCCGATTGCACAGCACATCCGGGTTGGGCGTTCGGCCGGCGGCATATTCGCGCAGGAAGTCTGCGAAGACCTGCTCCCGGTAGGCCTGGCTGAAATTGACCCGATGCAAGGGAATATCCAGTTCCTGGCATACGGCCCGGGCATCCTGAAAATCACGGGCAGCCGTACAATAGGCCTCATCGTCTTCCCAGTTGGTCATGTGCAGCGCTTCCACCGCGTAGCCTTGCTGCTTGAGCAGCAGCGCGGTTACGGCGGAGTCGACGCCCCCTGACAGGGCGACCATGATTTTTTCGGCGCGGGTGACCATTTGCCTATTTTAGCAATGGTCGAGGCTCCCGCTGGCCTTAGATGACCGCTGCCTGCCGCGCCAGGGCCATGAGGTCCCCGGATTCCAGGGGAAGCCGATGGCCCGCGTGGTAGTCGTCGATAGAGCGCAGGACCAGCGGGCTGCGCAGTTTGTCTGCCCGCGCCTCCAGCGCATCCCGGCTCAACCACAGGCTGCGCATGATGCCTTCATCCAGTTCCCGGCCGCGGTCCTGGCAGGCCAGTTGGCCCCGGATCGCGACTCGCAGGTAGCTGCGCGGTGATTCAGGTGGTTGCCAGAGATAGATACCGGTGATGAATTCCGGAATGAAATGCCAGGCAGCTTCTTCCAGGGTTTCACGCACGACAGCTTCGCGCAGTGACTCACCGGCTTCCACGTGACCGGCAGGCTGATTGAAGACCGCCTGACCGTGGACCATTTCTTCCACCATCAGGAAGCGGCCGCGTTCTTCGACGACGGCTGCAACAGTTAGTTCGGGGTGCAGGATTTCATTCCCGTTCATAGTCTCTTCCTCCTTGGCTTTTTTCTTACTGTCGCCATCCATGGCGATAGCTATTTTTATACGCGGAGTTCGCGGATCTCTTGTTCTATTTCCGAGGCGTTCCAGATTTCATCAAACTGACTCAGGTAACGTCGTGCGACGGCCGGTTCGTAGGTGTCAGCGATGCCTTCCCACTTGCGACCCTCGACTCGATAAAGCACCGCGATCTCATCGGCGATCATGTAGGCCTCGCGATGCTCCTGGTAGTCGCGATGGACATTGCGGAACTCGATATAACTGTTCAGCCGACGCCCCACTGAGACAAAGCGATTACCGATACGCACAGTGCGGGAAGGTTCGGAAATCAGTACCCGGATTTTCGCGTAGGGTTTCGCGAGCACCAGTCGCTTGGCCACGTCGAGGAAAGCGGCGTGATCATAGATTCCGGGCTCCAGGTCCGGCGTATAGATGGATATCCACCGTTTGGCCTGCCCGGCAATCTCGGCGGCAGCCGCTCGATTCTCGTCAAAGGACGATAAAACCCAGCGACGTCCTTGGATTCGCGATGCCTGCATTGGCGTTTTGCCTTCTATTTATAATGTCCGCCCAGGTTCGCGAGTCGGCGTGCATGCGGACCGGGGTCAGACAGCTATTTTAGGCGTCAGATGCGCGGCATCGTGCCGACCAGTTCACACTTTTAGGAGTCCCGGCCGGGCTCTCCCTGTGTGGCCAGGGCATTGGCCAGCTGAGCGGCCAGGCCGGTATAGCTGGCCGGGGTCAGGGCCAGCAGGCGCTCTTTGGCCTCGGGGGGAAGTTCCAGGTCCTGAATAAAGCCTTTCAGGGTTTCGGGCCCAATTCGTTCACCCCGGGTCAGGTCCTTCAATTGCTCATAAGCATCGGCCTGCCCATAGCGCCGCATGACGGTCTGGATGGCTTCACCCAGCACTTCCCAGTTATCGTCCAGATCAGCGGCCAGTTTGTCCGGGGCCGTTTCGACTTTCCCCAGGCCGGCCAGCAGCGAGCGGCAGGCCAGTACGCCGTGGGCCAGGGCAGAGCCGATGTTGCGCTGAACCGTGGAGTCGCTCAGATCTCTCTGCCAACGCGATACGGGCAGCTTGGCAGCGAAATGCTCCAGCAGGGCATTGGCAATGCCCAGGTTGCCCTCAGCATTCTCAAAATCGATGGGATTGACCTTGTGTGGCATGGTCGAAGAACCGACCTCACCGGCCACCCGGCGCTGGCGGAAATAGCCGATGGAGATATAGCTCCAGAAGTCTCGGCTCAGATCCAGCAGGATGTTATTCGCCCGCGACAGGGCATGACAGTATTCAGCGACCCAGTCATGAGGTTCGATTTGCGTGGTATAGGGGTTCCATTCCAGTCCCAGGGACTCGATGAACTCCTGGCTGAGCGCAGGCCAGTCCGCTTCAGGGTAAGCCACAGTGTGAGCATTGAAGTTACCCACAGCTCCATTGATTTTAGCCATCACTGGTACCGACTCCAGCGCAGCGTTCTGCCGTTCCAGACGGGCAACCACATTGGCCAGTTCCTTGCCCAGGGTTGTCGGGCTGGCCGGCTGACCGTGCGTGCGTGACAGCATGGGCTGCTCCGCAGTACGGGCGGCCATGGCTCGCAGCTGAGCCGTAATTTTGCGCAGGGCCGGCAGCACAATTTGTTCGCGCCCGCGGCGCAACATCAGCGCATAGGCAATATTGTTGATGTCCTCGGAGGTGCAGGCGAAATGCACGAAGGGACGAATGTGAGCAAGCTCTGTGTCGTCACCCAGGCGTTCGCCGATGAGGTATTCCACGGCCTTTACATCATGATTGGTGGTGGCCTCCAGTTCCTTAACCCGCTTGGCCTCTGTCGGGCTGAAATTGTCGACCAGCTGATCAAGAACCGTATTAACGACAGGTGAAAGGGGTCCGATTTCCGGAATCTCCGGCCGGCCGGCCAGAAACTGCACCCAGCGAACCTCGACCAGCACGCGCAGGCGTATCAGGCCATATTCGCTGAACAGGTCCCGCAGGTCATTAAGTTTGGCGGCGTAGCGGCCATCCAGAGGGGAGACGGCGGTTAAGGGTGAGAGATCCATCGGCGAGTCACTTCGTGAGCGGGCGCAAAGGATACACCACCACGCTCAGCTGCCTTCCCTGTAGAATCGCGGCCCACCATTAACCCACCGCCGGGCTGGCGGAGCAGCAAGAAGTGGAGACGCGCATGGCGGGCAAGGAATTTCGCACTGAAAAGGACAGCATGGGGGAACTGCAGGTTCCGGCCGATGCTTTGTGGGGCGCCCAGACCCAGCGCGCCGTTGACAACTTCCCCATCAGCGGGCTGACCATGCCGCGTGCCTTTGTGCGCGCCCTGGGGCTGATCAAGGGCGCTGCCGCGGGCGCCAACGGTGAGCTGGATCTGCTGCCCGCCAAGACTGCCGCTGCGATCCAGGGAGCCGCCCAGGCCGTTGCTGATGGTAAGTACGACGAGCACTTTCCCATTGATATTTTTCAGACGGGTTCGGGCACCAGCTCGAACATGAATGCCAATGAAGTCATCGCTCATCTGGCCACCGAGCTGCTTGGCGATACGGTGCATCCCAATGACGATGTGAACATGGGGCAGAGCAGCAACGATGTTATTCCGACAGCCGTGCATGTCAGTTCTGCTCTACTGGTAAACGAAGAGTTGCTGCCGGCCCTGAAGCACCTCGAAAAAACGCTCCGTGAGAAAGCCAAGGCAACCGATGCGGTGGTGAAGACAGGTCGAACGCACTTGATGGATGCCATGCCCGTGCGCCTGAGCCAGGAGCTCGGGGGCTGGGCCACGCAGATCAACAGTGGCTACGACCGCATCAATGGTGTGCTGCCGCGGCTGTGTCACATTGCCCAGGGTGGAACCGCGGTTGGCACGGGGATTAATGCCCATCCGAACTTCGGAGCCAAGGTCGCCGTGCTGCTGTCGGATCGCACCGGCCTGAGCTTTGCCCCGGCGGGTGATTATTTCGAGTCTTTGTCGTCCCAGGACACAGCCGTCGAGTTGTCGGGGCAGCTCAAGACCGTCGCCGTGTCCCTGATGAAAATTGCCAATGACTTACGCTGGATGAACAGCGGGCCGCTGGCCGGCTTGGGGGAAATTGCTCTGCCGGCCCTGCAGCCAGGCAGCAGCATCATGCCAGGCAAGGTCAACCCGGTAATTCCGGAAGCCGTGGCCATGGTGGCGGCCCACGTCATCGGCAATGACGCCGGGATCACGGTGGCCGGACAGTCCGGTAATTTTCAGCTTAACGTCATGTTACCCATGGTGGCCTACAACCTGAATCAGAGCGTCAGCCTGCTGGCTAATGCGGCGCGTGTGCTGGCCGACAGTGCCATCGCCGGCTTCACCGTGAATGAAGCCAAGCTGAACGAGGCCCTGGATCGCAATCCAATTCTGGTGACCGCACTGAATCCGGTGATCGGCTATGAGAAAGGTGCAGCGATCGCCAAACAGGCATATGCCGAAGGTCGGCCGATTCGCGAGGTGGCGGCAGCTGAAACTGACCTGACGGATGAAGAGCTTGATCGCTTGCTCGATCCGCTGGAACTGACCCGCGGGGGTATTAAGTCCTGAGTCGGGACTGAGCCGTGCGCGACGCAATACGCCAACGGCTCAGGCAAAGCGCACCGGCGGCGGATCCGTCAGCAACGGCTATCGGCGCCTTGCCGGCAACCCTGGCGGCCCGTCTGGGTCAACAAAGCCTGGCCCCCGCTGCCGTTTTGGTGCCCCTGATCGACAGGCCCGCGGGCCTGCATCTGCTGCTGACCCGACGGACAGAGCATTTGCGGGATCACGCCGGGCAAATCAGCTTTCCCGGCGGGCGGGTCGAAACGCTTGATAACTCGCTACGGGATACTGCTTTGCGGGAGGCGGCCGAAGAGGTCGGTATGCCGCCAGACCAAGTGGAGATTGTGGGCTACCTGGCGCCGCATGCGGTGGTCACCGGCTTTGTCATTACGCCCGTGGTGGGGATCATTAGCGGAGACCCCGCCCTTGTCGCAGATCCCACCGAGGTTGCCGAAATATTCGAAGCACCCCTGGCGTTTTTTCTGGACCCGGCCAATCGTCTTGAGGGGCAGCGGACATGGCACGGCGTGTCATTTTCAGTGCCTGAATTCCAGGTGGGTCAGCATCGGGTATGGGGCGCGACGGCCCAAATAATCAACACTTTGTTAGACATTATAGATAATTAAAATAATAACTTATGAATAGTATCAATAAATTGCTTAAGGTAATGGCACAGCTCAGGGACCCGGAGCAGGGCTGCCCGTGGGATCTCGCCCAGGACTTTCGCAGCATTGCCCCGTACACCATCGAGGAGGCCTACGAAGTCGCTCAGGCAATCGACAACGGTGATCTGGATGAACTGCGGCAGGAACTCGGGGACCTGTTACTGCAGGTGGTGTTTCATTCCCGCATGGCTGAGGAAGCCGGTGCCTTTGATTTTGAGCAGGTTGCTGCCGGGATCGTAGAGAAAATGCTTCGCCGCCATCCCCATGTCTTTGGGGAAGACCGGCTGGACACGGCCGCCGCTCAGAGCACTGCCTGGGAAGTGCACAAAGAGCAGGAACGCGCTGCCGCCGGCCAGGAGCGAGTCCTTGACGGGGTGGGGTTGGCGCTGCCGTCGCTGCTGCGGGCAGACAAGTTGTGCAAAAGAGCAGCGCGGGTTGGCTTTGACTGGCCTGATGCAGCCGGTGCCCGAGCCAAGATCAGCGAGGAACTGGACGAGTTGGCCGAAGCCGAAGCAGCCGGAGATGTGGCGGCGATGCAAGACGAGATGGGCGACGTGTTATTCGCGGCAGCCAATCTTGCCCGCAAGCTCGGTATTAATCCCGAAGAAGCTCTGCGCGGCACCAACAGGAAATTTGGCCGCCGCTTTGCTGTCGTCGAAGACGCCGTTGTCGCTGCCGGGGGTGACTGGTCAGCCCATGACCTGGCCAGCCTTGATGCCCTATGGGAGCAGGCGAAACTTGCCGAGTCTAGTCGTCGCCCGTGATTCTTGCGGGTTGCGTGCCGCTCGCGGGGGAAGCCGAATTAGTGGCGTCTTCCTTCAGGCCAAGCAGGGGGGTAATCAGGTCCATCGGCAACGGGAACACAATGGTGTTGGTCCGGTCCTTGGCGATTTCGGTAAGCGTCTGCAGGTAGCGCAGTTGCAGTGACTGGGCTTGGGCACCCAGCTTCTTGGCCGCCAAAGCCAGTTGCTCGGAGGCCTCTGCTTCACCCTGGGCATGAATAACTTTCGCCCGTCGTGATCTTTCTGCTTCAGCCTGGGCGGCAATGGCCCGGATCATGCTCTCATCCAGGTCCACGTGTTTGATCTCAACGTTCGAGACCTTGATGCCCCAGTTATCCGTGTGTTGATCGAGTATCACCTGGATATCGTTGTTCAGTTTTTCCCGCTCTGAGAGCATCTCATCCAACTCATGCTGGCCGAGCACCGAACGCAGCGTGGTTTGCGCCAGCTGACTGGTCGCCTCAAAAACATTCTGAACCTGAATGATCGCGCGCTCCGGGTCGATGATGCGGAAATACACCACAGCGTTCACTTTGACCGAAACATTGTCCTGAGAGATCACATCCTGCGTGGGTACATCCATGACGATCACGCGCAGGTCTGTTTTCGTCATTTGCTGAATGATCGGGATGATGATGATCAGCCCGGGGCCTTTGACGGAGGTGAAACGTCCAAGCGTAAAGACGACGCCGCGCTCGTATTCATTGAGGATCTTGATTGCGCTGAAAAGCAGCAGCGCGACAAAGCCGATGACGATCAGGGCAAGCAAGTTCATGGTTTTCTCCGGCGGCTCCGTCGAGCCTCAGTCTGCAGGTTCTATTTCTAATTCCAGGCCGCGAATCGCGGTTACCCGAACAGCATCGCCGCGCTTAATTGCAGCGTTGCTGTGGGCGTGCCAGCGCTCGCCGTGGACGAATATTGGGCCCTGATCCTGGAAGTCTTCCAGCGCATGGCCGGCGCTGCCAATCATCTCCTCGGCACCACTGACCACGGGGCGACGGAAGCTGCGAACCAGGAAATACATCAGTGTTAATAACAGTGCGCCACCGAGGGCGGCAACGCTGCCAATTAATAATCGGCTGATTTGAAAGCCCGGCACGTCACTGTCGAGCAGGATAATTGAGCCGATAACAAATGCCGCAAGCCCGCCAAGGCCCAGTGCTCCGAAGCTCGGCGCAAAGGCTTCTGCGATCATCAGCACAATTCCCAGGATGATCAGCCCCAGCCCTGCGTAGTTGACCGGCAAAATCTGGAAGGCAAACAGCGCGATCAGCAAACAGATGGCGCCAACAATGCCCGGCACCAGCGCACCGGGGTTATAGCCTTCAAAAATCAGACCATAGATACCAACCAGCAGGAGCATGTACGCCACATTGGGGTTGGTGATGGTCGCCAGTAGTTTCGTGCGCCAGTCAGCGACGAACTCTTCCACCACCAGTCCCTCGGTCGAAAGGGTCCGCTCCTCACTGCCTACTTTGACGACTCGACCATCTATAGCTTGCAATAACTCGGGTAGATCGGCTGCCAATACATCGATCACATTTTCCTTCAGCGCTTCATCGGCGCTGAGGCTGACAGCTTCACGCACGGCCTGTTCAGCCCAGTCGGCATTGCGGCCCCGCAATTTGGCCAGACCGCGGATATAAGCCACCGCATCGTTGATCACTTTCTTTTCCATCGCCGTTGCCGGGGCTGCGCCTTTTTCGCCCGACTTAGCATCGGACTCTTCCTCATCCTCGGTTGCCTTGTCATCGGCGATATCTTCAGCTGGATTGCTGCCTGGAGGTTTGGGCATGGCGGGCGTGCCGCCGCCGATTTGCACCGGCGTTGCAGAGCCAAGGTTGGTGGCCGGGGCCATGGCAGCCACGTGACTTGCATAGAGAATGTAGGTGCCGGCGCTGGCGGCCCGGGAACCGCTGGGTGATACCCAGGTAACCACGGGAATATCCGAGGCGAGAATGGCCTTGATGATCTCACGCATGGCGGAGTCCAGCCCGCCCGGTGTATCCATTTCAATCAGAACCAGACTCGCATTTCGCTCGGCCGCCCGCTCCAGGCCGTCGAGCACGTAGCCGCTGGTGGCGGGGCCTATTGCTCCGCGAATTTCCAGCCGGATGACAAGGCTGTCAGCCGCTGCTTCGACGGGCTCCTGGGCCTGGGCAGCCCCGCCCAGCCAGAGCAGGGACAGCAGAAAAGCCAAGCGTTGCATAGTGCCGCGAATCATCATGTACATCACGGAGCGTCCGATAATGGAAACATCATACCAGTCAGCGGGATCGGGGCCCGGTTGGTGCAATAATGCACACCACAAGGTTCACTTAGAGGCATGCAAATGGTTTGGGGAATTTACCGGGTCGCCGTTTTGGCTGCGTCCCTCAGCCTGTGTCTGGTCTTACCGGCACAGGCTCAGCAACAGGATTTTAGCCAGGTCACCATCGGCACCGAGTCCGTGGCTGACGGGCTCTATATGCTCACCGGCTCCGGCGGAAATATCGGGGTCTCCACCGGCCCGGACGGCGTGATCTTGATCGATGACCAGTTTGCCGATCTCGTCGACAAGATTCGTGGCGCCGTCGGGGAAATAAGCCCGCAGCCAATCCGCCTGGTGCTGAATACCCACTGGCACTTCGACCATACCGGCGGTAATGAGCTGCTGGGTCGGGGCGGAGCACTGATCATTGCGCATGAGAATGTTCGCAAGCGGATGAGCACTGAGCAATTCATTGAATTTTTTCAGCAAACAATACCTCCGGCACCGAGTGTTGCTTTGCCGGTTGTAACCTTCACGCGAGATGTGACCCTGCATTTGAATGGCCAGACTATAGAGATTCAGCATGTACCACCGGCGCATACCGACGGGGATGCGGTAGTCTGGTTTAAAGAAGCGAACGCAGTGCATTTGGGTGACACCTACTTCAACGGCTTTTATCCCTTCATCGATTTCGCCACGGGCGGGTCCATGGACGGGATGATTGGGGCGGCGAATGCGGCCCTGGCGCGGGTTGATGAAGACACCAAGATAATCCCCGGTCACGGGCCCCTGTCGAATCGCTCGGAACTGCGTGATTTTCGTGACATGCTGCGCACGGTGAGTGATCGTATCGAGGCTGACTTGCGTGCCGGCAGGAGCATGGACGAAGTCGTAGCAGGAAAGCCAACGGCAAACTTTGACGCCGAGTGGGGCGATGGGTTTATTCAGCCCGATGACTGGGTGCGACTACTTTACAAAGGAATGTCGGAAGAGTGAGCCAGTCAGAAGTTAAAACAGACTGGCAACCTGATAGCTGGAAAAATTGTCAGGCTCTTCAGCAGGCGACGTATCCGGATGCCAGTCACTTGCAGGCGGTGTTAGAGCAATTGGCTGTATTGCCTCCGGTGGTTACCAGTTGGGAAGTGGAAGCGCTGAAAGCGCAATTGGCTCAGGCCCAGCGGGGCGAGGCCTTTGTCCTGCAGGGTGGCGATTGCGCGGAGGGGTTTCCAGCCTGTACTTCACCGCGCATTGTCGCGCAGCTTAAAGTCTTACTGCAGATGAGCGTGGTGCTCACGGCCGGCCTGAAGTTGCCCATCCTGAGGGTGGGGCGGATTGCCGGTCAGTTCGCCAAGCCACGTTCAGCCGACCAGGAAACTCGCGACGGGGTATCCCTGCCAAGTTATCGGGGCGATCTGGTTAATGGTGCGGACTTCACGCCCGAGGCTCGCCAGCCCAATCCCGAATTACTATTGCGTGGCTATGAACGTGCTGCTCTGACTCTGAACTTTGTTCGTGCGCTGATTGATGGCGGCTTCGCCGACCTGCATCACCCGGAGAACTGGGACCTGGATTTTGTCAGTCATTCACCGTCAGCAGAGAAGTACCAGCGGATTGTGCAAAGGGTCAGTGATGGGCTTGATTTTTTCGAGTCGGTTTCCGGCGAACGAATTCACGAAGCAAGGCGGGTCGATTTCTATGCCTCTCACGAAGGTCTTCATCTGCATTACGAAGCAGCTCAGACCCGCTATCTGGACAAGCGCGGTGCCTGGTATAACCTGACTACGCATTTTCCGTGGATCGGTAAAAGAACAGCCGACCCTGATGGCGCCCATGTCGAGTTTTTCAGCGGAATTGCTAATCCCATCGGCGTAAAAATCAGCGGCGATATGGATGTTGAAGTCTTGCAGGCCCTGGTTCGCAAGCTTAATCCGGATAATGTTGCAGGGCGACTGGCTTTGATTCACCGTCTGGGCGCTGAAAAAGTTGAGACAGATTTACCTCGGTTAATCGACGCTGTACGTGCCACAAACATTGATGTGGCCTGGATTTGTGATCCGATGCACGGCAACACTGAGTCGACCAGTAACGGTTTTAAGACCCGGCGCTTCGAGAATATCGCAAGCGAACTGGAAAGCGCTTTTAGCGTGCATCGTCAGCAGGGCAGTATCCTGGCCGGCGTGCATCTTGAGCTGACGGGTGAACATGTCACCGAGTGCACCGGCGGGCCGCGAGGCTTGACTGACACTGATCTTG
>JBPCXH010000216.1:0-17720 GCA_051008735.1 Gammaproteobacteria bacterium | reverse complement strand
TAGCGTGCAGTTAATCCATGTGCTGGTAACAGTCGGCAGTATTTACGCCATCATCGCCGTGTCAGTGGGAGCCGGTACATGAGCGCTTACGAGTTCATCGATCACAGTTATGACGTTGTCGTAGTGGATGCCGGCGGTGCCGGTCTTCGAGCCACTTTCGGTCTGGCCGAAGCCGGCCTGAGTACCGCTTGCATCAGCAAAGTTTTTCCGACGCGCAGTCACACCGTTGCTGCCCAGGGGGGCATCAGTGCTGCCCTGGGAAATATGGGTGAGGACGACTGGCGCTGGCATATGTACGACACGGTCAAGGGTTCTGACTGGCTCGGTGACCAGGACGCCATCGAGTACATGTGTAAGGAAGCCCCGGACGCGATTATCGAACTGGAGCACTACGGCGTGCCGTTCTCGCGCACCGAAGACGGGCGCATCTATCAGCGACCCTTTGGCGGCATGACCACCAATTTTGGTGAAGGCACGGCCCAGCGAACCTGCGCCGCCGCGGACCGAACCGGTCACGCCATGCTGCACACGCTCTATCAGCAATCCCTTAAGCACGAAGCAACGTTCTATATCGAATATTTTGCCATCGACCTGATCATGGAAGACGGCGAGTGTCGCGGCGTGATTGCCATGGATATGGCCGAAGGGACCCTGCATCGTTTCCGTGCCCAGCGGGTCATTATGGCCACGGGTGGCTATGGACGCGCTTTCTTCTCCTGCACTTCTGCGCACACCTGCACGGGTGATGGCAACGCCATGGTGCAGCGCGCCGGCCTGCCATTGCAGGATATGGAATTCGTGCAGTTCCACCCAACGGGTATTTATGGCTCGGGTTGCCTGATTACTGAAGGTTCCCGCGGTGAGGGCGGCTATCTCACCAACAGCGACGGTGAGCGCTTCATGGAGCGTTATGCGCCCAACGCGAAGGACCTGGCATCCCGTGATGTGGTCAGTCGTTCCATGACGGTGGAGATTCAGGAAGGCCGGGGTGTGGGTCAGGAAAAGGATCATATCTTCCTGCACCTGGAGCACCTGGGCCCGGATGTCATTGATGAGCGCCTGCCGGGTATCGCCGAAACGGCCAGGATTTTTGCCGGCGTTGATGTAACCAAGCAGCCAATCCCGGTGTTGCCCACGGTGCACTACAACATGGGCGGTATTCCGACCAACGTGCACGGCGAAGTGCTGACCACCAAGGGCGACGATATGAGTGTGCCCGTACCTGGCCTGATGGCTGTTGGCGAAGCGGCCTGTGTTTCCGTTCACGGCGCCAACAGGCTGGGTTCTAACTCACTCCTTGATCTGGTGGTCTTCGGTCGGGCGGCCGCTAATCGCTGTGCAGATCAATTGAAAGGCGGTTCACGTCAACGGGCCTTGCCGGCTGATGCCGGTGATTACGCCGTCTCCAGGCTGGACAAGTTGCGACATGCCAACGGCAGTCGAACGACGGCAGAAATTCGTCTGGAAATGCAAAAGATCATGCAGAACCACGCGGCTGTGTTCCGCACCGGCGATTCCTTGCAGGAAGGCATCGACAAGTTAAGGCAGACCGCAGAGAGTTTTGCCGACGTGCGGGTTGCTGATCGCAGTCTGATCTGGAACACGGATCTGATCGAGACTATGGAGCTGGATAATCTCCTCGGCCAGGCCATGGCGACCATTGAATCGGCCGTGGCGCGTAAGGAAAGCCGCGGTGCCCAGGCCCGGGAGGATTATCCGGATCGCGACGACGTGCACTGGATGAAGCACAGCCTGTCCCGTTTGCAGGCGGACTGGCAGATCCAGCTGAACTATCGTCCCGTCAATCTCGACACCCTGACGGACGATGTCGAGACCGTTCCTCCAAAGGCTCGCGTTTACTAGTTTTCAGGCACACGCCCCCAGACTTATAGAGAGACTCATGGCTGAATTTCGCTTACCCCGTAACTCCCGGGTTCAACAAGGCAAAACGCACAAGGCACCAGCGGGCGCCGTGAACGTGCGCCGCTTTGCGGTTTACCGTTATGACCCGGACTCCGGCAAGAATCCCCGCGTGGATACTTATGAAGTCGACCTGGATCAATGCGGTCCGATGGTTCTGGACGCGCTGATCAAGATCAAGAATGAGATTGATTCGACGCTGACCTTTCGGCGTTCCTGCCGGGAAGGTATTTGCGGTTCCTGTGCCATGAATATTGATGGTGGCAATACGCTGGCCTGTACTCAGGCAATTGAGGATGTCGGCGGCGACGTCAAGATTTATCCGCTACCGCACATGCCCGTGATTAAGGACCTGGTGCCTGATCTCACTAACTTCTATGCGCAATACGCCTCTATCAAGCCCTGGCTGCAGACTCGCACGCCGGCGCCGCCCGACAGCGAACGGCTGCAGTCTAAAGACGACCAGGAACTGATTGATTCGCCCTCGGCGTGCATTTTGTGTGCCTGCTGTTCGACGAGTTGCCCGAGTTACTGGTGGAACAGCGATCGTTACCTCGGGCCGGCAGCCCTGCTGGCTTCCTATCGCTGGCTGGTGGATACGCGCGATGAAGCCACAGGCGAGCGACTGGATGAACTGGAAGACCCGTTCCGACTGTATCGCTGCCACACGATCATGAATTGCACCAATGCCTGCCCCAAAGATCTGAATCCGGCGCGCGCCATAGGCGAGATCAAGCAAATGATCGCGCTGCGCCGTCTCTGAACGGATGGCCCGCGACCCCGTGGAACTGCGCCGCCTGCGCTGGCGGTGCCGCCGCGGCATGCGTGAGCTGGACGAGTTGCTGATGGCCTTCATGGAAAGGACTTTCGAGTCGTCCAGTCCGGCCCAGCAGCAGGCCTTCGAAGACCTGTTAAGTTTGCAGGATCCCGAGATTCTGTCCTTGTTAACAGAGCGCGTCAGGTCTGAAGATCCAGATCTGCATGAACTGGTTCAACGGCTTCTCGGGCGTTCTGGAGCTGAGCTGTAGCCGGCTTGGCTGGCGTTACAGCGTCCGCCAGGCACGAGTCGGGTCGTCGGGCTGGCAGCTGCAGCTGTGGTCAGGCGCCTGGATCAGGGCAGAGCTGCGCCAGGCCTGGCTGGCGGGGCAGCTGGCCGGTCTGGCCTGGCAAGCACAAGACGGTTCCCGCCATTACGCGCTGATCCGGGCATCCCGGCAGGCAAGCCACAGCTGGCGGCGCTTGCGGGTCATCCTGCGCCTGCCCAGAGCATGATTTAGACTATCGGGGCGCTGCGCTGCATCAGCCAGTGTGACAGCGCGCACGGTTAAGTTTAATCCGGGCGAACTTTTCGCGCAGACCGCAGTCAATGACAGGGCGGGCGGTCGTCGCGTCGGGCCAGCCGGGTGGGGCGACATGTCAGCAAGGACAAGCGACCAGATACTCGTCGAGCGGGTAAAGCAAGGCGACAAGAAGGCGTTTGATCTGCTGGTGCTGAAGTATCAGCACAAGATCGTGAACCTGGTAATGCGTTATTTACGAGATCCCAGCGAAGCCATGGACGTGACTCAGGAGGCCTTTATTAAGGCTTACCGGGCCATCCCAAGGTTTCGTGGCGACAGCGCCTTTTATACGTGGCTTTACCGGATTGCGATCAATACGGCGAAAAATCACCTGGTGTCCATGGGGCGCCGGCCGCTTGAATACGATCTTGATTTGCAGGATCCGGAGCAGCACGCGATTAGCAACAAGTTGCGTGATGATGATTCTCCGGATGCAATCCTGATGCGAGAGGAACTGCGCGAGACCGTCGAGGCAACGATTGCGGGTCTCCCGGAAGAGTTACGGACGGCGATTACGCTGCGTGAAATTGATGGCCTGAGCTATGAAGAAATTGCCCAGGCCATGGACTGCCCGGTGGGGACGGTGCGATCACGAATTTTTCGTGCGCGCGAAGCTATTGATCGAGATATGAAGCCGCTGCTGGACGGGCAGTGGGAGCGTTAGGGGACGGATGAGTATGACTGCGGGTATTGACGAACAACTTTCTGCTTTTCTTGACGGCGAACTATCGGCCGGCGAAGAAGAATTGTTGCTGCGGCGGCTGGATCGAGATGCCGGTCATCGCCAGCGGCTCGCCCGCTTCGCGGCGATGGGCCAGGTGATGCGGGGCCACGCACCGGCAGTCAATGCTGTCCATCTGGGTGAACGCATCAGCGTCGCGCTGGCGGAGGAAACAGCCCATGCCGGCACAGCCGGATCCTGGGGTGGGCTGGCCATCGCCGGGTTAGCTGCTGCTGCGGGTGTCGTGGTGCTCACAGGCTTGCTGAGCCTTGGCTCCGTTAGCCTTGATGAGCCACAGCAGCTTGCTCAAGTCATTCAGCCGACTGTGCAGGCGGCCGAGCTGCAAGCCGCCGGCACATCACCTCTGGGAGCTGCGCGACTGACAGGCTACCTGGTTGCTCATGGAGATTACGCCGGAGGGCTGTCTCGTCAGGTTGTCAGCTCTCATGTCGTCAATCGCAGCCCGGATTTTATTCAGGCCAGCACTCGCCGAGGCGTATTTGATGAGTGATGTCCGCCGGTTGCGCTGTTGCTCCGGCCTCGCTTTTTTACTTGCCCTGTTTCTATTGGCGCTGCCGGTTAGTGCCGAGGTACCGCGCGACTGGCTCATGCGCATGGCAGATTCCGTTGAGGGCCTGAATTACGAGGGCACACTGGTGCATATGCACGGGGGCGAAGCGGATATTCTGGGAATCGTGCATCGGGTGCAGGATGGCCAGGTCAGCGAACGCATCACGGCGATGGACGGAGCGGGCCGGGAAATAATTCGCAACAATGATCAGGTCACCTGCATTCTCCCGGATCAGATGGCCGTGCATACCGAGCCCCGCGATAATCGTGATCGCAGCCAGAGTCCCTTGCAGGGCCGGCTGCCGAGTATTGAGACCCTGGACGAAGGGCTCTACACCCTGTCTCTGGTGGGCTCAGAGTCTGTTGCCGGACGCGCCGCCAGGATTTTGGTCGTACAGCCAATGGATGGCTATCGCTATGGCTATCGGCTCTGGCTCGACGACGCGACGGGCATGCCCCTGAAAACCCAGCTGCGCGAAGCCAGTGGTGGTGTACTCGAACAGTTGCTGTTTACTGAAATCCGCATGCCGGCGAGTATTGCTGATGACAAATTACAACCGTCCCTGGATACCACGGGTTTTAAGCAGATGCGGGGCGTGGCCGTAGAGAGCGGCAAGGAAATGCCCACGGCAGCCTGGCGCGCCTCTGATTTGCCATCCGGATTCGCCCTGTTAACCGTCAAGTCAAAATACGCGCCCGGCGCGGAGATGCCGACGGAGCAACTGGTCTATTCTGACGGGCTGGCGTGGGTGTCAGTTTTTATCGAAGCGAGTGTGGCCGAAGATCCGGCCGGAGGCCTGTCGACCATGGGCGCGGCGAATGCTTTTACCACCAGCCGGGATGGCCACCTGGTTACCGCCGTGGGCGAGGTGCCCGTGCGCACTGTCGAACTGATTGCCTTATCGACTTCACCGGTGACGCCCTGACCAATGCTGATGGAGCGACACGGCACGGTCGTTGCTATGGGTGCCGGTCAGGTGCAGGTGCGGCTTGATCAGGCCGCCGGCTGTGCTGCTTGCACAACCCAGGGTGGCTGCGGTATCGGGCCTTTGCTGGCCGCCTTACGTGCCGGGCCGGAAATCTACGCAATCCCGGTAGCCGCCAACTCGGTTTTTTCGCCCGGCGAGCGAGTGAGTTTGCGCCTGGCCGCGCCGCGTATGTTGCGAGCTGCGTGCCTGGCCTATGGCCCGGCGCTGCTCGGTTTGCTGGGCGGCGCTTTTTCGGGTGCCATCGCCTTGCCTGTTAATCCCGATCTGGGGGCGGCCTTGGGTATGGGGGTTGGGATCCTGGTCGGGTTGCTTGGGGCCCGCCGCCTGGCGCGCGCCTATCGCGATGGACCGCAGTTGCGATCTCTGCGTGAGCGGCCTGCATGACAGCCCGGCAGACTCTGACTGTCTATAGCCGCCGCGGCTGCCACTTGTGTGAAGACTTGCTGGGCGAGCTGGAGCCCTTGCTGCGCCAGCGAGCCCACCTGGCCGTGGTCGATGTCGACACGGACGAATCACTGCGCGAGCGCTATGGCGTCCTGGTGCCCGTGGTCTGTGCCGATGAACAGGAGCTTTGCCGGTATCATCTGGACCGCCCTGCGGTGCTGGCGTGGCTGGAATCTCATTCCGGGTCGGAGTCTGATCATTCCTGACCGCTGCGACCCTCTCCCGTTCTATAATTAGTCCCTTCGCCCGCGGCCTGCCCATGGAACGCATTCGTAATTTTTCTATCATTGCCCACGTAGACCATGGGAAATCCACTTTGGCCGATCGCCTGATCGAACGCTGCGGTGGGCTCCAGGCGCGCGAGATGGCAGCCCAAGTGCTGGATTCCATGGATCTGGAGCGTGAGCGCGGCATCACTATCAAGGCTCAGAGCGTGTCTCTGGACTACCAGGCGCAGGATGGGGAAACCTATCAACTGAATTTTATCGATACGCCGGGGCATGTGGATTTTTCCTACGAAGTGTCCCGTTCCCTGGCTGCGTGCGAAGGCGCCCTGCTTATCGTGGATGCAGCCCAGAGCGTCGAGGCGCAGAGCATCGCCAATTGCTACACGGCGGTGGAGCAGGGCCTGGAAATCATTCCCGTCCTGAACAAGATTGACTTGCCCTCGGCAGAGCCTGAACGGGTTCTTAAGGACATCGAGGAAATTATCGGCATTGATACCGAGGAAGCCGTCATGGTCAGCGCCAAGACGGGCGAAGGTATCGATGAACTGCTGGAGCTGCTGGTGCGCAAGGTGCCGGCCCCGGTCGGTGACCCGGATGCTCCCCTGCAGGCATTGATCATTGATTCCTGGTTTGACAGTTACGTGGGTGTGGTTTCCCTGGTGCGGGTAGTCAACGGCTCGCTGCCCACCGGCACAAAGATTCGTGTTCTTTCCACCGGGCGTAGTTTTCCGGTCACGGAGCTGGGTGCTTTTACCCCCAAAATGACCAAGCGCAAGGCCCTGCTGACAGGCGAGGTGGGTTATCTCATCGCCGGCATCAAGGAGATCGATGGGGCGCCCGTGGGCGACACGATTACCCTGGATGCCCGGCCGACGGACGCCCAGTTGCCCGGCTTTAAGGCCATCAAGCCGCGCGTATTCGCCGGCCTGTTTCCTGTTAACTCGGAGCAGTTCGAGGAATGTCGGGAAGCCTTGCGCAAATTGCGCTTGAACGATGCATCCCTGCACTACGAAGTGGAAACCTCTGCTGCCCTGGGTTTTGGTTTTCGCTGTGGTTTCCTTGGCATGCTGCATATGGAAATCGTTCAGGAGCGCCTGGAGCGCGAACACGGCCTGGGTCTTATCACAACAGCACCAACGGTGGTCTTCGAAGTGCTGACGACCAAGGGTGAGCAGATCCTGATCGATAATCCGGCTGCCTTGCCTGATCCCAGTGAGTGCGATGAGATTCGGGAGCCGCATATTCGCGCCAGCTTGCTGGTGCCGCCTGATTACGTGGGTGCGGTTATGCAGCTGTGCGTGGGGCGTCGCGGCGTGCAGAAGCGCATGGCGTACGTGGGCAGTCAGGTTGCACTGGAATATGAGTTACCGATGATAGAGATCGTGCTCGATTTCTTTGACCGGCTTAAATCAGTCAGTCGTGGCCATGCTTCTTTTGACTATGAGTTTTCTCGTTTCGTGCCCGGTAATCTGGTGAAGCTCGATATCATGATCAATCGGGAGAAAGTCGATGCTCTGTCGGTGATTGTGCACCGCGACGCTGCTCGTCGGCGAGGCCGCGAGTTAGTGGAGAAACTGCGAGAGATCATCCCCAGGCAAATGTTCGAGGTAGCCATTCAGGCTGCCATCGGTTCGCAGATTATTTCCCGGGCTAATGTGAAAGCCTTGCGCAAGGATGTGACCGCGAAGCTCTATGGCGGAGACGTGAGCCGCAAGCGCAAGTTGCTCGAAAAGCAGAAGGCCGGCAAGAAGCGGATGAAACAGCTGGGCTCCGTCGAAATCCCTCAGGAGGCCTTCCTGGCCGTACTGAAGGTAGGTCGTGAATGATCAGGGCAGGTATCTGGGACGTGGCGGCTGTCCGTGCTATGTTGCGCGACGGCGGGGCAAGGGGCCTCGGTTACGCATTGCCTGACAGGTATTCATGAATCTCGATTTTTCTCTGGTGCTGGTGTTGGCAACAGGCCTGTGCGGCCTGATCTGGGCTATTGACGCTTTATTGTTTGCCCGCAGCCGGCCTGTGGCGGCCACGGGTGAAGACCCGAATCTGCCCATTGCGGTTGAATATGCCCGTTCTTTTTTTCCGATTTTGTTGCTGGTGCTGGTTATCCGCTCGTTTCTCTTCGAGCCTTTCCGGATACCTTCCAGCTCAATGATGCCGACGCTGCTTATCGGCGATTTTATTTTTGTGAACAAGTACACCTACGGTCTGCGGCTACCTGTCTTGCATACCAAGATTGTCAGCGTGGGCGAGCCCTCCCGCGGCGATGTGGTGGTATTCCGGCTCCCTGCTGATCCCAGTACCAATTACATCAAGCGTCTGGTGGGTTTACCCGGGGACACTGTCAAATATGTGAACAAGCGCCTTTACATTAATGACCAGCCGGTAGATTTTCGTGTTCTCGGCCCCTATGAGGCTGCGGGACAGTCGCGGTCCCTGCTGGCGCGTGAAACCCTGGGTGATGCAGAGCACTCCGTTCTGCTGACAGAAGGGCAGCGTAGCCTGGAGGGAACCTTCGTGATTCCGCAGGGTTATTTTTTCATGATGGGGGATAACCGGGATAATAGTCGGGATAGCCGCTATCGTGGTGTCGGCTTGGTTCCGGCTGGAAATATTGTTGGCAAAGCCGTGCGTATCTGGATGAACTGGGAAATTCCGAAAATGCCCAAGTGGCAGCGAATAGGCAGTGCGATTCAGTAGTACAGCGCGGCGGGAGTATGGATATGCGCAGTAGGCAACAGGGTATGACGGCTATTGGCGCACTGATCATTGCGGTCTTAGTGGGGATCGTTGGTCTGGGCGCTTTAAAGCTGACGCCGATCTATCTGGAACAGATGAAGATTCTGAGTGTGCTTGAGGACGTTAAGGGTGAACTGGATGGTCAGAACGCCAGTGTTGCTTTGATCCGGTCCGCAATTGGCAAGCGCCTGAATATTGAGATGATCTCGGTGCTCAAGAAGCAGGATTTCGTGATTAAGAAATCCGAAATGGGTTACTCGGTGCGAGTCCAGTATGACAATGAGGCACCCTTTATCGGCGATGTCTATCTTCTGGCGCGATTCAATGACTCCGTCGAGATTCGCCGTTGACGAATCCGGCCGACTGGTCGTCCAGTCGTCTGGGTTACCGGTTTGCCGACGAGCGCCTTCTTGCGCAGGCGCTGACTCATCGCAGCGCGGGCGAGCACAATAACGAACGTCTGGAGTTTCTTGGCGATGCCGTGCTGGGCATGGTCATTGCCCAGGCACTCTATGAGACGAAAACAGAGGCTCGGGAAGGTGCTTTAAGCCGCTACCGAGCCAGGCTGGTGCGTCGGGAGGCCCTGGCCCAGCTGGCCCGGACTCTGGATCTGGGCGAATATCTGCAAATGGGCTCCGGGGAACACCGCACCGGTGGCCACCAGCGAGATTCAGTGCTGGCAGATGCCCTGGAGGCCCTGCTTGGGGCTATCCTCCTGGATGGCGGTTTTCCCGCTGTTGCCCAGGTCGTGCAGAATATCTTCCATGACTTACTTGACTCACTGCCGCCGGAAGCCGAGCTGGTGGATGCCAAAACTGCTTTGCAGGAACGACTGCAGGGCCGAGGTCTGCCGCCGCCGGAGTATCACCTGGTTCAGGCGACGGGTGCTGCCCACGCACGCACCTTCCGTTGCTCCTGCCGACTGCCTGATCTGCAGCTGGAGGCAACAGGCTCCGGGACCAGCCGTCGGCAGGCGGAGCAACTGGCAGCCGCATTGGTCATGGAGCAGTTAGGGGATGACGACTGACGCATATCGTTCAGGCTTTATCGCCGTTGTAGGTCGTCCTAATGTCGGCAAATCAACGCTGGTCAATGCGCTGGTTGCCGAAAAAATCAGCATCGTCTCGCCCAAGCCGCAGACTACCCGGCACAGTATCCTGGGCATCCTGTCGAGTGACGACAGCCAGATGGTCTTCGTTGATACGCCGGGTATACATGAAGCGGGCAAGAAGCTGATAAACCGGACGATGGTCAAGTCAGCCGGCGCCTCACTGGTCGGGGCTGACATGGCCCTGTTTGTCGTTGAAGGAACGGGCTGGCGACGCGGTGATGACTTTGTGCTGGAGCGTCTTAAAGACAGCGGCGTGCCTGCCTTGCTGGTCGTGAACAAGCTGGATAGCATCCGGCCTCGCGATGCGGTGTTGCCTTTTCTCGAGCAATGCGCCGCCCGTTGCCAAGACATGGAAATCGTACCCGTGTCAGCTCTTACCGGGGATAACCTGCTCCAGTTGCTGGCTTTGATTCGGGCCCGGCTTCCCGAGGGACCGCCGCTGTTTCCCGTTGACGTCAAGACCGACCGGGGTGCCGAATTCAGAATCGCCGAGGTTATTCGCGAAAAACTTCTGCTCGCTCTGCGTCAGGAGGTCCCCTACGGGTTGGCCGTCGCGGTACAGGCGATGGAGCGGCGCGATGATTTGCTGCTGGCTGATGTTGTCATTTGGGCGGACCGCTCTTCTCACCAGGGCATGGTGATAGGGCGGGGCGGGCAGGTGCTGAAAAAAGTGGGCAGCGCGGCCCGGGAAGACCTTGAACGTATTTTTGGCCATCGTGTTCACCTGGAAATGCGCGTGAAGGTGAAAGAAAACTGGAGCGACAGCGCCGCCGCCCTGCGACAGCTGGGTTACGAGGAGCCGCATTGAAGTCTGATCGCGTCAACCTGGAGGCCGCCTATGTTCTGCATGTGCGCCCTTACCGGGAAACCAGTCAGTTACTGGAAGTGCTGACGCGACACGAGGGCCGCCTCGGTCTGGTGGCGCGCGGTGCCCGCGGGCCCAAAGCGCGCTGGCGAGCCGTCCTTGAGCCTTTCCGGCCCCTGTACTTGTCCTGGAGCGGCCGCGGCACCCTGTGTACCTTGCGGAGCGCCGAGCCGGCCGCAGCGCCAGCGAGTTTTACCGGTACACGGCTAATGTCCGGTTATTACCTGAATGAGCTGCTGCTGGCCTTCACGACTCGGGGTGACCCCCATCCAGATCTCTTCGCCCACTACACAGCGGCGCTGACGGGGCTGATCGAGGCGGAAAATGCTGAAGTTCCCCTGCGGCGCTTCGAGGTTGCCCTGCTGGCCGAGGCGGGCTACGGCCTGGACACCCAGCGCGATGCCGTGCACGGTGCACCGCTGGACGCCGCCCAGCTCTATAGCTACCAGCCGGAGCGCGGGGCGGTGGCTGTCACGGGTGACCACCGGGGTTTTGCGCTCAGCGGAGCCAGTTTGCAGGCTATTGCGGCCGGGGATTTCCGTGATCCGGAGGATCTGCGGGCAGCCAAACGCGTCTTGCGTCAGCTGGTGGATCATCATCTGGGGGATCGGCAACTGCAGACCCGGCGTGTGCTGGCCCAGATGCGTCGCTAGGCCGGGCCCCCGCATTGCGGCAGCAGGCGGGAAAGTGAGAACATCCGCCCCCGCGCAGGGTTCGCGCGCTCCGGAATAGTCGACGGTGACAACTCAAGGCCAAAGGATTCTGCTCGGCGTCAATGTCGATCACATCGCCACGCTGCGGCAGGCTCGTGGCACCCGTTACCCGGATCCCGTTGAGGCAGCCTGCCTGGCGGAGCGCTGCGGCGCGGACTCGATAACTATCCACCTGCGCGAGGATCGGCGCCATATCCAGGAGCGGGATCTGCGGGTCATGACAGATATGCTACAGACGCGTATCAATCTGGAGATGGCCGTTACCGATGAGATGCTGGGAATTGCTGATCAGTATCGGCCGGCTGATTGTTGCCTGGTCCCGGAAAAGCGCGAGGAACTGACCACAGAAGGCGGACTTGATGTGGTCGGCGCGCTGCCCCAGGTGAAAACAGCCTGTGCTGAACTGGCCAGGCACGGTATTCGCGCGTCTTTATTTGTCGATCCGGATCCTGCGCAGCTGGATGCAGCCGCGGAAGCGGGTGCCCCGGTTGTTGAGTTGCACACCGGCGGTTACGCCGATGCGACTGATAGTGCTGAACAGGCTCGAGAGCTCGAGCGGGTTGTGCAGGCTGCACGTCATGCTGATCGCATCGGCCTGACGGTCCACGCGGGTCATGGCCTTCATTACCACAATGTTCAGGCCGTAGCGGCTATTGCACAGCTCATTGAGCTGAACATCGGTCATGCCATTATTGCCCGGGCTGTTATCGATGGCATGGACCGGGCCGTGGCGGATATGAAGCGGCTGATGCTGGCGGCACGTGCGTAGTGATTTTTGGCATCGGTATTGACATTCTTCGCGCCGAGCGTGTGCACAAGGTCTACGCGCGGTTCGGTCAGCGTTTTGTTCAGCGCTTATTGATGCCCGAAGAGTTGGCGTTATTTTCTGAGCAAAAGAGCCCGGAACGCTTTCTCGCGATGCGCTTCGCCGCAAAGGAAGCTGTTGTAAAAGCCATGGGCACCGGCTTTGCCAATGGCATGTGGATTCGGGATGCGGGGGTTATGCCGGACCGTTTTGGTCGGCCTGAGATTATTTTTTCTGCGCGGGGGCAAGCCAAATGCAATGCCCTGGGTATCGGTCCTGGCCATCTTAGCCTGACAGATGAAGCCGGACTCGTCGTGGCCGTCGCCGTCTTGTTAAAAACAGAGCAGGATTAAGGCATGAATTGTCTGATCTTTGATATTGAAACGGTTCCGGATACGGCGCTTGGGCGGCGCCTGCTCCATATTGATGACGAGCTGTCAGACGAGGCCGTGGCCAAGGCGATGGCCTTTAGTCGTCTGCAGCAGGCGGATACGGAGTTTCTGCCCCTGCATCAGCATCGCGTGGTCGCGATTTCTGCTGCCATGCGTAGTGGTGATCAGCTGAAAGTCTGGAGTCTGGGGAGCGCCGATAGTGATGAGGCCGAGCTGATTCGACGTTTCTACGAAGGGCTGGAGCGTTATGTGCCCGTGCTGGTTTCCTGGAACGGCGGTGGCTTCGACCTGCCTGTGCTGCACTACCGGGCGTTGAAGAATGGGGTGGCGGCGCCTCAGTACTGGGATATGGGCGATAACGATCGCGAATTCCGCTTTAATAATTACTTAAGTCGTTTTCATTGGCGCCATATTGATTTAATGGATGTGTTGTCGGGTTTTCAGCCCCGGGCGCGCGCCAAGCTGGATGAAATCGCTGTCATGCTGGGGTATCCGGGCAAGCTGGGTTTGCAGGGTGACCAGGTCTGGTCGGTCTATCTTGAAGGCGGCATTGACCAAATTCGGGAGTACTGCGAAACGGACGTGCTGAATACTTACCTGGTTTACCTCCGCTTCGAGCATATGCGTGGCCAGTTGGATGACGCTCAATTGCAGGCAGAGTTAGCGCGGGTTAAAGATCTGCTCGCGGCCAGTGATGCCAGCCACTTCACTGAGTTTCTTGCTGCCTGGCAAGCTGCTTCGGACTAGGGCGGTGGCAGCCACGACACAGGATGCTTTGACCGGCCAGGTTGCTGATACCACGGCGGATGGTCGCGGTGTGATTACCGGCACAGGTAAGACGATTTTTCTGGATGGTGCGATTGGCGGCGAGACAGTTAGCTACCGGGTCCGCAAGCGCAAGCGTAATTACGACGAAGCCGAGCTTGTCGAGGTACTGGAGCCGTCACCCGAACGTGTGGCCGCGCGCTGCTCTGTTTTCGGCGTCTGCGGTGGCTGTGCTTTGCAGCACGTGGAAGCTACGGCCCAGCTTCGGTTGAAAGAATCTGTCCTGTTCGACAATCTGCAGCGCATTGGCGGGCTTGAGCCTGACCGGGTTCTGGCGCCCATCACTGGCCCGCAGTGGGGTTACCGGCGCAAGGCACGCCTGGGAGTGAAGTACGTTGCCAAGAAGGGGCGGGTTCTGGTGGGGTTCAGGGAGCGCCATGCACCCTATGTCACCGACACGCCCGCCTGCGAAACCCTTGATCCGGCAATTGGGCAGCGGCTGCCGGCATTGGCTGAACTGATTCAGCAGCTGAGTCTGCAGGCCCGGATCCCTCAGGTAGAAGTTGCGATCGGCGACAACGGCGTGGCATTGGTGTTTCGTGTGCTGGACGAGCCCACGGAGAATGATCTGGATTTGCTGCGGCAGTTTGCCGCTGACACCGGCTTTTTCTGCTACCTGCAAACAGGTGGTCCGGATACGGTAGCTTCATTGCCCGGCAGTCCTGCTCCGGAGGCCCTTCATTACGGCCCCGGTCCAGAAGGTCTGGAGCTGGAGTTTCAACCCACGGACTTCGTGCAGGTAAACCAGGCGGTGAATCAGCAAATGGTGGCTCGTGCTATCGAACTGCTGGAGCCGACGCCGGATATGCGCTTGCTGGATCTGTTTTGTGGCCTGGGTAATTTTTCCCTGGCCCTGGCTCAAGCCGGGGCCACCGTCGTTGGCTTGGAGGGCAGTACAGCAATGGTCGATCGAGCCACAGCTAACGCAGCCCGAAACGGCATAAAAACGGCGAGTTTTGCAGCCGCTGATCTGGCCAAATCGGAGCCACTTGCGGTGCTGGGCGAACAACAGTTCGATAGCGTTTTGCTGGATCCACCCCGGGCAGGCGCAGCTGCCGTGCTGGATGCCGTTGCAGCGCTAAAGCCGGAACGTATCCTGTATGTGTCGTGCCATCCGGGAACCCTGGCTCGCGATGCACAGCGCTTGTGTTCAGAATTAGGCTATCGGTTAAGCGCCGCTGGCGTAATTGATATGTTTCCCCAGACAGCGCATGTAGAAGCCATGGCGCTGTTCACCCGGGCCTGACTCAATATGACGGCAGGTGAACAGCATATTGTGGTCAACCTCGCCCGTCAGGAGTTGCGGCTCTATGCCGGTGATGTTTGCCAGGCGCGCTATCTGGTGTCGACTTCACGCTATGGACCGGGCGAAAAAATGGATAGCCAGTGCACGCCGCGAGGCCGGCATCGCATTCGGGCACTTATTGGTAGCGGGCTAGCGCCTGGTGCGGTTTTGGTCGGGCGTCGGCCGACGGGTGAAGTCTGCACCAGTGAGCTGCTCCGTCAATTTCCGACCCGGGACTGGATTCTGACCCGGGTGCTGTGGCTCTGCGGTTGCGAGCCTGGCCGAAATCGCTTGGGCAACGTCGACTCCATGCAGCGCTTTATTTACATTCACGGTACGCCCGATCAGGAAGTGATGGGTGTGCCGCAGTCCCACGGCTGCATCCGCATGCGCAATACTGATGTTCTGGAATTGTTTGACCAGGTCGGTATCGGTACCTTAGTCGACATAGTTAGTTAAAGAGGCAACAGGATCGTGACGCTCGGGCCGCTGATGATTGATGTAGTGGGTGAGACACTGCTCCCCGAAGAACGGGACAGCCTGCGTTCGCCTCTGGTCGGTGGCGTCATTCTTTTTACCCGAAATTACCGGGATCCCGGCCAACTGGCTGAACTGACCCGGGAAATTCGCAGTTTGCGCAAACCGCCGGTGCTCATCGCCGTGGATCAGGAAGGCGGACGCGTACAGCGTTTTCGTGAAGGCTTTAGCAGCTTGCCGCCGGCGCGCTGGTTTGGCCACCAGTACGACACCGACCCGGTTCAGGGGCGCCGGCTCGCTCGACAGGCCGGCTGGTTGATGGCTGCGGAATTACGGGATGCCGGCGTGGACATCAGTTTCTCGCCGGTGCTGGATCTGGATCGTGGATTGAGCGAAGTAATCGGCGACCGGGCTTTTCATCGGAAAATCGAGATTGTGGTGGATTTGGCAGATGCCTGGATTCATGGCATGCGTGATGCGGGTATGGCCGCAGTGGGCAAGCATTTCCCCGGCCACGGCGGCGTGCTGGCCGATTCACACCTGGAGCTGCCGGAGGATCAGCGCGAGTACGCTGACGTGTCTGACGACATTGCGCCTTTTCAGCGCCTTATCGAGCACGGAATTCCTGGCTTGATGGTGGCGCATGTGCGCTACCCGGCCATCGACCGGCGCATTGCCAGCCTGTCTCCCTTCTGGTTGCAAACCGAACTGCGCGAGAACTTGCGCTTCGGAGGGGCTATTTTTTCCGATGATCTCACCATGGGCGCACTGGCCGAAGCCGGCTCTGTACCGGAGCGCACGCGGCAGACTCTTGCAGCAGGCGCTGATATGGCGCTGATCTGCAATGATCCTGATGCAGCGGCACAGACCATCGCGGAGATGACTGACGATACGGGCCCGGCCAGTCACGCGCGTCTGGCTGCCATGCGACCAAGCGTTGTGCCGTGGCCGGCCGGCCAATTACAAGCCACCCCCTCTTGGCGTGACAGCGTGGCCAGCCTGTCCGAAGCCTTGGCCCGGCCAACTTTGTCCCTTGATGGCTGATTGGCCTCCAGGCGCTGAGGAGCTGTTTTCAGCCGCCGTCGTCGACGCGGCAATCGATGATATGACGAGGGCTGTGCAGGCTGAGATCGACACTCAGGACTGTGTTCTCCTGGCCGTCATGCTGGGCGGCATGATTCCAGCGGCACGCATTGCCGGCCGGCTGACCGGTGACTTCCTGCTCGACTACTGTCATGTCACCCGCTACCAGGGTCAACAGCACGGTGGCGAGCCTCAATGGCTGCAGCGGCCGCGCGCCGAGTTAAGCGGCCGTACCGTGCTGGTGGTGGACGACATTTTTGATGAAGGCCTGACGCTCCAATTTGTGGAGCAGGCGTGTCTGGAGCAGGGCGCCGCACGGGTGGTGACCGCCGTCCTGACCTGCAAGCGCCACCCTCGAGCCACGGTGGGTCGCCGGCCCGATATTGTGGGCCTTGAGGTACCGGATCGATACGTCTTTGGCTGTGGCATGGACCTAGCGCATCGCTGGCGGCATTTGCCCGCAATCTATGCCCTGCCCGAGGAGTCCTGAACCATGCGGCTGGTCATTATTGGCGGCACCGGCGCGCTGAGCCTGGTGCCGGCGGGCAGCCGGACCGACGATGGCGTGCAGACCCCCTTCGGCTCCCCGTCGGCACCTTTTATGCACTGGCGGCAGGGCGAACACGAACTTTATTTCCTGGCCAGGCACGGCATGGAGGCGGCCATTGCGCCGCACCGGGTTAATTATCGAGCCAATATCTGGGCAGTTCACGAACTGGCGCCCGATGCCGTGCTGGGGGTCAACGCCGTGGGGGGGATTCACCCGGCGGCGGCGCCGGGTGAGCTGTTATTGCCTGACCAGTTAATCGACTACACCTGGGGCCGGGAGCACACTTTTGAGACGGGCTCCGCGCGGCCGGTTCGGCATCTGGAGTTCACGCGGCCGTTTGACGGCCCCTTCAGAACGGAGCTGATCCAGGCAGCCGAGCAGGGCGCCGTCACCGGCTTGTTGACGGGGTGTTATGGAGCCACCCAGGGACCTCGCCTGGAAACAGCCGCGGAAATTGATCGGCTGGAGCGCGACTGCTGCGCCGTCGTGGGGATGACAGCCATGCCCGAGGCCAGCCTGGCTCGGGAGCTGGAGCTTGATTACGCCGTTTGTGCGGTGGTGGTCAACTATGCGGCCGGGCGACATCCGACCAGCGCGGGTATCCATGCCCAGATTGAGCAGAGCATCGCGGCGGGCATGGCCCGCGTTGAGCAACTTTTGGACACGC
>JBPCXH010000215.1:0-5820 GCA_051008735.1 Gammaproteobacteria bacterium | reverse complement strand
CGGGCCCAAGCGCCGAAACGCGCCGTTTGTGCGTCACTTCCGAAAGCGGGTTGTTCTGGTCCATGAACTGCGACAGCTGACTGGAGCCGAAGAATTCCTTGACGGCTGCTGCCACAGGCTTGGCATTGATCATCTCCTGAGGCATCAGTCCTTCGGACTCGGCCAGGGTCAGGCGTTCTTTTACCGCACGCTCCACACGCACGAGGCCGACGCGGAAGGCGTTCTCCGCCATTTCGCCAACACTACGGATACGTCGATTACCCAGGTGATCAATATCATCAACCGTGCCCCGCCCATTGCGAATATCGATAAGCACTTTAAGGACATCAATGATGTCATCACGGCTCAGTACGCCGATGCCTTCGCTTTCGTCGCGGCCTACCCGGCGATTGAACTTCATTCGTCCAACCGAAGACAGGTCATAGCGTTCCGGGTTAAAGAACAGGTTATTAAACAGGTTCTCGGCGGCTTCCTTGGTCGGCGGTTCGCCCGGACGCATCATCCGGTAGATCTCTACCAGGGCCTCAAGTTTATTGGTTGAACCGTCGATGCCCAGGGTGGTGGAAATGTAGGGACCCTGATCAAGGTCGTTCACATAAATTGTCTGCAGATGATCGATGCCTTTCTCGATACAGGCATCCACAATCTCAGGCGTCAATTCTGAGTTCGCCAGAACCGGTGTTTCGCCGACAACCAGCAGTTCGCCGGTTTCCGTATCAACAACGTCATGCGCCAGTATCTTGCCCTCAAGGTATTCCTTGGGCACAACCAGCGTTTCGGCACCCGATTTCTCAAGGTCACGCACGTGGCGGGCGGAGATCCGCTTGCCTTCCTCAACAATGAGCTTGCGTCCGATCTTGATATCAAAGGAAGCCGTCTCACCGCGCAACCTTTGGGCCACGAGTCCAAGCTGGATTTCCTTGTCCGAGATATAGAAATCATTTTTCTCAAAAAAGAGATCAAGGATTTCCTCGTTACTGAATTCCAGGGCCCGCAAAATTATTGTTACGGGCAACTTGCGGCGCCGGTCAATACGGGCAAAGACGTTGTCCTTCGGATCAAACTCGAAGTCCAGCCATGAGCCCCGATAGGGAATCACACGAGCCGAGAACAGCAGCTTGCCAGACGAATGGCTCTTACCCTTGTCGTGATCAAAGAAAACGCCGGGTGAGCGATGGAGCTGAGAAACAATCACGCGCTCAGTTCCGTTAATAACAAAGGTGCCGTGATCAGTCATCAACGGCATTTCGCCCAGATAAACTTCTTGTTCGCGAACTTCCTTGACGATTTTCTTGTTGCCGGGCGCTTCCTTGTCATAAATGACAAGCCGGACCTGCACGCGCAACGGCGCTGCGTAGGTCATGCCTCGCAACTGGCATTCCTTTACGTCGAAGACAGGATCGCCCAGCCTGTAACTGATGTACTCCAGCGCAGCGTTGCCACTGTAGCTGACGATCGGAAACACGCTCTTGAATGCAGCGTGCAAGCCATTGTCCTTGCGCTTTTCGGGATCTTGTTCTTCCTGCAGGAAGTTCCGATAGGAATCCAGCTGGATCGATAAAAGGTACGGCACCTGCAAGATGCTCGGACGCTTGCCGAAGTCCTTACGAATACGCTTCTTTTCAGTAAAGGAGTACGCCATGTGGCAGCACCTCTGTTCTGCTACTGGTTATCGCGCCCAACAGGCACGAACAGGAACGCTGGCCGGTCGCATACGCGCCCGGCCAGAGTCCCGATTGAGGCCGCCCGGTGCGGCCATCTGACTTGAGCTGATAGCAATTGAGCCCAGGGAAGTTACTTAACTTCCACCTTGGCGCCTGCTTCTTCCAGCTGCTTCTTAACTTCTTCTGCTTCGTCCTTGGACGCGCCTTCCTTAACGGCCGCAGGTGCGCTTTCAACCATGTCCTTGGCTTCTTTGAGGCCCAGACCGCTGATAGCACGAACCGCCTTAATGACGGCCACCTTGTTGTCGCCGAAGGAGGCCAGAATCACGTCGAATTCCGTCTGCTCTTCAGCAGCTGCGCCGCCGGCATCAGCACCACCAGCTGCAGCGACAGCCACAGGTGCGGCGGCGGATACGCCCCATTCGTCCTCAAGCAGCTTCACCAGCTCGACGATTTCCATGATGGGTTTGGCGCTCAATTCCTTGAGCAGTTCTTCGTTAGACATAGACATTGCAATATTTCCTGTAGTTCTTTCGTTACCCGATACTTTGTTCAATAAACGATTTCGACGGTCTTAAGCCTCGGCACCCGCATCGCTGCGCGCCTGAAGCACGCGAGCAAGCATGGCCGGACCCTCGGCGAACGAGCGAGCCAGTTTCGTACCCGGCGCCTGGAGGACACCGAGAAACATGGCACGTGCCTGATCCAGCGTTGGCAGACTGGCCAGCCGGTTCAGGTCCTGGGATCCATAGAGCTCGCCGCCAATGGCGACGGCCTTGGTAACCAGGTGCTCGTTTTCCTTGCTGAAGTCCTTGACGACCCGTGCCGCAGCACCCGGATCGTTCCGGGAAAATGCCAGCACAAGGGGGCCGCTCAGGGCTTCACTAAGACATTCGAACTCGGTACCTTCAACAGCGCGTTTTGCCAACGTGTTCTTGACGACGCGAACGTAAACGCCCTCGTTCCGGGCATTGTTCCGAAACTCGGTCATCTGGGCGACGCTCAAGCCACGATATTCAGCTGCAATAGCCGAATGGGCAGTAGCGGCGACCTCGTTCACCTCGGCGACAAGTTGCTGCTTGTCCGCGAGTCTGAGTGCCATCTCTTCTCTCCTAGCCTCTATTTCGAATGGCGGCAAAACGCCGCAATCCGCGATGGCGACCTTCACCAGGAGATCCTGACTCGGGTAACACCACCTGCGCAGGTCGGCTCCGTAGAACCCATTAAGGGGCTGGGAAAAACCCAAACCCGCCTGCGGTCTTCGATGTTGCGATCCTTCGCTACCGCAGCCCCGTGGACTGACCCGGGTGGGGGTCGGCCTTTAGACCTGCGACAATCCTTTCTTCCTTACTACTTCTTCTGCGTCTGACCCAGTGGCCGTCAGATTTCCAGGGCGCCCATGTCAATCGTGACACCAGGCCCCATGGTTGACGACACCGTCAGACGCTTCAAATACTGACCTTTGGACGAAGCCGGCTTGGCCTTGCGCAAATCCGCCAGCAAAGCTGCCAGATTCTCCGTCAACGCTGTGACCTCGAATTCCACCGTACCGATGGAGCAGTGCACGATGCCCGCCTTGTCGGCGCGGAACCGAACCTGCCCGGCCTTGGCATTCTTGACCGCGGTCTCGACGTCCTGGGTAACGGTGCCTGTCTTGGGGTTGGGCATCAGGCCGCGCGGACCCAGCACCCGACCCAGCTGGCCGACAATGCGCATGGCATCCGGGGTGGCGATCACGGTGCCGTAATCCAGGTCTCCCGCCTTCATCTTTTCGGCCAGATCCTCGAAACCGACTGCGTCGGCTCCGGCGGCCTGAGCCTTCTCAGCATTTTCGCCCTGGGCGAATACCGCCACTCGGACGGTCTTCCCGCTGCCATGAGGCAAAGCTGTGGCACCACGCACAACCTGATCGGATTTGCGCGGATCTACACCCAGGTTGACGGCCACATCCACCGACTCACGGAACTTCGCCGAGGCGTGCTCTTTAACCAGGCGCAAAGCGTCTTCCAGGGGCTTGCTGTCGCCGCGAACGACTTGCTCGCGATAAGCACGGACACGTTTAGATGCTGTTGCCATCTCAGAGACCCTCCACTTCAAGGCCCATACTCCGGGCGCTTCCGGCGATGGTCCTCACCGCTGCATCAAGATCGGCGGCCGTCAGATCGGGCTCTTTAGCCTTGGCGATCTCTTCGAGCTGCGCACGGGTCACCTTGCCTACCTTGTTGGTATTAGGCTGACCACTGCCCTTTTTCAGACCGGCCGCTTTCTTCAGCAGCACAGCCGCGGGCGGCGTTTTGGTGACAAAGGTAAAACTGCGGTCGCTATAGACGGTAATCACCACAGGAATCGGCATACCGGCCTCAACGCCCTGGGTATGGGCATTGAAAGCTTTGCAGAATTCCATGATGTTAACGCCGTGCTGGCCCAACGCCGGCCCGACTGGCGGACTGGGGTTTGCCTGGCCCGCAGCCACCTGCAACTTGATATAGGTTGTAATTTTCTTGGCCATTGTCCTTCCTCTATGGGTCCAGTCGCCTTTCGGCTCCCCTCACCGCCGGTAGCGCCAGGCCCTGGTCGCCACCGACTGAATAAATCTTGTCAGCCCTTCTCTACCTGGGTGAATTCAAGCTCCACCGGGGTTGAACGACCCAGAATCTGGACCGCCACTCGTAACTTGCTCTTGTCGTAATTGACGTTCTCTACGACACCACTGAAATCGTTGAAGGGCCCGTCAACAACCCGCACAACCTCGCCCGGCTCGAATAGAACCTTCGGCCGCGGCTTGTCAGTGCCTTCCTCAACCCGGTGCAGGATGGCGTCAGCTTCCCGGTCAGAAATTGGCTGCGGCTGATCACTCGAGCCACCAATGAAACCAAGCACCTTGGGCACTTCCTTCACCAGGTGCCAGGTGTCTTCATCCAGCTCCATCTGCACCAGCACATAACCCGGGAAGAACTTGCGCTCGCTGCGCCGTTTCTGGCCCTCGCGCATCTCCACAACTTCCTCGGTGGGCACCATGATCTTGCCGAACTTGTCATCCAGACCTTTCAGCTTGATGCGCTCTTCCAGGGAGTGTTTAACCTTATTCTCGAAATTCGAGTAGGCGTGAACGACGTACCATTTCAATGCCACTGCCTTAGCTCCCCTGACCCGTCACGAATCTCGTGATCGACAGCAGGCCCATATCAAGGAGCCAGAAGAACACGCCAAGGATGAGCACGAACACAAACACCGTCAGTGTCGTCTGCAGCGCCTCGGGGCGCGTCGGCCAGATAACTTTTCTAATCTCAGCCCGTGAGCCCTGAATGAAACGCCACAATTCACGTCCCTGCATGGACTGAAAAGCAATGACAATGCACAAAGCCAGAGCCACGAGGACACCAATCACACGCAACAGCATGGACTCGTCCTCGAAGTAGTAGTAGGCAACCACGCCACCTACCAGCACAGCTGCAGCAAGCAGCAGCTTCAAGGCATCTGTTGGGCCCGGGGCCGTTTCTGACTTCGTCGTCATATTTGCCTAATCACTAAACCAGAGCTAACTGGCAGGCCAGGAGGGAATCGAACCCCCAACCTGCGGTTTTGGAGACCGCCGCTCTACCAATTGAGCTACTGGCCTGTTGCTACCTTGGGCATGCGCCCGTTGCCTACTTACTCAATAATCTTGGCGACGACACCGGCGCCAACCGTCCGGCCACCCTCGCGGATGGCAAAACGCAAGCCGTCTTCCATCGCGATCGGGGCGATCAGCTCAACCTTCATCTGCACGTTGTCGCCCGGCATCACCATCTCGGTGCCCTCCGGCAACTCACACGCACCCGTCACGTCCGTCGTCCGGAAGTAAAACTGCGGCCGATAGCCTTTAAAGAACGGCGTGTGGCGACCGCCCTCTTCCTTCGTCAGCACGTAAACCTCGGCCTCAAACTTCGTGTGCGGCGTGATCGAACCCGGCTTGGCCAATACCTGGCCACGCTCAACGTCCTCGCGCTTGGTGCCACGCAGCAGCACGCCCACGTTGTCACCCGCCTGACCCTGGTCCAGCAGCTTGCGGAACATCTCAACACCCGTACACGTCGTCTTCTCCGTGTCCTTGATGCCGACAATCGCCACTTCGTCGCCCACGTTCACAATGCCGCGCTCAATACGACCGGTAACC
>JBPCXH010000214.1:0-19232 GCA_051008735.1 Gammaproteobacteria bacterium | reverse complement strand
AAACACGTGCCAAACGTCTTCAGGAGGCCGAAGAATCGGCAAGCCCCGGGCCGGAAGAGGGGGGGATCGGTGAACCGGAGGTGGACCTGGTAGCGATGGACGCAGATAGTCGCAAGCTTCTAAACGCCGTTATTTTGTTGATTGCGGCACTGGGGTTGATTGCTGTCTGGGGCGAGGTACTGCCGGCACTGAGCCTGTTCGAGAAAATCGAGCTCTGGCAAAGGCGCGCTCTGGTAAATGGAATCGAGAGTCTTGTCCCTGTGACGGCAGGTGACGTCCTCATGGCAGTGGTTGTAAGTATCGGCGGTTATATTCTGGTGGCCAATCTACCGTCCCTGATTAATATTATTCTGCTTAAGCAGGGCAGTATCAGTGCCGGCGGGCGTTACGCTGTGCAGACCTTGACCAGCTACCTCATCGTCGCAGTGGCCGTGCTTTATGTCCTTAATACACTTGGCCTGAATGCTTCCCAGCTTGGCTTTGCAGCCGCTGCCCTGGGTGTTGGCATTGGCTTCGGTCTGCAGGAGATAGTCGCGAACTTTATTTGCGGGTTGATCCTGCTGTTTGAAAGGCCAGTAAGGGTGGGTGATGTTGTAACCATTGGCACAGAGTCCGGTGTCGTCTCAAAGATTCGTATTCGTGCCACGACCCTGCGTGACTGGGAAAAGAAAGAACTGATCATTCCGAACAAGGAGCTCATTACCGGACGGCTCTTGAACTGGACCCTCAGTGATTCAGTGACCCGACTGTTTGTTACGGTCGGAATTGCATACGGCAGTGACGTTGAGCAGGCAATGGATTTGGTGATGCAGGCGGCGCAGGAAAATGAAGCTGTGTTGGCGGATCCGGAGCCCAGTGTTCACTTTGAGCAATTTGGCGACAGCAGTCTCAATATTAGTCTGCGGGCCTATGTGGGTGCTCTCTCCGAGCGCTTAAGCACCATCACGGCATTGCATAAAGCGATTGATAAGAAGTTTCGTGAAGCAAGTATCGTCATTCCTTTCCCGCAACGGGATGTTCATTTGTTCAGGGCCGGCGAAGGCGGTGGAGAGGCTCTATAGCCGATGTCGATTAAGGTAAAACTAGCCGTGCTGATGCTGGCCTTCGGTTTGAATGTGCCCCTGGTGCAGGCTCAGCTTTTGCCACCGGGCATTGAATTTCGCAAGACGGAGAAACTCGGGGAAAATCTCTACGCTTTCCGCTACGGCCCCTATCGCAGTTTGTTCATGGTGACGCCTGAGGGTGTCATCGTGACGGATCCGCAGTCTCCAGAGGCTGCCGAGCTATATCGTCAGGAAATTGCGAAGGTCACTGACTTGCCCGTGAAATTTGTCGTCTATTCCCATGCCCACTGGGATCATGCACGCGGGGGCCGGATCTTCAAAGACGAGGGCGCCACCTTTATTGCACAGGAGCGTTGTGTGGATGTGTGGCGGGATTCACCCGATCCTGATGTGGTGTCTCCGGATATCACTTTTTCCGATGAGTATCAGGTTGAACTCGGTGGCTTGTCTCTGGATCTGTTTTACTTTGGCCCCAGCCACGGTACCTGCCTGGTCGTGATGATCCCCCGGCCTCACAAGATGATCTACACCGTGGACATCATGACACCGCGTCCCGCGGGTGGCGGTTACCTGCCCTGGGATCCGCAGGTGGCAGATTTTCATTTCTACAACGCGGTGCAATCCCTGCAGGCCATTGAGGCCCTCGCAATACGCGAAGGCCTGACACAGGTGATCGGTGCCCATTTGGTCCCCATACCGGGCGACGGCGGTTTGGTGGCTGCGCCGAGCACGGGGCCCGTCAGTCAGATTCGCGAGCGCTGGCTGTTCTGGGACGGACTGATGCAGGCTGTAAAAGCTGAGATGGATGCCGGGACGCCGAGTTTTATGGTTTCGAATCGACTTGATCTTTCGCCATGGGAGGACATTCGCGGTTTTCAAAAACGCAAGTTCAAGATTCTCGTGGATCGCGTGGCGGCTTACTACGCCATCGGCCGCTGATTCGGGTTTGCTTCAAAGCTGATCTTTGATCGGCAATATCTTCAGGATATTGACACCGAAACGTTTCCAGAAACCGGTTTCAGGCTCTCGTTTGCGGGTTACTTCTTCGCCGTCTTCCGTGCCGTTCCAGCGCAGCGCTCCCTTATCCGTCAGGCTAAGGCGGTAAGCATTCGCCGGTAGCGCGGCCAGTACGTCCGTAGTCCAGTCCTCAGCCAGCGGGGGATTTTCGATAATTACGCCCATCTCGGTATTGATATAGGCAGAACGGGGATCAAAATTGAAAGTACCGACGAACAGTCTTTGTCGGTCGGCTACGAAGACTTTGCCATGCAAAGTCCCTTTGCCCGAGCTCAGGTCATCACGGGATTGCGCCAGTTCTTCAGCCGTGGGATTGATTTCGTAGAGTTCTACCCCGACATTGAGCAGCTTTTTGCGCACCGGCGCGTAACCGGAGTGGACCAACACCTGGTTAGTCGAGGCCAGTGAATTGGTGACCACGATGACACGCACGTCGCGGGCGCGCAGATTTCGTAGCATTTCGAGCCCGGCTTTGCGAGGCACGAAATAGGGCGAGATGATCAATAATTCCTTCTCGATCCGATCGGCCGCCGAAAAAAGCTCCGGTGTGATCAGGGGCTCCAGTTCCTCGGGGCGTTTTTTGAGAGCTTTGTCGGGATTGTCGTAGAGCAGTTCATAAGGCGTCCAGATGAACTCGTCATCCGCTGTCTCGACCCGATCTATCACTGCGTTGGTCAGTACCTTTGCAAACGGCCCGTCGCTCAACTGCTGTTGTGTGCTGGACAGGCGGTTCCGTACGCCCTCAAGCTCTTCGGCATGATCGTCGGGTTCCTTGACCAAGGCGGCGACCGGGACAGCGGTTCGATGATTCCAGTAGCTGTCGAACATGTCTGTCAGTTCGTCCACAACCGGGCCGACGCATCCAAAATCGGAATCCACGAAAACAACGTCAGGACGCGCCCCAAAGTATTCCGAGGCCACGTTCCGTCCGCCGACTATTCCCACCTGGCCATCAACGATAAAAGCCTTGTTATGCATCCGGCGGTTAATGCGGCGAAAATCCGTGACAGCATTCCACCAGCGAGGCAGGCTGCGGGCGAAAGGGTTAAAGATGCGTATCTCGACGTTGGGATGGCCATCCAAAGCTGCGACGCCCCTGGTGTAGCTGCCAAGGTGCGCGTCGTCTACCAGGACTCTCACCCGGACACCTCGATCGGCCGCTTCGAGTAGTGACATGATGAACAGGGAGCCTGCCGCGTCCGCTTTAATGACGAAATACATCGCGTCGATACTTTTCTCGGCTCTCGCTGAGAGCACATAGCGTGCCGCCAGCGCATCCACGCCGTCGTCAAGTTCGAGAAACCCCGACTCGCCAGGCCCGCCCTGAAAAAGATCGGCAACGCGCTTGCTGAGGTAACTGTCCGGGCCAGCCGCGAGGGTGTAGCTTTCTGTCTTCGGATAATCGAAATTGACTGAAGCGCAGCCGGACAGGCTGAGAAGAATCCACGTGCTGACTGCATGGCGCCAATTCATGGTCTCTATTCTGCCAATCCTCAGAGCCCGGCGCAGCTATTCGGATTCTTCGCAGATCCCATGAATAAATGAGTCAGGGCGCGAGCCGTCCCACTTGCCAGCCACTCCCGTCGCGATCGAAGCGAAATCGATCGTGCAAACGGTTCTCCCGTCCCTGCCAGAATTCAATGCTCTTTGCTTCGATACGATAGCCGCCCCAGAAGTCTGGCAGAGGTACTTCACCTTGTTTAAATCGTTCTTTCATCTCTGCGAACTTTTTCTCCAGGACCGAGCGAGCCGGTATCAGACTGCTCTGCTGAGATACCCAGGCACCCAGCTGGCTCTCTCTCGGCCGGCGCATAAAGTACTTTGCATCATCAGCCAGGGAGTTACGGTGCGCATGGCCAAGAATTTTTATTTGACGGTGCAGTTCGTGCCAGTAAAAGAGCAGCGCCACTTGTTGATTATTCTTGATGTCTTTGGCCTTGCGACTGCCCAGGTTGGTGTAGAACACAAAGCCATCTTCACCGTAGTACTTCAGTAAAACTGTGCGCAGGGAGGGTTGCCCCTTAGCGTCCACAGTGGCGATGCTCATGGCATTTGCATCCATGGCTTCCGCCTCGGTAGCTTGCTTGAACCAACGGTCGAACTGGACCACAGGGTTGGGGTCAAGATCAGCGCGGTGCAAAGGCCGATTTCGGTATTCACGCCGCAAGTCAGCTAGGTCGGCAGTAATTTCTTTCATTGGGCGATTGTAAACGGGCCAGAAGTCGGTCAGGAAAAGGCGCTGATACCTGTCTGGGCGCGACCCAGAATCAGGGCATGAATGTCATGCGTACCTTCGTAGGTATTCACGGCCTCAAGATTCAGCATGTGCCGAATAATATGGTACTCATCGGTTATCCCATTGCCTCCATGAATGTCGCGGGCCGCGCGGGCGATATCCAGTGCCTTGCCGCAGTTGTTTCGTTTGAGAAGGGACACGGCCTCGCTGGTCAGCTGACCCTGATCTGCCAGGCGACCCAGTTGCAGGCAGCCCTGCAAGCCCAGGGTAATTTCGGTCTGCATGTCGGCCAGCTTTTTCTGCACCAACTGATTGGCTGCCAGGGGACGCCCGAATTGTTTTCTATCCATTGCGTAGTTACGGGCTGCATGCCAGCAGAACTCCGCGGCCCCCAGCGCGCCCCAGGCCACGCCAAAACGAGCACGGGTCAGGCAGTCAAAGACAGCCCTCAGGCCCACAGCATCAGGCAGTAGCTGGGTCTCAGGGACGAGCACATCCTGCATGGCAATCTGGCCCGTCAGGGATGCTCGCAAGGCGAATTTCCCCTCGATGGCCGATGTCACTAGGCCCGGCATGTCCCGCTCAAGCAGGAAGCCCCTGACCTTATGGTCATCATCGCGCGCCCAGACGACGAAAAGATCGGCGATAGGCGCGTTTGTAATCCACGATTTTTCCCCACTCAGTCGATAGCCGCCATCCACGTGGGTGGCCCGGGTTTGCATACCGGCAGGGTCAGAGCCGTGATCCGGTTCCGTGAGGCCAAAGCACCCAATCAGTTCGCCCGTCGCTAGTCGGGGGAGGTAGGTTTCCCGCTGTGCCTGCGTGCCAAAGGCGTGGATCGGGTGCATGACCAGACTCGACTGCACCGTGATGCTGGAGCGATAGCCGCTGTCGACTCGCTCGATTTCCCGGGCGACGAGTCCGTGGGATACATGACTGAGGCCCGGGCAACCGTAGCCCTCCAGAGTGCCACCCAGCAGGCCAACTTCGCCGGCAGCCTGCAGAATTCCGCGTTCAAAGCCCTGATCCCGGAAATCTTTCTGGACACGCGGCGCCAACTGTTCCTGGCAGAAACGTCGGGCAGCATCGCGAACCGAGAGCTCCTCGGCTTGCAGCTGTTCTTCCAGTACGAGGGGGTCTTCCCAGTTAAAGCTCATGGCGGTGCGCCGCGATCCGAAGTCAGTCTGCCTAGCCTACGGCCACCGGCAGCAGTTGCAAGCCTATCAACGATTGATGACCAGGCATGCCTGATTCCGCTGTTGAAGTTCCTTGCATACGGTCGCCGCGGCCGGGCCCGTCAGGGGCTGGCTGTGGAGCAGGAAAAATCGGCTGCCCGATTCTTGCGGGGTCACGATTTTCACGGTACCGACTACTCTTGAGTCCAGTAATTTAGTCAAGCGACGAACTTCGTTATCAGCTGCTTTCGCGGTTCGAAAAGCTCCAACCTGAACACGAAAATTACCCAAGGGTTCAGGCGGCGGTTCGGGAATGGGCGGGGCCAGTGCCGCCAGCAGCTGCTGTGCTTCCCCCGTTTGGGGCGCTTCCGGATAGCTGGCCAGGAATCCCTGCAGAGCAACAGCGTCGTTGGATGACTCGGCGGCTGCCCAGGCGGCGTCACGCTCAAGTTCATTAATGCGCTGGCGAGCAGCCGGTGCGTTCTCGCTATCTGGGTGTTCCGCGACGAAGCGCCGGTAGTTTTCAATCTTGTCGCGAAACTGAGCTCGTTCCCAGCCCCGCAGTTCCTTCAGTTCGATCATGCGTTCGCGCGCCTGGTCAGCGTATTTGCCATCCGGGTATTTGGCGAGAAATTCCAAATAGCCCTGGTTAGTGTCCTCCCTGTCAGCCAGTTCCCAGGCTTTCTCAGGATTGCTGCAGGCTGCAAGGATGAGGCACAAGCTGATTATCAATGTTCGCAATTGCATGTTTGCTACTATCGCATTGTGGACTACTACCGTCCCAGTTCAGATTGCCAAGAATCGTCCCGGCAGGCGATAGTAGCCCGTGGGCACTGCTTAATGCATTTTCTCGCCAGTCTGATATTCAGCTGCTTCCTCCTTGTTGGCCTTCCCGTCTTCGCCCAGTCCGAGGCGGATAGCCCGGCCGAGACATTCATCGGATCCAGCACCCCGGCTGAAAAGGCGCAGGCCTTACTGGCAGAACTGGCCGAGGTTGAGGCCCGGCTCAAGGAGCTGGAGGCAGATCTGTCAGATAAAACAGGCGCCAGTCGCCAGTTACAGATTCGCCAGATTCAGGCAGAGGAGCTGCGCGGCGGGAATATTGCCCACGACCTGGCCGAACTGGTCATTGCATCGCCGGAAGATAGCGATGATCTGGGTAGCGCACGTGCGGATTTGATTCGCTTGATGGAGAGCTGGCCGGACGGTATCCAGCGGGCACTGGACGAGCGACAAGCCCTTTTGGAGGAGCGCCGCACGGAGCGAGATCAGGCAACGCCTGAAGCGGCGGTAGACCTGCAGGATGGCGTCGCGACGGCGGCGAGAGCCCTGGACGACGTTTATGTGTTTTATACCCGGCACATCAAGTTAATGGATAAGTTGGGCGTGGATTCGACTGAAGCTCGGGAATCTTTGGTTAAACAGTTAGAGAACCGCGCCGATCGTCTGGTTACAGTGACCCGGGTATCGTCAGAAGAGGCCCTGGTTTTGCAGGAAAGGCTTAGCCAGGATCCCGGTGATGCCACAGCGAACGTGCGTCAGAAAGTGGTGAGCGCCAGACTGCGAAGCGCGACAGAGGGTCTGCGCCTGATTGTGGATCAGCTGCAACAGCTCAACATCGATACGGTTGAGTATCAGAAGCAGTTGGTGAGAGTCACCGGGGACGTCAGTGCCATTGGCCTGGATAGTGAGGTTGTTACCGGCCTCTTTATTGAGGGAGTGGCTTCGTTTCGAGAATGGTTGCGGCGTGACGCAGTCAGCTTCCTGGTGCGGGCAGCCCTGTTGGTGGTAACCCTCATTGCGGCCTGGATATTGGCACGTATTGTCGGCGCCATGGTGGGCAGGCTCTTGGGTGCACGACGGGCAGGGATGTCCCGGTTGTTGCGGTCCATGCTTGTTGGTCTGGTTTCTAACCTGGTACTGATAATCGGAGTACTCGTTGCGCTATCCCAACTGGGGATTTCTGTTGGTCAGTTGCTGGCTGGTGTCGGTATTGCTGGCTTTATCGTGGGCTTTGCTCTGCAGGACACACTGTCGAACTTTGCCTCCGGCGTCATGATCCTCATCAATCGGCCATTTGATGAGGGTGATGTTGTAGAAGCTGCTGGTGTCAACGGTACGGTGCAAACCATGAGTCTGGTTTCTACAGTAATTCTGACGTTTGATAACCAGACCCTCATCGTACCCAACAACAAGATCTGGGGCGACGTGATTCGCAACGTCACTCATCAAAAGACGCGGCGTGTCGATTTGGTTGTTCGAGTGGGTCACGGTGACGACCTCGATGCAGCGGAAGCCTTGCTCCTAGAGATTGTCATGAACGATCAGCGGGTGCTGGCCGAGCCTGAGCCAAATATCCGTTTGCATGAGCTCGCCGATTCATCTTTCGATTTTATTGTGAGACCGTGGGTCAAAACGGAAGACTACTGGGGCGTTTACTGGGATTTAACGCGGGAAATTCAACGGCGCCTGGCTGCTGAAGGCTTTAAAACGCCGCGACCCCAGCGCGATATCTATTATCATGGAGAAGTGGTGGCAGCCTCAGACGTCATCGAGAAGCCTTGATTGATTATCCGCCGGCTCTGCCGGCGATTTAAACTGGAGAAATAAATGAAAACTATGCGAGTTTGGTTGGCGCTGATTTTAGCTGCAGCATTCATGCTTCCCGGTGCGGCTGGCGCAGCTTCGGCTGAGGAGATTGATGCCAACGCCGATGCAGCACTGAAAGCTTTCGCAGAAAATGTTGATGGTGCGAAGGGCTATTTGGACTCCGCTAAAGGAGTGCTGGTCTTTCCGAAGGTCGTGAAGGCAGGTTTTATCATCGGCGGCGAAGGCGGTGAGGGCGCGCTGCGAGTAGGCGGTAAGACAGTGGATTACTACAGTACTATGGCAGGCTCCATCGGTCTGCAAGCCGGTGCCGTGAGCAAAAGTGTCTACATTCTTTTTATGACAGACGATGCCCTGCAAAATTTCCGCAACAGTAAAGGTTGGGAAGCGGGCGTCGACGGCTCGGTGACACTTATTGATGCAGGTGCAGCGGGTAAGGCGCAGACCACGACAGCTAAGGCTCCCATTCTTGGCTTTGTGACTACTAATTCAGGTCTGATGGCAGATATCAGCCTGGTTGGGTCAAAGTACAACAAGACCGAAAAGTAACAGGTACGAAAGCGGGCAACGGCAGCTGAGTTTGCCGTTGCCCGGCTTTAGACCAGTCCGTCTTTAATCCATCGGCTGGCCTGGTGAAGTTCCGCATTAGAAAACTCCCGAACCTCAGCAGGCAGGGCGGCATTCGCTGTTCGCGCCAGCTTTCTTAGCCATTCTTCGTCGGTTACCAAGGCTATACGTTCAAAACCGTCAAGATGGTGAAAGCCGAGTTTCGCATCGTCCCATAAGGCCGTCGTGGTGAATCGCTTGAAGCCAGGCCCCAAGTGATACAGCAGTCGTAACTTATTGAACTGCTGAAATTTTGATTCCACCGCTGGAGTCAGAATGTCACGGTAGTCTTCCCCGGTTACGCGTTCTTGCGCGCTAATGGCCAGCACGGCCGCGGGATAATCGTCGAGTATTTCAATCATCGGCAGGTTCTAAAGCTGATCGCAGACTGGGGTTTTCCGGTTCTGACTTTGTGTCTGGAGCAATTGCATTGATTGTCCATTAAAACATGGCGACGCGCTGTACTACCCAGAACGCAGCCAAGGATCCGATTCCATAGGCCGGAAGCTGTGCGGCCCAGTTTGGCCACGAAATCTGCCATTGGCGCATCACCCTGAAAACGACAAGGGCAGCGAATACAAATAACAGTTGTCCTGCTTCGACGCCGAGGTTGAAGCTGAGCAGGGCCATGGGAATGGCGTTATCCGGCAGGCCAATTTCCGCCAGTGCACCGGCGAACCCAAAGCCGTGAAGCAAGCCGAAGCTCATAGCCACCAGCCAGGGTGCTCTTTCAGTCAGGCCGCTCTCACCGTGCTGCTGTTTTAGCAGCTCTGTTGCCAGGAAAAGAATACTCAGAGCAATGACGGCTTCCACCGGTGCTTGCGGCACGTTCACGAAACCCAGGGTCGCGGCTCCCAGCGTGAGGCTATGGGCGACGGTAAAGGCCGTAATAGTTTTTATAAGCAGGCCCAGGCCACGAACCAGGAGCAGTAGTCCCAGCACAAACAGGAGATGATCGAGCCCGAACAGGATGTGTTCAATTCCCAGAACCATATAGGCGCTGAATACCTGCCAGCCGGATTGTTCGACAGCCACCACAAAGGTGGGCGAGTCAGGTTTCAGGACAAGGGTCTGAGTGATGCCATCGGCAAGCCTGGTACGTACCAGCACGTCGGAAATGCTACCGGACAAACCACTAATTCTGATTTCCTGACCCTGGAGCCCTGCGGGTGGGCAATTCAGCGATCGCCGCAACACCAGGCCGCCGGGCGTTAAGCCTTGTTCCGGTGCAACGGTATCGCGGCAGCTGTCAGGAAATACCGCCGTCAGCGGAAGGATCAAACCACCGCGTCGCGGGATTTTCCAGCTAACGGTGTAATTAGTCGGGCCTGTCTGCGTCAGTTCCAGGTAGCCTGGCCGCGATTCATGAGCTGTTGCCCCCGCAGCCAGGCACAGGAGGACAATCAGAGCCGCAAGTCGTTTCACGAGCCAGAATCTGCCGGCAGTTTGACAATGTCGTAGCGTCTGCGCAGATCCCGGAACACAGTTTCGCGAGCCCTGCGTTGCTGCTCGTAGTCATATTCCAAACGTACCTGATCGCGAACTGCATTGAAGTCGGGTATCTGGGCGGCCTGCTTTTCGTTGATCCACACCAGGTGCCAGCCAAAGCCTGATTTGATGGGCCCTTGCCAGCCATCGGACCGGAGCTCGAAAATAGCGGTGCCGAATTCAGTGCCGAATAGCTGGCTGGTGTCACGCTGGGTGAGGCCCAGGTATTCAGATTGCATTAAGAAAGCATCGCCGCGTTCACCGATGTCCACGGTATCTGCGCTTAGCAGGGTTGCCAGCGCCAGCTGGGCATCACCACGGGCATTTGCTCCGCGCTTGTCCGGGCTGAAATAAATATGCCGAAAGGATATCCGAGCAGCTTGCGTAAAGTCTTCACGCCTGTTGGTAAAAAAAGTTCTCAGATCACTGTCCGTCGGTTCGGCCTGAATGCTCAGGTCCTCCGTCAGGTATTCCATTTTCTGGGCCAGTCGTCGGCGAATGATGGTGTCGTCCTGGTCCAGACCCAGGCTAATAGCCTCACGGTAAAAAACTTCTTCGCGAATGTAAGCCTCAATGAGGCCGGCCAGTTCTTCAGGCTCAGGGGGTCGACGCCACTGCCGGGTCCAGGCCTCTTCCAGGTCTTGTATGACCCCCGGCGTGATTTCTATCCGCTGATTGTCCGGCCCGGCAGTGTCCGGATTGAGCCGGCCGTAGAGGGCAAACAACAGGGCGCCTGCCACGAGAAAGTGCAGTAGGGGTTCCTTGAACAGTTTGGGCATGCGCGCGGATCCTGCTCGGGCTCGACAACGATTACTCGGCGGCTAAGGCTAAGTGGCCCGCAGCAGCCGCACAAGCTCGGCCCAACAGGGAGGCTTCTCTCAGTCAGGCGGCCTGGGCAGCTGGAAAGGCGAGGCGTACGCGCAGTCCAGGCTGATTGTCTTCCAGTTCAATAGTGGCTTTGTGGCGTTGGGCAATCGCGTTGACCAGGCTTAGTCCCAGGCCTGCGCCTGGGGCCGAGCGGCTTTCATCAAGTCGGTAGAAACGCTCCAGTACCTTGCCGCGGCGCGTTTCCGGAATGCCCGGACCCGAATCAGCAACAGTCAGCAGAACGTGGTCATTCGCCTGTTGCACTCGCGCCGTGACATTACCCATGGGTGGTGTGTACTTGATGGCGTTATCCAGCAGATTCGTCAGTGCCTGAAAGATCAGGTTACGGTCGCCGAGCACCCGGATGCCGTGGTTGACTTCACACCGCAGTTTAATCTGCTTGTCTTCGGCCAGGGCCTGGTAAAGCTCGCAGGCATCCCGGGTGACTGCTGTCAGGTCGACCGAGCCCAGCGTTTCGTCAGAAGCACCGGACTCGATACGCGCAATGCTCAGCAGCGAAGCAAAGGTGGATAAAAGTCCGTCCGCGTCTTCCAGGCACGAGTCAATATCATCAATTTCTGCTTCGGTCGCTTTCGTGCGCAGCGTTTCCAGGCGATTTCGCAGCCGTGTAAGGGGCGTGCGCAGGTCATGCGCTACATTGTCGGACATATGGCGCACGCTGCCCATTAATGACTCAATCTGGTTAAGCATGGCATTCAGGTTACGAGAGAGTTCATCAAACTCGTCCCGAGTACCTGTGGTTGGCATTCGTTGGGACAAATCCCCTGCCATGATCTGGCGGGCTGCGGTGTTGATGGAATTGACTCGGCGCAGGACGTCATTGCTCATGAGCAGCCCGCCACTGAAAGCCAGTAGCAATGTGACGCCCAGAACAGCCACAAAGGCACGCTCCAGGATCTGCTCCAGGGCACCGAAGGCTCGCGCTTCGCGAGCGACCAACAGCCAGCCATCCGGCTGCAGGGCGACTACCCTGCCGCGGGCCGAGAGAGTTTCGCCATCGTCCCGCAGGAAACTGAAGCTGACCCAGCCCTCTTCCGTGACCTGCAGGTCAGGCCAGGCGGGTAGGTTACCCAAGACTGCTTTATAGTCCTGATCGGCCAGCAGGTAAAAGGCGTCACCGCGATCTTCGGCTGCCCGTCTCGCTTTGATCAGGGGGGCAATGGCTTGCAAACCACCCAACTGATAGAGCCCGCCGAATGTCCGCACGGCCACTTCAACCGCGTCATCGGCACGTCGCTCAACGTAGCCACTGATGGCCCAGTTAATCACCGCCATTAATATGGTGGCGGACAGAAAAAACAGCACCATATAGCGCAAGGTCAGCAGAAAGGTTGTGGTCCGGAGCTGTTGCTTCAGGCGTGGCATGGATTCAGGCGTCAATTTTGTAACCGGCGCCGCGCACTGTCTGTATCAGCGCCTGTTCATGGCCTTTGTCTATCTTGGCGCGCAAGCGGCTGATGTGCACATCGATCACGTTGGTCTGGGGATCAAAATGATAGTCCCAGACGTTTTCCAGCAGCATGGTTCTTGTCACAACCTGGCCGGCGTGACGCATCAGATACTCGAGTAACTGAAAATCACGCGGCTGTAATTCGATTGTTTCGCCGGCTCGTTTCACTTCCCGTCGCAGCAAATCCATCTCCAGCGGCCCGACAACCAATTGCGTCTCGGCTGCACCACTGCCGCCTCGTGAGCGTCTGGACAGGGCATCCAGACGAGCCTCCAGTTCGCTGAAGGCGAAGGGCTTGGTGAGATAGTCATCACCACCGGCCTGCAATCCTTTCACGCGATCATCCACCTGACCCAGCGCGCTGAGAATGATCACGGGCGTATCATTGTCAGAGGCGCGCAGGGTGCGGATGATGGACAGGCCATCCACGCCGGGGAGCATCCGATCGACGATCAGGGCGTCGTACTGCTCCGTCGTGGCGAGAAAAAGACCGTCCTTGCCGTTGTCTGCATGATCCACGTTGTGGCCGCTTTCACGCAGACCACCGCAGGCAAATTCGGCCACGCTGTGGTCATCTTCGATTACCAGTATTCGCATTCTGACTGCCGGGCCGGCTTGCGCCAGCTGTTGTGAGGGTTAAAAAATAATAATATAAACAGTGGGTTGCAGGCCACCTATAAACATTAAGGATTGTTAATCTTCAGGTAAGCCCATGTCCATGGCCCAGACCCTAGGATACGTCTCATCAAGTGCTGGCGCGGGCCGGGCGACGAATATCTCAGGAGTTCCCCTGCTCCCCGTCCTCCCCAACCGGACCGCCGCCAGCACTACTAACTTTGACAGTATCCTCCAAAAGCAAAGCCGGAGCCCGAACATAAAGTCCGGGCTCTTTTTTTTTCTTTTTCCGGCAGCCTGCGGTATTTGCTCAGCAGTGGCGCCGACAATTTGTCTGGTGTAGAAGGATGGTTATGCGAATGCAGCGAAGCTGAGTGACGGGTATGCCTGAAACACTGGATAACATCGTACTGGGTAATGACGGTAATCTGTGCGAGCTTCTGAGGGAACGGCTGAAGCGCAGCCCGGATGACCTGGCCTACCTGCAGTATGTTCGTGCAAGTAAGGACTGGCAGCCCTGGACATGGCGTCAATTTGCCGGTTATGTCACTCGCTGGCAACAGGCGTTGGTGGCTGAGGGGCTTCAGGCCGGTGACCGGGTCGCTGTCATGTTGCCCAATTGCCCCGAGTGGGCAGCCCTGGATCTTGCGGCTCAGGGCCTGGGTCTGGTCGTGGTTCCCTTATACGTTAATGACCGGGCCGAAAATTCAGGCCTGATTCTCGAAGACTGCGGTGCTGAGGTCTTGCTGACATCCGGCGGCGACCAGTGGCAGGCCTTGGCGCCTGTGGAGACGGCCCTGGCGAATTTGCGACGCATTATTGCCATGGGAAAGGCAAAACCCTTGCCCGGTGGCCTGATGCCTGTCGAATTGGATGACTGGTTGCCGAGCGACGAAGGTGAGTTACGCGTTGATGCACCGGGTGGCGATGCTCTGGCCTCAATTGTTTATACCTCGGGCACCATGGGGCGACCCAAGGGCGTCATGCTGAGCCATCGCAATATTCTCGCCAACGTTTTTGGCGTATCCGAAAAGCTGCATGCTTATCGCGAGGATGTATTCCTGTCTTTTCTGCCTCTGTCCCACATGCTGGAACGGACCGGCGGCCTGTATTTGCCCATAGCGTCGGGCGCAGCTGTTGCCTATGCGCGGGCCCCGCGCTACCTGGCCCAGGATCTGGCCAGCGTGAAGCCGACGGTCATTATCTGCGTGCCGCGAGTTTTTGAAGCTATTTATGCCAAGGTGCAGGGGCAGCTGTCGCAGAAGCCGGCACCGGTCCGGCTGGCCGTGGCTAAGGCAGCGAAAGCAGGCTGGGATTATTTTCAGTTTCAGCAGGGTAAGGCGAAGTGGCAGCCCAAGTTTATCTTCCGCGGGCCCCTGGACAGACTGATAGGCCCGAAAGTAAGAGCGGCATTCGGCGGCAAGTTGCGTTGTGCCGTTGCCGGCGGTGCGGCGATGCCATCGGAGATAGCCTGTTTCTTTATTGGTGCCGGTGTGCCGGTTTTGCATGGCTACGGCGCGACAGAGTCTGCGCCGGTGGTGGCTGTTAATACTTTCGAATCCAATATCCCCGAGAGCGTCGGCCAGCCTCTGGCGGAAACCGAAGTCAAACTGGGCCAGAAAGATGAACTGCTGACGCGCGGACCCAGCGTCATGATGGGCTACTGGAACAATCCTGAGGCTACCGCCAAGACCATCGACACGGACGGCTGGCTGCATACGGGTGATCAGGCGCGCATCGACGACGGGCATGTCTACATCACCGGGCGCCTTAAGGAGATTATTGTCCTGGGTAACGGTGAAAATGTTTCGCCCGTCGATATGGAGCAGGCCGTATGCCTGGATCCGATGTTCAACCAGGTCATGGTGATCGGTGACGGCAAGCCCAACCTGGCGGCCCTGGTGGTGCTGGAGCCGGAGGAGTATGAGCGCCTGGCCAAGGAACACGGCTTCGGTGAGCTCGGCACGGAGGTCAACAACCCGGAGCTGAAAAAGCTGCTGGTCCAGCGCATTGCTGAAAAGCTGAAGGACTTTCCGGGTTACGCAAAGATTCCGCGTATCGCCCTTATGTCAGAGCCCTGGACGGTGGAGTCGGGTCTGATCACGCCGACCCTCAAGTTAAAACGAGCGAAAATCGTGGAAGCCAACCAGGCGGCAATCGACGCCCTGTATCCGCGATAGTTACTTCTGGCCCTGGGGCGTGTCTGTCCGGTGGGGCCAGGCCCAGTCGGGAATTGCCTGCCAGCCTTCGCGCACACGCTGATCCAGTTCATCGTAGCGGGGCTGCAGTCGGCGCAGCAGCCCATAAAAGCGCGGCCCGTGACTCATATAACGCGTGTGGCACAGCTCGTGCAGGACCACGCTGTCCGCCAGTTCTGGCGCCAGAAACATCAGCAGGTAGTTGAGGCTGATGGTGCCGGTGGACGAGCAGCTGCCCCAGCGCGTGCGCTGGCCGCGCACCGTCAGGCGCTGGTAGTGCAAATCATGCAGACGGGACAATTCCTCCAGGCGTGCCTGCAGATGTCTGCGGGCGGTGCGGGCCAGCCACCTGTTCAGTGTCGCCCGGGCAGATGCCTCCTCGCCTGACGGGTTGTGGACGGTCAGTGTCCCGTCTCGGTCTACTACGCGCGTGGTTTTCCCGCTGCCGGCGTAGCTGACCTGCCATCGTCCGCCGCAGGCAGGCAAGGCAATGTTCTCAGGGAGCCGGGCAAACATCTCCGCCGGCAGCCTGGCGCGGTGCGCTTCGTAGTGGGCCACCTGTTTGTCGATCCAGGGCTGCCATTCGGTCAGCAGGGCCGGCAGGTGTCGTTCATCAAAGCGCTGGGGCAGGGTCAGGACCACGCCGTCGTGCAGGCACACGGATACGCTGGGCCGGCGCGCCCGATTGGATCGCCTGATGTGGAAAGCCAGGCGGTCCGGAAAGTGAATATCAAGTTGCACGATTGAGTTCGACGTGAGTTTCGGTGATAAGAATTCGCAGTTGCTCTTGAACTATAGCGTTTTTGCTTGACCTCATTGGTGGTGGCTAGGGCGTGATCAGCTTGATGCCCTGGATTGTGATGCCAAGCCCGGCCCCGCCGGCCGTCGTATCCTGCAGTTCGTCGCCGGTGATCAGGCCAACACGGTCGCGAACCGTCCAGCCGACGGACTCAAGCCCTTCGCGGGCCAGGGGGGAGGCGGTTCCCTCCAGCCAGATTTCCCGGCTCTTGGCATCCTGCTGAGCCGCCGTTTCCGCGATGGCAAGTATCGGCGCCGTCCAGGCCATGTAATCGATGGGGTGGATGCCGACCAGGTCTCCGCCGCGAGTCTTGAGCCACAGGGCGCTCTGAATTTCGACAACATCGAACTGGTCCGTGTCGCGATAGAAGTTCGCCATCATCTCGGCCTGCTGCTGACGATACCGCGCGACGATCCGGTCCGGCGCTGCGGCCGCGAAGCCGATCAACAGATCACGGCCACCGGCGCTCTCCATCTGCAACACAGACTGCACGAGCAGGGACTTCTCCATGGGCGTGTAGTTGAAGTTCAGCATGAAAGGTTTGATCAGGGATTTGGGCAGACCGATGCCTTCCAGTCGTTCCGTGTTGATCGTGGTGACCAGTTCGGCCGGGTTGTCAGCCAGGATGGCGTTCAGTTCGCCCGTCATGCCAGCGATAGCCACCACGCTGCCCAGGGTGCCCGTCCCCGCGACTTCCTCCATCAGCACGCTGCCTGCCATGCCCCCGGCAAAGGCAGCGCGGGCCACGGAAGCCAGGGCATCATTCATGGGTTCCCATTGGGTCCACGGGTCTACACCCAGTTCCAGGGCAAAGGCACGTTTGGTGGCTTGCCAGCCGGTGGCCGCAGACAGGGCGCCTTCCTGGTAAGGGTCCGTGCTCGTTGCGCCCCGGCCCACATTCTTGACCCAGCGGCCCATGCCCTTCACAGCGCCCTTGGTGGTTTCCACTGGTGCCGTGACCAGCGCCCCGGCACCACGAATGGGGGCCATCACACCATCCTTCATGGCGTCGCCGAACACGCCGGCCCGGCTCATGGCTTCCAGGGCCTCCAGGGCTTCAATCTCCTGGATCACCCGGCGCAGGTGATAGTCGCTGATGGCTTCGATCTCACCCAATTCGTGTTCAATGATGTAGGTATTGTTGTAGCCGTCGCTGGTGGCTACGGACTTGATGCTGTAGCTCTCACCCACCATCAACTCGTCAGGCACCACCAGTGAAGCGTTTATTTCGATGGGGGTGTCCATAAAACCCGGCGGTCGGTCGGCTGCCAGGGCCGGCTGGCCAGGTCCTGCTCCGATGATCGCCAGTGCGCTTATCAATAGCCTTGTGCCGGTTCTGGTCATTCTTGATACTCCTTAAGGCTGTTTTTAATTTCTTTGCGATAGATACAATGGTTAACATTAGCGCAAAACAAGCCACGGCAAAAAATCGGTTCGACGCTTGGTGGTTCAGATCACAGGCGCAAGACCGCCACGCCGGGGCACCAATATATTCGTTAGTCTTTGTCTGATTACCTGGGGAGAAATCCATGTCTCGATTTAGGTCTTTTATCCCACTGGCCCTCCTGGCACTCGCGGGCTGTGGTCAGCCGGAGTCCCAGCAGGCTGCGGCACCCGGCGTCCCGGCCATGGATGCTGCAGATGTGGTCTTCACCAACGGCAAGGTTTACACCGTCAATGACGCCCAACCCTGGGCCGAGGCCGTCGCCATCAAGGACAACAAAATCGTTTATGTCGGCGGTGCGGCCGGTGTGGCTGAGTTCACGGGCGAGGGCACGGAAACCATTGATGTGGGCGGAAAGATGGTGCTGCCAGGTTTCGTCAGTGCCCACGATCACCTGATCGGGGCCGAATGGCCTACTTATGGCGTTGATTTGTTCCCGGGCAGTTCGAAAGAAGACTACCTTGAGCTCATCCGCGTCTATGCTGAAGCGAATCCGGAAGAGGAGATTATTCGCGGCATTGGCTGGGGTGCGGGTCCCTATGGGGGCCTGCCCACCGCGGCAGAGCTGGATACTGCGGTAGCGGACCGGCCGGTGATTCTCCTGGACTTCACCATCCACGATGCCTGGTTGAATACCAAGGCCATGGAGCTCGCCGGTGTCGACAAGAACACAGCAGATGCCGTGCCCGGCGTGACCTATTGGCAGCGGGACGAAGATGGCAATCCGACTGGTGCGGCCATCGAGTTTGCCTGGATGCCGGCGTACATCGCGCTCGGTGCGTGGGATCCGGAATCGATGATTCCCTCCAGTCACAAGAACCTGTATGCGGCAGCCGTCAAGACAGGTATGACCGCCCATCTGAATCCCGCCCTCGTGACGCCGACCGTCATCGATGCCGAAAAAATGTTCGAGGACATGGAATACGTGATGGAGTATCTGGCTGGTCTGGAGCAGCAGGGCAAACTGGATCTCCGCGCCTTCATCCAGCCCGGCTTCAAGATGCCGGATACGGATGTGGCTGAGTTCGTCGCGAAAGCTGAGGACCTGGCCAAGCGTTATGATTCAGACAATCTGCGCGCTTTCGGCATCAAGATTCACCCGGAGGGCAACTGGACCAGCCGCACTTCGCGGATGCTCGAGCCCTATCTGCCCCCGGACGATACACCCGAAGAGCTGGATCGTCCGTCTGTGGCCAACTACGGCGCGGCGAGTGTAGGTCCCGAGCTGATGCAGGAGGTCGTGCTGGCCGCCAATGCCAAAGGCCTGGATGTGGTGACCCACGTGGATGGCAGCGCGACGGTGCGGGCCATGATCGATGCCATCGAAGCCGCCAATGCAGCGGGCTACACGAAAGCTCGCAATCAGTTGCACCATTTCTTCTGGGCTGACCCGGCTGACCTGCAGCGCACCCTGGATATGAATCTGCCGGTGAATGTCACCCCGGCCTTTTGTTCAAGCTGGGAAGCTCAGGACGCTTTGGCCCTGGAGCTGCTGGGCGAAGAGCGAATTAATTCGCAGTATTGCCAGTATCCGACAGTGGCGGCTAATGGCAACCGCTTAAGTATTTCTTCGGATGTACCCAGTTCACCCGTCGACATGATGGACCCGCTGTTCGTGATGGAAGGCGCCGTTACGCTGCAGGAT